>PANU01000086.1 GCA_002707745.1 Flavobacteriaceae bacterium
AGCTTCTAACTTTTTAAGTTTTTCAGAAAGCGCACCTAAATTGTTGAGGTAAAATCCGCTATCGGGATTGTTGCTGTTAGCAATAAGCTTGGCTACCATATAAATTAAAGAAGAATCATCCCGCTCCAGATACGAGGGTAGTAATGCTAAAAAAGTATAATGGTTTGGGCTACCATAAAATTGCTCAAATGTTTTTAAAAAACTGGTTTCGTAGTAGGTTAAGTCTGCCACCTGGTGCTGGCTTGTTACACTTCCTGTAGTCCCACTGCTGGTAAAGGTTTTTTGTGCCGAAACAGGGGCGGCTATTACGATTTCGGACTTAAAAAATTGAATTGGTAAAAAGGGGATGTCTTTAATTGCTGAAACATCCTTGGGGTTAACATTTAGCAATTGACAAAATTTTCGATATACGTCCACATACTGATATTGAAAATGAAAAGTTTCCAGAGCAACTTTTTTAAAATCGCTGGGTGAGGTAATAGTGCTAAAATGTGTAGGGGTTTTCAATATGGTGCTGCTTGTTGAACTTCAAAAATAGCACTATAAATTTGAAATTAATACACAACCAGTTTTTGTGTTTCAACAGTATTGTCCTGTACAATCTTTAGTAGGTAGAGTCCGCTGGATAATTTTGAAATATCGAGATTGTCTTGGGTAATTACAGTAATAACTTTTTTCCCTGTACAGGTAAAAACAGTTACTTCCATAGCAGTATTGGTTTCCGAAGTAATAGTGATAGTATTTATATATGCAGGATTTGGATATACAGAAAACTGTTTTTTGGTTGCATTAGTAGCGTTTAAAATAACACCATTTACATCATTAAGATTTCTGGAAGTAAGATAATAGGAACTATTTCGATTTGTAATAATACCTGCAATGTTTACATTTTGAACAGGGACTTTAAGTCCCAGGTAGTTTGCGTCAAAAAAGAGAGCTCTAAAGGTAAAAATACCGTTGGGATTTATCATTTCGTACACCTGGTCTGCTATCCAGGTGGTGTTTATAGTATTATCTATAGCTACGCCCTGTACAATTTGTACAAATTCGGCTTCAAAAGCTTCTGGATTGGTATTTAGTTGTGTAATAGAAACCGCTTGTGGAATATTACTGTTTCCTTGTGATACTGGCGGTCCAGGATCAATTTGGGGTATAAACTGAAGCATTCCGTTAAAGTCACTTAACATGCCGGTGATGCCTGCAATGCCATCTCCGGTAGTGTAATTACTGGTAATAATTTTGTTGGGGTCATCAATTAAAATGGCTGCTGTGGCGTCTTCAATAAATTTCTGGTTTCTTAAATTTTGTTGAAAGGTTACAATAGCTTCGCCTGTTAGGGTGTATATTTCACCAAGATTTCCAGTTCGTAACTGAGCAATGGTTGTAACATTTCCCGAAGTTTCGCAAGCAGGAGCGGTAATGTTGGTGCTTATATGGCACAAGGGACTAGTAATAAGTACAGTAATGGTTGTGTTTTCTTCCACTTCAGTAATACTAATAGTTCCAGTTGCCTGTGTAGAAGGATTGTCTCCTCCTATAATTCCTGAGCCAATTGTAAGGGATACGGTAAATGTTTCAGTGCCGCCTCCTGCAAACTCTATCATCATGGTAGTGGTATCAATGCCTGCTGTATTTGTATCGCAACTGCTGCTGCTGGATGTAATTACAAAGGTGCAAGCTTCACATTCGTTTTCAGCATTAAGTGTGGTTAGCGCAGTACAATAGGTTCCATCTGGTTGTTTTTGTAAGGATTCCAGTTCGCTATTATTATTAAGATCTTCATTGTATTGTATGGTTTGGCCTAATGCCAGCAGTAAATCCTCATCGTCTGGTTCTCCTTTAGCGTAGACCAATGCATCTATAAGGTTAAGTGTTGTAGGAGCAGTACCATTTGGAAAATCGGCAGGTACTCCAGCGTACAAAGCAATTGCATCTGGTCCATTCTGAATTTTATTACTCGCGCCCAGAGCAATAGTTACGTTTGGAACCGCGTCGTCTCCAATAATTAAAAAACCATTGGGATTTGTTGTAAATCCGTCAAGGCTTATCACATTGTAGCTTCCATTTGCAGCATGATTGCCGTTAAACAACACTACAATCAGGCCGTCCAGAGGTGTGTTGGGGGGATTGGTTTTTATTTCAATAAACTCCAGGGTGTCGGTTCCATCCTGGTCTGCGTCCAATTCGTTTATAAAATACTGTGGGCCTTGTTTAGTCTGGCAAATCCCAAGAGCTACTGATAAGAGCAGTAGGAGCGTAATTTTTTTCATCACGTAAAAAAATTGCGGGGAGTCATTACAAATATAAGTAAAAACGATTTTAGAGGATTCTGCTTTTAAGTACAATGTGTTTAAGCAGCTATAAAATCTTTATTTTGGATTATGCTGTGTTACCTAATCGTTAACAATGTAGGAGGGATTATATGTTAATTGCTAATTGTAGTATCTTTAACTTTTTGATAACAGAAAAGTAAAATGAAGAAGAAAAATATTAAAATACTATTAGTAGACGATGAGCCGGATATTCTGGAAATAGTGGGGTATAATCTTACTTCGGAAGGATATCAGGTCCTAACGGCCGAAAATGGCGTAGAAGCTATTTCTATTGCTAAAAAGGAAAAACCACACTTAATAATTCTGGATGTTATGATGCCGGAAATGGATGGTATTGAAGCTTGCGAAAAATTGCGTGGCATCACAGATTTGTCCGAAACTGTTATCACTTTTCTCACAGCAAGAGGAGAAGATTATTCTCAAGTAGCCGGTTTTGATGCGGGTGCAGACGACTATATTACAAAACCTGTAAAGCCTAAAGTGCTTATTAGCAAGGTAAAAGCGTTGCTGAGACGTTTTAAAGAGTCCTCAGATGAGGATAATAAAGTGAAATTAGGTAATTTAGTCATTAATAGAGAAGAGTATAAAGTTGTGCTTGGTAAAGAAGAAATAGTGCTCCCCAGAAAAGAATTTGAATTGCTGGCATTATTGGCTTCCAAACCTGGCAAAGTGTTTAAAAGGGAAGACATACTGGATAGAGTGTGGGGTAATGAAGTAGTTGTAGGCGGTAGAACGATAGATGTACATATTCGTAAATTGCGTGAAAAACTGGGGGATGAAAAATTTAAAACTGTAAAAGGAGTAGGGTATAAATTTGTAGTATAGTGGCAAAACCATTTAAGAAAACGTATAAGTTTGCAGCGTATACCTCTACGTTTATAACACTGTTTTTAACACTCATAATGGGTGTTTTTTTTTATATGCAGGACACTATTAGTTATTGGTTTTTGTTAGGTTTTGCTGTTGTTTGTTACCTCTTTTCTTTTTTTATTATTCAGTATAGGGTTCAAAAGTTTATATACAAACGCGTTGTAAAAATTTATGAAGATGTACGCTTGCTGGATGCGGCAACTTTTTCTCCCAAAAGGGTAACTACAGATATGGAAACGCTCACCAGAGAAGTGGAACGTTTTGCTGAAGACAAAAAGTTAGAAATCGAATCCCTTAAAGTGCGTGAAAATTACCGAAGAGAATTTCTTGGGAATATCTCCCACGAGCTTAAAACACCATTATTTACAGTCCAGGGCTACATTCTTACGTTACTGGAAGGTGCCATGAAAGATAAATCGGTTCGTAAAAAATACCTCCAGCGTGCCAATAAGGGGGTAGAACGCCTTATTTATATTATTAAGGATCTGGATATGATTACCAAGCTGGAAGTGGGCGATCTTAATTTGTATGAAGAAGAGTTTAATATTATAGAATTAATTCAAAATGTTTTTGACCTGCTGGAGATGAAAGCAGCAAAAAAAAGAATTTCACTAACCTTTGATGTGGAATATACCGATAGCATTTTTGTGTATGCAGATAGAGAACGCATTCAGCAAGTACTTACAAATCTTATTGTTAATTCTATAAAATATGGCGTAAAAGATGGTACTACCGAAGTAAGCATTGAAGAATTTGTAAAAAACAAAGTGTTAATTCGTGTCACCGACAATGGTGAGGGAATTGAAAAAGAACATATTACACGTTTGTTTGAGCGTTTTTTTAGAGTAGACAGAAGCGGCTCCAGAAAAGAAGGAGGCAGCGGATTGGGACTCGCTATTGTAAAACATATTGTAGAAGCACACAACGAGAAGATTTATGTAGAGAGCCAGATCGGGATAGGTTCCGAATTTTCATTCACGCTCGAAAAGGCTAAATAAATCTGAGTAATCCTCCCGTGCCGAAAATTTGCCAAGCCCTTTATACAATGCTACTTTTCGCAGTTTTTTTTCGTTAAATTTCTCTTGTTTACAACTTGGAACCATTCCTTGTTCTTTTAATTTTTTTGCAAGGTATTTTTGTTCGTATTGTCCGGGTGTAGGTATAAAAAATGCAGGTTTATCCAATACGGCCAAATCCATAATGGTAGTGTAACCAGAGCGTGCAACAACTATTTCACTTTGGTTTATAAGCTTTTCAAGCTCTCTGGTTTCAAGAAAGTTAAACACTGTAATGCCTTGGTTATCTGTTACCGTTTTTTTGTCACGTACCGTTCCCTGTACTAATGCTACTCTTTTTTTTGAGGTTTTAAAAACTTCCATTAGTTTTTTTTCCAACAGGGAGCGCTGTGGTTCCGGACCGGATAAAATACAAAGCACATCAAACTTTATTGGAAGAATTTTTTTGGACATCCGGCTTAAGGGGCCAATGTATGTTACAGATACATCTGTTTTGTCTAAATGTCCCAGAATTCCGCTTAAATTTATGGGTCCTGCAAGATCAGGAACCCAGCATTCGGTAAATTTCTTAATAAGCTTTTGGTGTATTTTACTGCTGAAATAAGAAGTGTTGCCAGATAGTACCCGTAATTGATGGGTAAGAACTACTGAAGGAACTTTCTTGCTAAACACCCCCATGCGGTTGTCACTAATAATTCCATGAATTTTACCTTCGGCAACTAATTTTTTTACCACTTTTTTTTCGGCGCCCATCGTTTTTATTAGCTGCGGAAGTTTCAGCAAGAGTTTCCATTTTAAAAACACCCCTTTTTTTGTATATGTAATGTTATAGGATGGTAGTTCTATGTAGGGAAGTTCAGGAAATTCGTTTTTCAGTAATGCCAATGCAGCGCCATCGCTCGCCAGTAACACCTGGTATCTGTTTTTTATAAGCGAACGAATAATAGGAATACACCGTGTGGCGTGACCCAACCCCCAGTGTAATGGGGCAACAAGTATGGTTTTTTTAGGTTTCAGCTGAAATTTTAAGCTACATTAATTTTGTTCAAGGTAAAAAAACAAAAGTAACTAGAATTCCCCCGAGTTATATTTCCTTAATTTTACCAAATTATAAAGCAAATGACTTAAAAACTTACCTGTGGGAAGCAAAAATAAATTAAAACGTTTTAAAGAAAATAAAACCTTTGCCAATGTGGTGCAACCCACAAGAGCTGAAGTGACCGATAGCACTTTCAGCTTACAAGGGAACTGGAAAAAAGAGTTTTTCAAAAATGAGAATCCGCTGGTATTAGAATTAGGCTGCGGAAAGGGTGAGTATTCAGTAAATCTGGCACGCAAATACCCTAATAAGAACTTTTTGGGAATAGATATTAAAGGCGCTCGATTTTGGAGGGGAGCAAAAACGGCTCTCGAAGAAAAAATGAACAACGTAGGCTTTCTGCGCACCCAGATAGAGTTGGTTACTTTTCTGTTTGCTGAAAACGAAGTAGATGAAATATGGATTACCTTCCCGGACCCGCAAATAAAGTATAAGCGTACCAAACATCGTTTAACCAATCAGGAGTTTTTAAAGAAATATAACCATATCCTGAAACCTGAAGGTATTGTGCATCTAAAAACCGATAGTGAGTTTATGCATGGCTATACCTTGGGATTATTGCACGGCTTGGATGAGGACATAGAATATGCGCATCATGATGTGTATGGAAACTCACATTCGCCCGAAGAAGTGGTTTCAATTCAAACATTTTACGAAAGCCAGTATCTTGAAGAAGATAAGAAGATTACCTACATCCGTTTTAAATTTCGAGGTAAATAATTGTATATTGACGGAGCAAACTAACCCTGAATGTTGGTATTTTTAAATTTTATTATTGGCTTTACAGCAGCGCTCATTGGTGTAATTCCGCCCGGTCTGCTCAATATGTACGCGGCCAAGATAAGTGTAGAGGAAGGGAGAAAGCGCGGTTTGGTTTTTTCTCTTGGGGTGTGCGTTACGGTTATGTTGCAAACCTTTGTAGCACTTATTTTTGCAAGGTTTTTAGATATGCATCCCGAATATGTGGATATGCTTCAAAAAGTAGGGTTGGGTATCTTTATTTGCCTTACTATTTATTTCTTTTTTATTGCAAAAGACACCCGTAGGGAAATGCCAGAAGGAATGGAAAGACATTCCAAAACCAACCGATTTTTCTCTGGAATGTTATTGGCTTTACTTAATTTGTTACCATTGCCCTATTGGTTATATATAAGCATAACATTTGCGGGCTTTGGGTGGTTCAGTTTTGGACAGGTTGAGCTTATGGCAACTGTTGTGGCATCGGGAATGGGTACTTTTGGCATGCTCGCTATATACGTGTGGTTTTTCAGAAAACAACACAAACCCGAAAAGAAAGGTGTAAACATGAATTACATCATTGGTTTTATAACGGCGATCATTTCGGCGATTACTTTTTTTAAAATTTTCAACGATTTCTAATATGGCCGAGGCAGGTTTTTTTGAAAAAGTGTACCGGGTTGCCGTTCAAATACCCTATGGAAGAGTGACCAGCTATGGTGCTATTGCCAAATATTTAGGAGCTGCAAAAAGTGCCAGAATGGTAGGGTGGGCAATGAATGCTTCTGGCAAGCATCCTAGTATTCCAGCCCACAGAGTAGTAAATCGAAAAGGGCTTCTTACGGGAAAACACCATTTTAAAGGCACCAATTTAATGCAACAATTACTTGAAAGCGAAGGGGTAGAAGTGCTGGAAAATCAAGTTCAGAATTTTGAAACTCTTTTTTGGGATCCGATGCTTCATTTGCCTCCTTTTGAAATAGAAGCGTAAAAAATATTTGCTTCTGGATTTTTTAAAAACTTACAACTATTTAGAAACCTCAAATCACATAGGGTAAATAGTATTCCTTGTCAGGTTGCCGAGTGATTTTATGAGGTGCGAATAAAATTGTATCGAAGCACAATTTCAATCCATCTCTTTTCTATTCTGAACCTTGCGCCGTATATTTGCAACTTAGAATCAATCTTAATAATGAAATATAACAAACAAGACATTTTAAAAGCGTTAGAAAGTATTTCGCTTGCAGGAGCAGGTGAGAACATGGTAGCGAGTGGTGCTGTTTTAAACGTGATTACTTTTGCCAATGAGGTGATTGTAGATATAAAAATGACGACCCCGGCTATGCATATAAAAAAACGCGCAGAGCAGGATATAATTAATACTATTCAGGAAAAAGTTTCCAAAGATGCGCAGGTAAAGGTAAATATTAAAGTGGAGGCGCCGGTAAAAGGAGATGCCAATTTAATTAAAGGAAAGCCCGTGCCAGGTATCAAAAATATCGTGGCGGTAGCTTCCGGAAAAGGAGGCGTAGGTAAATCTACTGTTACCGCAAACCTGGCTGTTACTTTGTCCAAAATGGGTTTTAAGGTTGGAGTACTGGATGCCGATATTTACGGACCTTCCATTCCATTAATGTTCGATGTTTTTAATGAACGTCCGCTTTCTGTAACTGTAGATGGGAAAAGCAAAATGAAACCCGTGGAAAATTACGGAGTAAAAGTTTTGTCTATTGGTTTTTTTACCAAACCTAATCAGGCCGTGATCTGGAGAGGCCCTATGGCTTCCAAGGCTTTAAACCAGTTAATTTTTGATGCTGCCTGGGGCGAACTGGACTTTATGCTGGTAGATTTGCCACCGGGAACAGGAGATATTCATTTAAGTATCATGCAATCATTACCAATAACGGGAGCGGTGGTAGTAAGTACACCACAAACTGTTGCTCTGGCCGATGCCAGAAAAGGGGTGGCTATGTTTCAGCAGGAAAACATACAGGTACCTGTGTTGGGAGTGGTAGAGAACATGTCCTACTTTACACCAGAAGAATTGCCAGAAAACAAATATT
This sequence comes from Flavobacteriaceae bacterium, assembly GCA_002707745.1. GTDB lineage: Bacteria > Bacteroidota > Bacteroidia > Flavobacteriales > Flavobacteriaceae > Marinirhabdus. Next base: position 8,120 of record PANU01000086.1, read on the forward strand.
ATATCTTTGGGAAAGGAGGTGCCAGAAACCTGGCCGAAGATCTGGAGATACCATTTTTGGGTGAAATACCCTTGGTGCAGAGCATACGTGAAGCAGGAGATGTAGGTCGCCCTGCAGCCTTGCAAACTGCATCGCCCATTGAAACAGCATTTGAAGAAATTACCAGAAATGTAGTCTCTGAAACTGTTAAAAGAAATGATACCCTGCCTCCCACCGAAGCCATTAAAATAACCACTATGGCTGGCTGTAGCGCCGTTAAAAAATAAACTATGGAAACACTCACACTACACGATAAAATTGAAGCTGCTTTAGAGGAAATTCGTCCTTTTTTGCAGAATGATGGAGGAGATATTAAATTGCTTTCAGTAGAAGATGAAAAAATTGTAAAAGTACAATTACAAGGCGCTTGTGTGGGATGTTCTGTAAACCAGATGACCCTAAAAAGCGGGGTGGAAATGACCATAAAAAAGCACGCGCCACAAATTGAGCAAGTAATTAATGTAGAAGCGTAAATTAAATTATATAAGTATTTTCCGCAACGTATTAAGCGGAGTCGAAATATGATAAAAACTGATATTCTTATTATTGGCGCAGGACCAACAGGATTGTTTACTGTATTTGAAGCCGGTTTATTAAAACTAAAATGCCACCTGATTGATGCATTGCCACAACCTGGCGGACAATGTGCCGAAATTTACCCCAAAAAACCTATCTACGATATTCCGGCCTTTCCAGAAATTCTGGCAGGAGATCTGGTAACTAACCTGATGAAACAAATAGAGCCGTTTCAGCCTGGGTTTACCCTTGGTGAACGGGCGCAAACTATCGAGAAACAAGATGACGGAACATTTATAGTTACTACAAATAAAGGCACAAAACATCATGCGCCTGTAGTTGCCATTGCTGGCGGACTGGGAAGTTTTGAGCCTCGTAAGCCACCTATTACTAACATTTCAGACTATGAAGACAAAGGGGTAGAATACATTATTAGAGACCCTGAATTATACCGGAATAAAAAAGTAGTTATAGCAGGAGGTGGTGATAGTGCTTTGGACTGGAGTATTTTCTTAGCAACTGTTGCGGAAAGCGTTACACTGGTACACCGTAGAAATGAATTTAGAGGGGCGTTGGACTCTGTTGAAAAAGTACAGGAACTTAAAAATGCAGGTAAAATAGAACTTATTACCCCGGCCGAAATTATTGATGTTGTAGGCGAAATAAAGGTGCAAGGCGTTTCAATTAAAAGGGGAGCCGAAGTTTTTAATAAAGCGTGTGATCATTTTATTCCTTTGTTTGGGCTTGCGCCTAAGTTAGGACCCATTGCCGACTGGGGACTGGAAATTGAAAAAAATGCTATAAAAGTTGATAATACCCTGGATTATCAAACCAATATTCCGGGTATTTATGCCATAGGCGATGTAAATACCTATCCTGGTAAATTGAAATTAATTTTGTGTGGTTTTCATGAAGCTACCTTAATGTGCCAAAGCGCTTACCAGCGTATTTTTCCAGACAAACGGTACGTTATGAAATATACTACTGTTGGTGGTGTAGAAGGCTTTGACGGAAGCAAGAAAGAAGCTCCTAAAGCTGTTGTAAAATCTATAGATTAAATTGAAAGATATAACTATTTACATAACCGACCGAAACGGTACAACCCACGAAGTTCTTGCGCCAACCGACATGAATATGAACCTCATGGAAATAATCAAATCTTATGAACTGGCCGAAGAAGGAACCATAGGAGTTTGTGGTGGTATGGCAATGTGCGCTTCGTGTCAATGCTATATTGAAAGTGATCACGAACTTCCGGAAATGAGTTATGATGAAGATTTAATGCTTGCTGAAGCTTTTTATGTAAAAGACACTAGTCGCTTAGGTTGCCAGTTATTTATCACTAAAAATCTGGAAGGTTTAAAAGTCACCTTAGCTCCAGCCGAAGGTTAATCTACTGCTTGCTTTGCTCTGTTAAATAACCTGTCTACAAAAAGTTTGTATGCCTTTGCCGAAGGATGTAATCCGTCTCCGGCAACCAATGCCGGATCCTCTAAACCCTGTCTTGTAATGTCTGTGATGTTTTGAAAAGCAACTCCCTTTTGCATAGCAACTTGTGCTGCAAAAGCATTGTACCGATCTATTTCTTCTGAAATTTGCTGGACGCTCCCGCTTTTTTGTCCAAAAGGGGTAAAGGCATAATCTGGAATAGAAACAACAATTACACTGCTTGCATCTCCTTCAGCAAATGCTATGGCCTTGTCTAACAGCCTTGGAAATTCCTCTTCATAAACCGAAAAAGGCTTCCCTTGAAATTGATTGTTAACTCCAATAAGTAAAGTAACCAAATCGTAATCTGAAGTTGGACGCTGATTAGCAATGGCGTCTAATAAATTTGTGGTAGTCCAGCCGGTTTGTGCTATTATTTTATAGGCACCTGTTTTGTTCAAACTTTTACTCAAAGAATCCTGTAGTTGAAATGGAAAATTTTGGGTAGCTGATACACTTTCGCCAATAGTATAACTATCGCCAAGTGCTAGGTATGTGAAATCTGCTTCATTTGATGCTACATTGGTGTTTTCTTTAGTATTTGAACAGGAGAGAAATCCCAGTATAATCCCTAAGGGTATGGCGATACTTGCAAAGAGTGTTTTCATATTTAAAATTACGAATGTTTTATTTATTCGGTTTTATAGTTAATTAATTTTTGAGGGCCTTCCAGCAATCTTCTTATTACTTTTAAAGTACCGTCTTCGGTGGTTGCAATATGCCACTTTATAAGAGAAATAGCTCCGTTTTCAATTTCTAGGCCGGTAATGCTTCTTGGGTGTACGCAGCTACCGTCATTAAAATAGGCAATGTCTCCTGGTTCCGGAAAACGGGGACGATGGGTGTGGCCCGTAATGGTAAACAGGTTATTATTTTCCATAATCCACCGTTTGGTGCGCTTTTCAACCTTAATGAGTTCTTTGTAATTTTTTGCAGGGCTGGTGGGGTCGCCGATTCCAAAAATTTGTAATTGTCGCCAAAGCGCACGCACCAAAAAACGATTAAACTTCCAGCCTGTATAGTTCATCCATTCGGCTTGGTGGCCGTGTGCCATAAAAATTTCCTGCCCGGTAGTTTCGTGTGTAAAAATTAATCCTTCGGTAAATTCAACCCCTGGAAAAAGAGGTTCTTCCTTACTGGTAATTCTATTAAAATAAGTGTATAGGTTTTTTTCTACAAAACGTTTGTTTTTGTAGGCCATATCGTGGTTTCCTACAATACGATGCAACCTGTCTTCCTGAAAAAATAACCGCATTAGGTCGTATACATTTTTATGCGCTTCCAGTATTTCTTTAAATTCTATGTTCTCCCAAAGCTCATCACCATCGCCCAATTCGCAATAGGTAAATGCTTCGTTGTAGTAGTGCTTTAAGGCGTGGTAATATATGTTTCTGTTGTTGGCAAAGTCGTCTGCAAAACTATTATCTCCACGATGGCAATCGCTAAAAATGATGAACTTGGAAGCATCGTTAAAAGGGAGACGCTTTGCTGTTTTATAGGCATTACTGAAACGTATTCGCGAAGACATTCACTTTTTCTTTCCCTAAAGATACAATTTGACTTCGATTTACACTAAAACAAAAAAAGCTTTCCGAAGAAAGCTTTTTAATTGTTCGATGTATTTATTATTTAAAAGCATTAAAGCCAGTAACATCCAATCCGGTAATTAACAAATGAATGTCATGGGTTCCTTCGTAGGTAATAACGCTTTCCAGATTCATCATGTGACGCATTATAGGGTATTCTCCTGTAATTCCCATACCGCCTAACATTTGTCGTGCTTCACGGGCAATTTTAATGGCCATGTCTACATTGTTACGCTTTGCCATTGAAATTTGTGCAGAGGTCGCTTTGTCTTCATTTTTAAGTTGCCCCAAACGTAATGCCAGTAATTGTGCCTTGGTGATTTCAGTAATCATTTCGGCCAACTTCTTTTGTTGTAATTGAAATGCTCCTATGGGTTTTCCAAATTGAATACGTTCTTTTGAATATCTTAATGCCGTATCGTAGCAATCCATGGCAGCTCCTATTGCTCCCCATGCAATGCCGTACCTGGCACTATCCAAACATCCTAAAGGTGCTCCCAAGCCAGATTTGTTAGGCAACAAATTTTCTTTTGGAACTTTTACATCCTGAAAAATCAACTCACCGGTTGCAGAAGCTCTCAAGGACCATTTGTTGTGTGTTTCAGGCGTACTAAAACCTTCCATCCCACGTTCAACAATTAAACCGTGTATGCGTCCTTCTTCATTTTTGGCCCATACTACAGCGACATCGCAAAACGGCGAATTGGAAATCCAGAGTTTGGCACCATTTAATAAATAATGGTCTCCTTTATCTTTATAGCTGGTTACCATACCAGCCGGGTTACTACCGTGATCAGGTTCTGTTAACCCAAAAGATCCCATCCATTCACCCGTTGCCAATTTTGGAAGGTATTTGTTGCGTTGGTCTTCATTACCGTATTTCCAGATTGGGTACATAACTAAAGACGATTGTACAGAAGCGGTAGATCTTACTCCGCTATCGCCACGCTCTATTTCTTGCATGATTAAACCATAACTAATCTGATCCAGCCCTGCACCTCCGTATTGTTCTGGAATATAAGGTCCAAAAGCACCAATTTCTGCCAGTCCAGGAATGATAGATTCTGGGAATTCAGCATTTTGGGCTGCTTCTTCTATAATAGGTGAAACGTCGCGCTTTACCCATGAGCGGGCTGCATCACGAATAAGTTTGTGTTCTTCGGTTAAAAGATCGTCTATATTGTAATAATCGGGAGCTTCAAATAAATCGGGTTTCGATGCCATAGTTTAGCTTTTGTTCAGTGTTAAGGTTCGCAAAATTAACCAAATCCTTGTAGGTCTAAAATGTATTCTGAAATTAATTTTTTATGAATTTGTATACCCTGGAAGCGTTGCCAATAGAGACTTCCATGAAGTAAATTCCAGTGGTCATAGCGCTTACGTCTATATTTAAAACAGATTGGTCCATTTGCTTTGAAAGGACTTCTTTGCCTAATGCATCAAAAATTCTTGTGCTTTGTATGTTTTGAGTAGCAACCAGGTGTAAGGTTGTGTTGGCCGGATTTGGATAAAACTGAAACTGTGAAAAAATATTATCCTGAATGCCTAATACTGTTTTTTTGTTTACAGGTCCTATCCAGTTACTTGCTTGCTCTGGCCCACAGATAGAACGAACGTAAAAACTATATGTAGTGTTGTCTAACAAGTCCATAACAGTAGTATTTGGCTCTGCAGTAACATCCATAAAGGTCTCGTCGTTATTATTAGAGCTTCTTCCGTATAAAACTTCCCAGGTAGCAGATTCTCCATTTTCATTCCAGGCAGCATCCACACTATTATATGTTTCGTTAGAAAGTACAAGGTCTGTTGGAGCTACACAAATTTCTTGGAAGCTATTTCTGTTTTGGAGGTACATGGAAACCGGAATATACCCTTCTCCGTTTGCAAATACTGCGTCCGGAACGTCTAATTTAATAGTGTGTGAACCGGCTGTAAGCGTACCTAAACTCACTTCTCTAATTGGAATTACATCTCCAGGACACCAATTGCTAAAGTCTAACCAAGCTCTGGTAGTACGAGGGCTTGGAGAGAAAATTCCATTTCCCTGAGTATTTACTTCTCTAAAAGGTTCGCAAGACTTACCTCCTGGAATGTATTGGTGTATAAGATTGTCATTAAGATAGACAAAATGGTTTCTTCGGTTGTACTCTTCGCCACCAGCGTTGGCTCCGTGGTTAGAGGTGACAATGTATAATTTTAAGTCTTCTACTGTTTGTGCAAGGTCAAAATCTATTATTTTAGTAGTTTCACCTGGTACATCTGTTGCGTTGTAGTTGTTTAGATTTTCATCGCATGCAAGCGTTTTTACAAAGTTGGGAGCAGGATAGGTCTGGCCTGGGTCTTCTTCAGTTACAAAAGTGAGGCTTCCGTAAAAAGTGTCTATCCTTCCTGCGCAACCAGCTACTTGCGTTTGTGCTGCATAAGGAACACCAAAAACATCCAGCTCAATCCAGAAATCAAATTCTGCACGTAAAGCGGTGTCTGTAAGTATTTCAGCAATATTATCTACAGTGAACGAAAAATCTACCTCCATAGGGGCTATGTTTTTGTTCATAAAAGGGGTAATAAAACGTCCAATTTCTAATCTTTCCACCTGGTTAGATACATAGGTTGGCTCTCCTTTGTCTACAAAAGCAAGATAAGCCCGTGCAATACGATCGTAATTGTCACAAGCAGCTTTTAAGGTAATATCCATAGTAAGCTTATTGCCCAACATATCCAGTTGTGCTTCAGTAAGTTTTACTGCGTAGCGTGAGTTGCTGTGACGTAAAACCTCTGGTGGCATAGGCTCATATAGATCTACTTCATCAAGTAGTCCGGCATAACCATCGTAATATAATACTTCGTCAAAAACCTGAATAGAAGTTTGTGCAAAGGATATAGTTGTAAGCAACATAGCAAGAATGCTACAAACAAATAGTGGAAAGGTAATTTTTTTCATGATATTTAATTTATTTTGGCTAATATAATAATTGTATACCCATAGTACGACCAATACAATACCTTTAACAGTCGCAAAAGCTTAGCCTTACATTTTTAGATAAAAATCTTTCACTAATTTTTTATACGCTGAAGTGTAATTATGCCTTGTTGTTTCAATAATAAGTGATTCGAGTTTGGGCTCTGTCTTATGAAAGGTGAATTCTAACAAACTTCTTTTTTCTTCAGAATTCGGAGTGCCTTTTACCGTGCAAATACGTTTAGGGTATAGCTTGTTTTGTGAAGCAATTTTAATAAAATTTTCTTCTTCTTTTTTCGGAAGAATGAGCGCAAAGGTTCCATTTTTTGACAGTAAATGTGTAGCGCTTACCGCTAAATGTTCGAAAGGGAGGGTGTCTGTAAACCTCGCGGTATCACGTGCAAAGTTTTCAGTTTTAAAGTCTTCGGAATAGAAAGGCGGATTAGAAATTATTAAATCGTATGTTTCGTCTATTTCTGACACAAATTCCTGAATGGATGCATGGTAGCAATACAAACGATCTCCCCAGGGAGAGTTTTCAAAATTATCGGTGCATTGCTCGAAGGCGTTTTCGTCAATCTCAATAGCATCTATTGTTTTACTGGAGGTTCGTTGTGCCAGTTGCAAAGCAATAACTCCTGTTCCGGCGCCAATATCTAAAATACTATCAGGATTGTTTTTTACAGAAACCCAGGCGCCAAGCAACACGCCATCGGTCCCGATTTTCATAGCACACCTGTCTTGTGCTATGGTAAAGTGTTTAAACTGAAAGGGTTGGTTTGCCATTATAAGTACAGGTCTATCAATCCCTCCGGCGTTTTCAGGTATAAGGTATTAGTTTCCCGGTCTACTTTTTTTATGATTTCATCATTAACAGGGATTAAGATTTCTTTCCCCTGATATTCTATTTCGAATAGATGCTGAGCTGTGCTGTCATTAACGCCTGCAACTGTGCCTAATGCTCCAAAGTTTTCATCTGTTACTTTAAACCCGATAATTTCGTGGTAGTAAAATTTATTGCCGGAAAGTTTTGGCAAAAGGGAGAGTGGTAGAAATAGCTCGGTACCCAGCAGGGCGTCTGCATCTGCTTCATTTTCTACTTCTTCAAATTTTACACGAAGCAAGGTAGATTTATGAAGCGATAGTTTTTCAATAAAAAATGGAATCAAATTTTTGTGTTGTTCCACAAAAACCGATTCCATTTCTAAAAATTGTTCGGGATCATCGGTATCTAGTTTTACCAGCAATTCTCCCTTAAAACTGTACTTTTTTACGATTTTGCCAACGAAGAAACAGTCCTTCTTTTGCATTTCGTTTCAGTTTTATTCTTCTTCTTTTGCTTTGTCCTCAGCAGTTTCAGGAGCTGAAGCATTAGCTTCCTCAGTTCCTTCTGCAGCTTCGGTAGCTGTTTCAGCTTCTTCTTCCGCAACTTCTTCCGGCTGTGCTTCGGCAATACGTGCTTCGTTCACTGCTTTTTCTGCTGCTAAAGCTTCTGCTTTTGCTTTTTGGTCTGCTTCAGATAGCTTTCCTTTTTTAGTAGCTACTGCTTTTCCTTTTTCGACTAACCAAGCGTTAAATTTTTCTTCAGCTTGCTCTTCGGTTAAAGCACCTTTGGCAACACCTCCCGCTAAATGCTTTTTAAGCATCACACCTTTGTAAGAAAGGATAGCTCTAGCAGTATCGGTTGGTTGTGCACCGTTTTGTAACCATTGTACAGACTGGTCTATGTCAAGCTCTATCTGTGCAGGGTTTACATTTGGATTGTAGATACCTAATTTTTCAAGGTATTTACCATCTCTTTTTGCGCGGGCATCTGCCGCTACGATCCAGTAAAAAGGCTTTCCTTTTTTACCGTGTCTTTGTAATCTGATTTTTACAGGCATAAAATTAATTTTTGAGGTTCACGACCTCGGTTTATAATTAAGGACGGCAAAGATAGTATATTTTTGACATGAAAGTAGTTAGATAGAACTTTTATTTTATATTTGTGTCTTAACCTAGAAACAATAAACCCCATGAAAAAGTTTATGATGCTACTAAGTGTGATTTGCACACTAATTGCTTGTGAAGATGTTGAAGACAATTCCCCTGCATTTCAGGCAAATTTAAATAATTCAATTTATAGATCGATAGACACTCAAGCTATAGTTGCAGATGACGGCACGGTTGCGATTGTAGGAGCTACATCTGATCAAAATATTACTTTATTGCTTGATGTGCTTCAAACGGGTAGCTTTCAACTTAATAGTGGGGAAGGCCATCAGGCTTTTTACGAAGATGGAGCTGGACAAATATATACTACCGAAAGTGGAGGGAGTGGTGTCGTAAACATTACCAGTGGTGGTATCGACGGCGGATTTGAATTTATATCGGGAGACTTTAATTTTCAGGCTATTTTAGAAGGTGTGGATACCGTTACGGTAAGCCAAGGTATTCTTTTTATGGTGCCTATTGTGTCAGGGACTATTGAAGATCCTAACGACCCTCTTGACCCCAACCAGGATGGTGTGTTTGCAGCAGAAATAGATGGGAATTTGTTTGATCCGTCCACAGTAGTAGCAAATACTACCGAAACTTCCATTGAAATTAATGGCGCTTTGGGAGACGATACGATACAACTGGTAATTCCATTGGACGCAGAAATAGGCACCTATCCTATTCCCGAAGCAGGGTTTAGTGCTACCTATTTCATCTCTGGGGTTGAAGAGCCTGCAGTAAGCGGCATGATACGTGTAATTGAACACGATATGGCAGCCCGGACAATCTCGGGAACCTTTTCTTTTGCTACTGAAAATCACCAAATTTCACTAGGACAATACAACATAAGCTATTAGTGTTAGTATATTTTTTATACAAAAGACCGATCCTGTATCGGTCTTTTTTTTGGAAGTAACCCAAATAGCGTTAAACCTTGTTAAACCCCGTTAAGCTTGGGTTAAAAACTTGTAGTTGCCTGTTATTACTGGTATATTGAGGTATATCGAAAAAGAGAAAACAGAGCTTCTAACTTCGATTTTTTTAAAAACAGCTTTGCACATTTAAAATGAAAGAGATTATGTATACCGATAAAATGTCAAATAAATTAAACGAATTATTAACTAAAAATTACGACGCCGAAGCAGGATATAAAAAAGCTGCTGAGATTGTTGAAAATCCGCAACTCAAGCAATTTTTTGAAACTCAGGCACAGGAGCGCTACGATTTTGGACACGAATTAAAAACTGAAATCCGCAATACCGGAGGGACGCCAGATAAAGGTACAAGTACCAAAGGTGATGCTCACAGAGCCTGGATGAGTATAAAAGATACGTTTACGTCTAATGACGAAGAAAATATTCTTGAAGAAGTTAAACGTGGTGAAAAAACCGCAGTTGAGGAATATAAGGAAGTTATATCAGACACAACCCTACCTCCAACAACTAAGGGTATCCTGACAAAACAAGTGTCTACAATTGAAAATACCCTGCAAAATGTGAAAAATTTTGAAGCTATTGTAGCGTAATTCAATTAAAAATAAATTGAAAAGAGACCGAAAGCAATTTCGGTCTTTTTTTTTAACGGGTTTTTAAGGAGCTGTTAAACGCTGTTAATTCTCGCTTAACACATGGTTAAGGTGCTCTTGTTTCTTTGTTTCCTTCGGTATCTTTATGAAAATATATAAATCGATCTTTTCGATTCTAACTAAAATAATAAGCTATGAATAATTTAGAAGAAAGAGTGCAAAAGTTAAATGATTTAATCACCAAAAATTATGATGCCGAGGCAGGGTATAAAAAAGCTGCTGAAATGGTAGAAGACACACAACTTAAGACGTTTTTCAATAACCAGGCAAAAAACCGTTACGATTTTGGGCACGCCTTAAAAGACGAAATTAAAATGGTTGGTGGCGAAGTAGATAAAGGAACCAGCTTTAAGGGCGATGCGCACCGCGCCTGGATGAGTGTAAAAGACACCTTTTCGTCTAACGATTCCAAAGCAATCCTGGAAGAGGTAATTCGTGGCGAAGAAACCGCAGTAAACGAGTATCAGGAAATTCTAAAAGAAGCAACCTTAGCGCCAACAACACAGCAATTACTGCAAGATCAGGTGGCTTCTGTGCAAACAGCTCTTGCAGACGCTAGATCCTTAGATGCCTGGGAAGCTAAGTAGAACTCCAGACAAAACTTTAAAAGAGGCTGTCTAAAAAGTGTCAAAATCATGAATTTGTCACATTGAGCCTGTCGAAATGTGTTGCTAGTCAATACTGTTATAACTTCGACAAGCTCAGTTTGACAATATGAGTACACTTTTTAGACAGCCTCTTTTTTTGTGATAACCTTTTTTGAAATGTGAACAACTCATCAAAACTTTATCCCTTAGCTTCAACGGAGTTTTTTATTTTTACTATTGAAATTTTCACGCCTGTTTTTCTGCTTTTTATACAGAAATCTACAATCGTTCACCTGAAACCTGCAATCTTTCATGTATTTAATCTTCGATACCGAAACCACGGGACTGCCCCGTAACTGGAATGCTCCATTAACCGATAGTGATAACTGGCCGCGCTGTATCCAGATTGCCTGGCAATTGCACGACAGCATGGGAAATGTGATAGAACATGAAGACTATCTCATTCAGCCCGATGGATTCAACATTCCTTTTGATGCGGAGAAAATCCACGGAATTTCAACCGAGTTGGCAGCAAAAGATGGAATTCCACTTGCCGAAATGTTGCAAAAATTTTCAGCAGTATTACAAAAAACAAAATTTATAGTAGGGCAAAATGTTGGGTTCGATTTAAACATTATGGGCGCCGAATTTCTTCGGTTGAATGAAGAAAATGTATTGCCCAATTTTCCGGTATTAGATACCTGTACCGAAACTACCGCACAACTCTGCCAGATTCCCGGAGGTCGAGGTGGAAAATTTAAACTTCCCACGCTCTCCGAATTGCATCAGTTTCTTTTTTCTGAAAGTTTTGCTGAAGCTCATAACGCAACAGCCGATGTAGAAGCAACTACCCGTTGTTTTTTAGAATTGGTACGGCGTCAAATTTTTACTGTCGAGGAATTAGACGTACAGCCAGATTATTTTGAAAACTTTTCGGAAGCAAACCCAAAAGAGATTCAATTAATTGGGCTGGAACACATAAATCTGAAAGCAGCTTCCGAAGCCATTCGAAAAGAACTGGAAGCAAAAACTGAAACCCAGGAAATTTCTTCCGAAGAACTTGCAGAAAATATTGAGGTTTTAGAAGAAGCACCCTTTGCACACCTGCATAACCATTCCCAGTTTTCAATCCTACAATCCACCGCCAGCACCCAGGATCTGGTAAATGCTGCCATAGCTGATAACCAACCTGCCGTTGCCATTACCGATAGCGGGAATATGATGGGGGCATTTCATTTTTCGCGTGCTGTAAACATGCATAACGCTGCGCTTCAGAAACAATACCAAGAGGACCTAAAAGCCTACGAAGAATTTGACGATACCGCCACTCCCGATAGCGATCGGGAAGATGGCGTGGTCCCAGATAAACCTGAACCTCCTCAAGAATTAAAAGCAATCGTAGGCTGTGAGTTTTTTGTGTGTGACGACCACACCAACAAGTCCCAAAAAGACAATGGCTACCAGATTGTATTGCTGGCCAAAAATAAAAAGGGGTATCACAATCTGGCAAAAATGGCTAGTATTGCGTATACCGAGGGGTTTTATTACGTACCGCGAATAGACCGCGAAGTCATTAAAAAGTACAAGGAAGATGTTATCGTGTTGTCGGGAAGTATGTATGGCGAGGTTTCCAGTAAAATCCTGAATATTGGCGAAAACCAGGCAGAAGAAGCCCTGTTATGGTGGAAAGAAGAGTTTGGAGCCGATTTCTATCTGGAAATTATGCGGCACAATCAGGAAGATGAAGATAGGGTAAATGATACGTTAATTGCTTTTAGTAAAAAGCACGATGTAAAACTGATTGCAGCCAACAATACCTATTATATAGACAAAGAGAATGCCAACGCCCACGATATTTTGCTGTGTGTAAAAGACGGTGAAAAGCAGGCAACACCTATTGGGCGTGGTCGAGGCTATCGCTACGGTTTGCCCAATCAGGAATATTACTTTAAGTCTCAGGAGGAGATGAAGGCGTTGTTTAAGGATTTGCCAGAGGCCATTTCAAATATTTCTGAAGTAGTAGCAAAGATCGAATCCTACAGCCTGCAACGGGATGTCCTGTTGCCAAAATTTGATATTCCGGAAGAATTTAAAGTTGCCGAAGATGAATTAGACGCTGGAAAACGGGGTGAAAATGCATACCTTAAACATCTTACGTTTAAAGGAGCCGAAAAACGGTATGGTGAAATTACCCCAGAAATTGAAGAACGCCTTAATTTTGAGTTGGAAACCATCGAAAATACCGGTTATCCGGGCTATTTCTTGATTACTGAAGACTTTATACGGGAAGCCCGGGCTATGGATGTTTCGGTTGGGCCGGGACGTGGTTCGGCAGCGGGGAGTGTGGTGGCGTATTGCCTATGGATTACCAATATAGACCCCATAAAGTATGATCTGCTTTTTGAGCGTTTCCTGAATCCGGATCGTGTGAGTATGCCCGATATCGATATCGATTTTGACGACGAGGGCCGAAGCCGGGTAATGGATTATGTAATTCAAAAATATGGCGCCAACCAAGTAGCGCAGATTATTACCTACGGAACCATGGCAGCCAAAAGTTCTATTCGTGATACTGCGCGTGTGCTGGATTTACCACTGGGGGATGCCGATAGAATTTCGAAGCTCATCCCTAATATGACCAAGCTCAACAAGATCTTCAATATGAGCGATCAGGAGCTTCGGTCTAAATTCAGAAGTGACGAACTGCCCAAAGTGAATGAATTGCTAAACCTTTCCGAAGGGAGCGATCTGGAAGCCGAAACGGTAAATCAGGCAAAAATTTTAGAAGGTTCAGTACGAAATACCGGGATTCACGCCTGCGGGGTGATTATTACCCCAAGCGATATTACCAATTTTGTCCCTGTAGCCACCGCTAAGGATAGTGATTTGTATGTTACCCAGTTTGATAACTCTGTAGTAGAAAGCGCTGGTTTGCTGAAAATGGATTTCCTGGGATTAAAAACCCTGACGCTTATCAAGGACACGGTAAAACTGGTAAAACACAAACACAATGTCGACCTGGATCCTGATACGTTTCCGCTGGACGATGAAGAGACTTACGAGTTGTTTCAACGCGGGGAAACGGTGGGAATCTTTCAGTATGAAAGTGCCGGGATGCAGAAATATATGAAGGAGCTAAAACCCACGGTTTTTGCCGATTTAATTGCGATGAACGCATTGTATCGCCCGGGTCCTTTGGAATACATACCAAGTTTTATACGCCGTAAAAATGGTGAGGAAGAGATTGAATACGATCTTCCTGCAATGGAAGAATACCTAAAGGAAACCTATGGGATTACGGTGTATCAGGAGCAAGTGATGTTGTTGTCGCAGAAGTTGGCCGATTTCAGTAAAGGTGATGCCGATGTCCTGCGAAAGGCGATGGGGAAAAAACAAAAGGCCGTTCTCGATAAAATGAAACCGCGCTTTATTAACAATGCTTCCGCCAAAGGCCACGATGCCGATAAGCTGGAGAAAATCTGGAAGGATTGGGAAGCCTTTGCAAGTTATGCCTTTAATAAGAGTCACTCTACCTGCTATGCGTGGATTGCCTACCAGACCGCCTACTTAAAAGCTCATTACCCTGCCGAATATATGGCAGCCGTACTAAGCAATAATATGAGCGATATAAAGCAGGTTACTTTTTTTATGGAAGAGTGTAAGCGGATGGGCTTAGAGGTTTTGGGTCCCGATGTAAACGAATCGTTTTACAAATTCACAGTAAACGACCGTGGTGCCGTGCGTTTTGGTATGGGAGCCGTAAAAGGCGTTGGAAGTGGTGCGGTGCAAACCATTGTTGAAAACCGGAAAGACGGAAAGTACAAATCTATTTTCGATCTGGCAAAGCGAGTCGATTTACGAAACGCCAATAAAAAAGCCTTTGAAAACCTAATCCTTGCAGGTGGGTTTGATAGTTTTAATCAGCACCGGGCTCAGTACATGCACGATGAGGGCGACGGAATTACTTTTTATGAAAAAGTGCTCAAGTTTGCTGCTAAATATCAGGAAACGCAAAACAGCAGTCAGGTAAGTTTGTTTGGGGAGTCCAGTGAAGTACAAATTGCCGAACCTCAGGTGCCACCCTGTGAGGAGTGGGGAACTATGCAAAAGCTAAGACAGGAAAAGGAAGTGGTTGGGATATACATCTCCGGCCATCCCCTGGACGACTTTAAAGTAGAGATGAAAAACTTTACCAATTGTAAGGTCTCCAACTTTAATAATCTGGAAAAATATGTAAACCGTGAGCTCTGTTTTGGCGGTATCGTGAGCGATGTACAGCACCGCGAAAGCAAGGCCGGAAAAGGCTGGGCTATTTTTACGGTAGAAGACTATGAAGACAGTTATGAGTTTAAGATTTTTGGCGAAGAATATTTAAAATGGCGACATTTCCTGATACCGAATAGTTTTATCTACGCCCGTGTGTTTGTAAAAGAAGGCTGGACCAATCGCGATACGGGTAAAAAAGGCGATCCGCGACTGCAATATACCTTTATGCAAATGCTCCACGATGTGATGGACAACCAGGCCAAAAAACTCACCATCCAAATGCCGGTGCAGGATTTGCAGGATGGAAAAATAGAACGCTTAAAAGAACTATTTGGTTATCACAAAGGCGATCAGAAACTCTTCTTTACCATTTATGAGGTAGAAGAAAAAGTAAAATTACAGATGCCCAGCCGTACGCATAAAATCAAGATTTGTAATGAGTTGCTGGAAGAGTTACAGTTGGATGGAGTGAAGTATCGGTTGAATTAGAAACTTAGCAATGAAGTAAAAAATAAGTTGTGAGCCAAGACACGGAACAGTATTATTTTCTTTTTAAAAGGTGGAGCATGGATCCCAATCAGTGGTCTATGTTAATTGATAGTATTGCAGTTCTATTGGCGATTTCGGGTGTTGTCCTGGGGTATGTACTTTACAAAAAACAGCGCAGAGATAATTCTGAAGATGCCTTTAGTTTTTTTCAATCCTCGTTGCCTGAGCTAGAGCAATCCATTGCCTTAGCCATAGTAGACTTAAAGGAATTTACAGACTCTCTTGATTTGGATAATTTTGTAAACCCTATTTTATCCGCTTCGCTAAACGATTCATTCTTAAATAAGATTAACCTGGTAGACCTCAATAGATATTACGTACGTGAAAGAAGTGAGGAGCTACCCAGTTTTAAACAACTATTAGTAGACTCTAATTTTTTTGGGGATTATCACTCCTATATCACTCAGGAGATCAATGATTTTAGAACAAATTACCTCCATAAAAAAGAGGAACTGCAAAAAGATACAGATAAGACGGTTTCCCTCGCTACTGAAATGGTTCAGATGAAGACAAAAATAAAGGGCGTTCTAGAAAAAGACATCGCTAAATTTGAAGCGGTATTGGAGAATATAAGGGAGCTGATTTAAATTTCGAGCGCTTAATTGCAAACATAAAATCAAGATTTGTAATGAGTTGCTGGAGGAGTTACAGTTGGATGGGATGAAGTATGGGTTGAATTGAAAATATAATAATATGGCTCGTAAATTATTTACAAAAGAAGAAGTGGTTCTATGCACTTACATCGCTCGATTTGGTAGAAGCCAATTCAATGAGTCAGATATTTCCAATTTGGAGAAAAGATCTGTTTCTTCCATTAAAATGAAAGTTTCAAATATAGCCGCAATGTTAAAAGAAGAAGGATTTGAAATAAACGAAGAGGTTTCAAGTCTGTCGGGCAAACCTCCAGGACAGAAGGGTAGGAGAACTAATTGGGGTATAGTTAGCCGCTTAAATGATTATAGCAAAAATGAGCATTTAAATGAGTGTGAAAAAATACTGAGCTGCTAAATCTATTTATTTGATAAATCTAATTTGAAGGTTCAATTTTAGGAATAAGTTTGCGCGATCCTTGTAAATTTTGCCAAATTCATGTCTAGTTGAACTAGCAGTTTCAAATTTTGTGTTATTGAATAAATAATCTTCAAATTGGTTGCGATTATAAATATGATAACAAAGTACATCGCCATTTTCCTTAACTATTAAATATCCACCTGTGGCATCATATTGACCTGTCCAGACTTTTGAAGGCATCATGCCAAGTGCAATATCTGTCAAAAACCGCTTAATTTTATAAACATAGAACTTGTGCTCGTTCTTAATATCAAATTCCATAGGATTTTTCATAGAAATACTATCAACTATTTCTTTTAGATGTGAGAAATTACTCGAATAGAATCCAAAAATCATATGTGATAAAATTTGTGGCAACAAGCTGTCTACTAAGATAAGATTATTCGCAAAAATCTTTTGTTCAGTACTGTTAAAATTAAATTGACCACCACGATTCTGAATCGCTGAAATTCTATCCTTTATTTTACTTCTTGTAGAAATTGAATTGATTTCTTCGATTTCATTATCCGTAAGATCGACACCTTCAATTTTGTAAATAAAATTAGTTGTCTTTCCAGCATTCAATAAAGTTGATGGACTTCCAAGCTGCGATTTTATGCTGAAACCTAGTGTAGGTTGTTGATTGGTTCTTTGATCGTGAACTTTAATTATAATATCTGTCTTGGTCGAAGAATTTGCTTTTAGTGAAATGCAGTTGATAGATTTCATAAAATCTTCAATTTCGGGAACCGAAAATGTTCTATGACGATTTTCTCTGATTATATTCAACAGATTTGTTGCATTTTCTTTGAATTCTTGTATCGGTACTTTCAGTACTTGTTCATTTCCCGAAATTAAAATAATGCTATCTCCAACCGAATATTCAAAATCACCGTTGCTTTCTGAGCGTAAAACCTTAATAATAGGATAGACTAAACCTTCAAGTTTCTCAAGGTCTTTGTCGCCAAGAAATAGTTGTGTGTCACCTAATAATTTTAAAAGTGCGTAGATTTCACTCCACTCTCCCCTATTGCCTGTAATCATTTATTTAAATTCTTTGATGTTTCCAGCAATATCATTAGCCCAGATATTGAGGTCTGATTTTAATTGTTTCAAGCTTTTAATTACTTGCGATCTATTTACTTCAGATTCTTTCCTTAGAACATATACCCTGTCCATTGCAGACTCAAGTACATTTCTAGTTTTGCGTGCATCAGATCCTTTGCGATGTCCAATTTCTGATTTGCCAGTATTTCCTTTATCTGTGGTTATAAATACATGTTTTCCTATACCTTCGAGTCTAGAATGCATTGACCAAAATAATGATTGATATACTCTTTCTCTTAAGCTTAGCTTACAACTAATAATGCAAAATTGTTGCAAAATTCCATTCTTTGACAAACAAACAATAACATCGTTATCTCCCCAGATTTCTTGAGATTCTTTACCTCGAATCTTCATTTTCACTTTGAGATTATCTATAATTCTTCTATTTTCCTCTAGAGTTAATACATTTTTCTTTAATGTGTCGTCCGTCAAAAATGTTGGATTTCTATTGTTATTTGCAATAAAAGCTTTTATTCCTAAAGAAATATCAGAAAAAATAAATACTTTATTTACCGTATGAAGTACGAGGAGCTCTAATATATCTGACTCCTTTGTCGACGATAAACCTAAAAGATTTTTAACAAATTTCGCTAGCTTAAAATATTCATTCCAGTTTTCTAAAGAGTACCCTTTACGTTCTAAATATGCCGAAAGTATAACAGCGTGTATGTAATTAGAAGTTTTGGAGTCTGAATTTCTTAATAAACCATCTACAGAGTTTGAATGGGTTGATTTAATGGCTTTTTTGAAACCATCTATGGTGAGTGATTCCTCCTTAAAATTGTCTGCAAGCAGTGATTTAAATTCAAGAATAATATCAAGCATGATTCAGCTTTTCAATTATTTTTTCTGCTGTAGCTTGAATTGCTGGTACTGCAACCGAATTCCCAAATTGCTTGTACGCTTGCGCATCAGAAACTACAATCTTAAATTTATCAGGAAATCCTTGAAGCCTTGCCCATTCGCGTGGTGTCATTTTCCTAATACCTTCACGATTTACCTTTCCCGTGATATTAGTTATAGGTTTGAAATTTGTGAGCCTTTCATCAAGGACTAAGTTTCTTTCTCTTCCCATTCCACCACAAACTACGGCGTTTGCAGTTCCCTCGTTCGGAATGATCTCATAGCCAAATCCATTTCCTTTACTTTCATGACGAGCGCGATGCTCCCTTAAAGTTTGAAGGTATTGAGTTGATAAATAATATTTTACGGAAACTTCTTTTTCTTCTAAGACATCCTCTAAAACTACTTTTTCTTCTGAAGGTTCTGGATACTGAAAATCATTAATCCCCAAGTCTTTTCGAAATCCTACAATGAATATTCTCTCTCTATTTTGAGGAACGCCAAATTCTTTTGCATTTAAAACTTGTGGTTCAGGCACATAATAATTTAAATCTTCTCGAAGAACATTTAAAATAGTCGCAAGCGTTTTGCCCTTGTCGTGGTTTCTTAGGCCCTTTACATTTTCTAGGAAAACTGCCTTTGGTTTTTTCTTTCGAATAATTTCTGCAACGTCAAAAAACAAGGTCCCACGGGTATCTTCAAACCCACCTCTTCGACCTGCAATAGAGAATGCTTGGCAAGGAAACCCAGCACATAAAACATCAAAATTGTCGGGGATATAGTTTTTAGTTTCGGGTTTTGTGATATCTCCAAAAGGTATTTCTCCAAAATTGGCTTTGTATGTATGCTTCGAATACTTATCCCATTCGCTTGTAAAAACACATTTCCCCCCAATATTTTGTAGAGCGAGTCTAAAACCTCCAATTCCTGCAAAAAGATCTATAAATTTAAAAGTTGGTTTCTCAGGTGCAGCAAAAGGAACGGAATCTTTTAAATCAAAAATAAAGTACTGGAGAGCTTCTTCAGCAATTTTATTAGTAATCTTTTCAGTTGGATATTCTTTTTTTAATTCTTCTTTGACATAAGAAATGGCATTTTTCTTATAGAATTTTGACACGCCATTTTTATGATTATGAAGATAATGAGTGAAGGAAGATTTATTGTGATTCTCGATATCCGAAGGCTTAAACTCAGATATTTGATTATCAATTTTTTGTATGTCAATTTTCTCTTTCATGGCTCTCAAAATATAGTTGTACAAGTTATGAAATATTCAATAGTCATTTAATGAATACTAAAATTTTGTCCACAATTTTATTAAATTAATTTTGACAGGTTTATAATGTATATATCTAATTTGCTCAAATTAGGGCAAATTTGAACGTTTCATTGCTTTCCAAAATTCTACCTCAGGCAATTCTCCATTTTCTATTCTCTCAACATACCGCTTCAAGCATCTAGTTAAACCTTCATCAATTTCTAAATCATCTAACAAATACACATGGGTTGGAACAAAGTGAATTTTAGTGCCAATTGATTTAACTAATGCTCTTGACATTTTTCTATCTTCTTTATATTCCGTAACCTCGAGAATAATATAACGAGCCTGAGGATCTTCTTCTGGAAATGGAGTGTGGAATTTTACTATCTGTCCTTTTTTAAACTTTGTCATGATGATACTAATTGTTTTAAATAAAGATAGATTGTGATTAAATATCCCACAACCGACAATAAGTATCATTTTAAATTAACATTAATCACATCAAAAACCCATCCACAGCCTCGGTAGGTTTTGGGATATCTGTATCGTCTATCATTTCGCGCAGGTCTATTTCTATGCCTCGGGCAATGGCGGTAATGGGTACGTCATTATACGTGCCTTCAAAGGGGTTTTCGCTATAGTCGCCTATCTTTTCCATTAAAAAGAACACCCAGATGATAATGGCCGAGATCACAGGGCCCAGCCAATACATCCAGCCCATGGTTGGATTAAATATTTCCAAAAGACCAAACGGGACAAACACACAAAAAACAATGGTGAGCCAATAAGCGGTAGAGGCATACTGCCGCGGGAAGGGAAAATTTTTAATGCGCTCGCTTTTGCCCTGATCTTCGTAAAAGGTCTGGATGAGGTGGTGAAATTCCATATGGCGGAAATCTTCGTAGAGCTTGGCATCACGTAATTCCTGCAGGCGTTTGGACTGATTTCTTAGGATTTGGGTAGCCATGTTGGAGTATTTGGAAAGTGATGTGAGTTCTTCTTCAGACAGAAAATGGTGTAGCTCGGTATGCAGGCTCTTTTCGTAATTTTCACAAACGTTGGCAAAGTATAATTTTTTGATGCGCTCTTTCGTGTGTTCCCAGGGGCGGCTTAAACGCATTTGATAGCTTAGCGCAATAAGCCAGGCGATATGGCGGTAGAGGAGTTCTTTTTTTATTTCGGCTTCCCTGGATCCTTGCACGAAAGAAACCACCGCAGCTCCAAACGTACGGCTGTTGTTTACCATGCTCCCCCAGATTTTCCGGGCTTCCCAGGTGCGGTCGTAGGAACTGTTGTTTTTAAAACCCAGGTAAAAAGCAACGGCAATCCCAATAAGTCCTAAGGGTTGCCAGGGAAGATAAAAGCGAATCTTCAGAACGTAGAATACTGTAAAAATTATGGAGGCATAGAGAAGTCCGATAAGTAGCGGTTTTTTTGACCAGTTTAAGGTCATAAAAAAACCATAATTACGTTTTGCGTACATAGCTGTGGTGTTGGTTGTTATAAAGTTACTAATTTAATATTTGTAATCGCTAGGTCGGACAGGCCCGTCTTTTCATCCGGGCAGGCCCGTCTCTCGTTCTTCGATCCGGGCAGGCCCGTCTTTTCATCCGGGCAGGCCCGTCTCTTATTTTTCGATCCGGGCAGGGATTGAGGCTTTGTTGGAGCTCTCCCGATACGCATCGGGAAGCGACTGCCGAAAGCGCGGTGCCAGGCGTGGGCAACCTGCAAGGTTTTGCAGAAGGAAGGCAGCCCGCCAAATTGATAAACAGTTGCCTATCAACTTCGCTAATAGCCAAATCACCTAAACTAATGTTAAGCGGGTAGGGAATGGAATACTTTTTGACTATTTTTGCTAGACAATTAATCGAAGTACAACCATCCTCATTTATTTTGAGGAACTAATATATATTAAAATGGCTTTAGAAATAACAGACGCAACATTTGAAGAAACAGTATTAAAGAGTGATAAACCCGTAGTGGTAGATTTTTGGGCAGCCTGGTGTGGGCCTTGCCGTATGGTAGGACCCGTAATTGACGAGTTGAGCAAAGACTACGATGGTAAAGCAGTGGTAGGTAAAGTAGACGTAGATGCGAACCAGGAATTTGCAGCAAAATACGGTGTACGGAATATTCCAACTGTGTTAATCTTTAACAACGGAGAATTGGTAGGACGCCAGGTAGGTGTTGCTCCCAAAAATGTATACGCAGAAGCAATTGACGGATTGTTAAACTAAGTTTCTGTAATTATTTATGGAAAGGCTTGGCGGTTTGTCAGGCCTTTTCTTATTTTTAGCAAATGTCCCCTGGAATTGTCTCCCATGAATGACACAGGAGTAAGAGGAAGGCATATCTATAGGGGTGTGTGTTAGATATATTATTTTAAGAGGACAAAACATCCCCGTAGGTCATCCCTTCAGCGGGGGGATTTAATTGAATACTAACGTTTTTTAATACGATATGGAAAAAAAACAAAGAGTACAAAATAAAATTGAGCAGCAACAATTGGATAACCGTACCATTTTTTTATGGGGTATGGTAGATGATAAAAGTGCACGTCACGTTGTGGATAGGTTAATGTACCTGGACAGCTTGAACAACGACGAAATAAAGCTTTATATTAATAGTCCGGGAGGATATGTTACCGCCGGATTTAGTATGTATGACACCATTAAACAAATAAAAAGTCCCGTTTCTACTATTTGTACAGGTCTTGCGGCCAGTATGGGGAGTATCTTACTTTCGGTAGGTGAGAAGGGACGCCGTTTTATCCAGCCACACGCACGTGTTATGATTCACCAGCCAAGTGGAGGGGCGAGAGGACCGGCAAGTGATATTGAAATTACCGCACAGGAAATTTTGAAAACAAAGGAAATTTCAGCCAAAATACTGGCCGATAATTGTGGGCAGGATTTTGATAAAGTGATGAAAGATTTTAATAGGGATCACTGGATGGATGCCGAAGAAAGTATAAAGTACGGGATTGTGGATGGGATTCTTTCTTAGTGAGCGGTGAATGGTGAATTGTGAGCAGTAAATACTTTAGCAATGGATCATAAGGAAATGGATGTTTGGAAAAAGAGTATGGACTTAGTGGAAGCTGTTTATACGATGAGCGCACAATTTCCAGTTGATGAACGATATGGACTTACGAGTCAGATAAGACGTGCTGCCATTTCTATCCCGTCAAATGTTGCCGAGGGAGCCGCGAGAAAAAGTGATAAGGAATTTATTCAATTTATTAGCATTGCTTTAGGCTCTTTGTCTGAAGTTGAGACACAATACCAACTAGCTATTCGCTTAAAATTTATAAATAATATAACTGAAGTAGAAAGTTTGATTACTTCTGTGGGAAGATTGCTGATTGGGACTAAAAATTATTTATTAAAAAAATAATATCAAACCGTTCACCGTTCACCGTTCACTACTCACAATTCACCAATAAATGGATATAGAAAAACAAATAAACCAAATAACAGGTTTTAAGAACCTGGAATTACTCGCTACTCAAGTGGTGGAAGGGTTTATTTCTGGGTTGCATAAGAGTCCGTTTCACGGGTTTTCTGCAGAATTTGCCGAGCATAAAATTTATAATAATGGCGAAAGCACCAAACATATAGACTGGAAGCTCTATGCCAAAACCGATAAACTTTACACCAAACGCTACGAGGAGGAAACAAATTTGCGCTGTCATTTAATTCTGGATAACAGCAGTTCTATGCATTACCCCAGACTGAAGGATTTTAGCATTAGTTCGTTAAATAAAATTGGGTTTTCGGTGCTGGCAGGGGCAGCGATAATGAATTTGCTGAAACGCCAACGTGATGCCGTGGGAATGAGTATTTATAGTAACCAATACGAATTTTATGCTAACGAAAAAGGGAGTGAGCGACATCACCAGATGTTGTTGGGGAAGTTAAATGAAGCTCTTTTAGTTAACGGAAAGGAAATACCAACTAAAACGTATACTCATTTACATTTAATTGCTGAAAAATTAAAACGAAGAAGTCTGGTATTTTTGTTTACCGATATGTTTCAGAGCGATGTAGAAGAAGCTGAGATGTTTGAAGCCTTGCAGCATTTGAAATACAATAAACACGAAGTGGTGCTGTTTCATACCTTTGATAAGCGCAAAGAGTTGGAGTTTGATTTTAACAACCGCCCCAAACGCTTTGTAGATGTTGAGACGGGGGAACACATTAATTTATATGCAGATAACGTAAAGGAAACCTACGAGCAGGCCGTACAAGAATATTTTGATGCCTTAAAATTGAAATGTGGCCAGTACCGAATTAAATATGTACAGGCAGACATTAACGAAGGATTTAATAAAATTTTGACCACCTATCTCGTGGAACGCCAGAAGTTTGGCGGATAATTATTTTGCAAGATATTAGGGGGCTGAAAAAAAAGTTCATTTTTTTAAACAAAAAATTTGCGGGAATAAAAACACGGTGTATATTTGCACCCGCCTACAAGCCCAAAGACGTTCAGTCGGGCAGGCTCACTTCCAGTATTGGGAGTAAAGACAAGCTTTTAAAGTCTATAAAATAGTAGCACGGTCTGGTAGTTCAGTTGGTTAGAATACCTGCCTGTCACGCAGGGGGTCGCGAGTTCGAGTCTCGTCCAGACCGCAATTAAAATGTTGTGTTGTCCCGAATTAACTTCGGGATGTGGTTAAATCCTTATAGGATTACCGATGAGAAGCTTATCCAAATGGATGGGCTTTTTTTGTTTTAGCTTGAAATAGAGAATTTTCAATATGATAAAAGAGAAACTATTAATTCTTGTTTTTGCCTTGGGCACTTTGCTAAGTTGTGTCTCTAATCAGAATACAACAGATAACAGGGTCTACAATAGTTTAGAAAGTATGTCTCTATTAAATATTCCTGAAGAATTTCTCCCCTCATCAGGTAACTGTAAAGTTTGGTTTCCTGACTATGCTATTGATAAACAGCCGTTTTCTTCAAGTTGTAAATCAAGTTTTATGGAAAGAAGCATTAGTCAAATTTTTATTACAAATGAAGGGACTGATGAGACACCAGTGTACAGTGTCTTGGAAATGATAAAGGCAAAAGAAGGCTTTACTGCGAGAACTTTATATTTCAAGAATATTTGACAAAAAAAGTAAACTCCATATCTCGGTCGCCTTAAGAAATTAGACCAATGAGAAGCTTTATCAACCTGTAGCTGATGGGCTTTTTTTGTTTCTACTTAATTCATTTCCCAAAAATCAACTTTGATAAGTTGTTTTACACTTAAAAAGGTGTGCCATATTAAAATACACATATAAAAATCCTCCCCCTCCCGAAAATTCGGGACTCGAAGGAGGATTTCTAACTGAATTAAACTTCAAGTATGAAGAGGTCTATTCTTTCACCAACTGCTTGGTTATTTGACCAAATTCGGTGTGAATCAAGACCATATAGGTTGCACTTGCCAGTTCAGAAACATCAATTCTTACTTCTGAAGTTGGATCACTCGCATCCATTTTTTTGATGAGTCTTCCCGTTACATCGTAAATGCTTACATCCTTCAATGGGATGTTTTTCGGGTTGCTCAACAATACATGGCCTGTCGCTGGATTAGGATACAGCATCACACTGCCTAAACTTAAATCATATGTTTCATCTCCCAACATAGATCTGTTACTAAATCCACTATGTACTACAAGATTTCCACCACTTAGTAACAACTCATCTGTAACAATTCCTGTCCAATTACTAGAATACAATAATGTTCCTCCTGAAGTGGATAGGGTAATGCCCATTGAATCATTTATTCCTGGTTCACCTCTATCGGTCAAATCAACTTGTAAAATTAAATTCCCTCCTAATGAAATTGGGTTAAGTGGGTCTGTAATATCCTTTAGATTTGACTTTGTAACAAATTCGGCAACTTTATTCTCCGGATCAGCAATATCTACCCCTAAAGATTGAATGGCATTGCCTTTAATTTGGTAAGTGTGGATTACCCCATTTTCAAGTCTCCTAAAAATTACATTCATATGCCCTTTTAAATTTCGGCCATTTTTGTTATACTTCACATTAAATCCGAAATTGGTTTTTAAACCATCGGTTGAAGCATATTGTCCTGCTGAATTATCAGGGGTGATATTTCCGCCTCCCGTTATAAAATCTCCTGCAGGCACATAAACGGTTACTACTGTATTGTCATCGGCATTATTTCTAAGATAGTATCCGTTAGAATCCAACGTCCCTACCAAAATACCCACGGTATAGCTTTCAGAAGTTTGGTTTCCTATGTCAACCAACCATTCATAACTTACAGTCCCAGTTGTAAAATCGTTAGGGTTAATCAGGTCGGTAACGGGTATCCATCCCGATATGTCTGAGTCAGAATCTCTATTTACAAACTTTACGAATGCGTTTCGAATATCCCCCTCAAATGGATCATTTATAAAATCTGTAACCGTTATATCCTGAATATTAGCACTTAATACAACTGTAGCTTCAGATGAATTTGAACTTGGTGTCGCCTGTAACGTATGCCCTGTATATTCTAAAATGGCGTTTTCTTGTAAAATATCAAAAGGATCGCTATCACTGCTTTCCAAATTACAAGGGTCTTCCGCAATTTCGGTTTCAACTGTATACGTTGCATTAGGATCCTGAGTAAGAATTAATGTTGTAGCTGCTATCCCATTGAAATCTATTACAGCCGATGTGGACTGTGAGCCAAGCGTAAAAGAAACCGTTTTACCCTCCACTTCATTTCCTTCAAAATCTACTAAAACAGCCGATAAGTCTACCTGATCTGAATATTGCTCACTTAAATCACCCGTATACGTAACGGTAATCGCTCTTTTTTCGATTGTTATTGTTGTAGTACATGTAGCTTCATTCCCATCAGTATCTATTGCTGTTAAGGTAACTTGATTAGGTCCTACATCTGCACACGTAAAGCTATCTGGAGATACGCTTAGGGAAGCAATTCCACAATTATCGGTAGAACCGTCATCAATAGCAGCTGCCGTTATAAGTGCCTCTCCATTTGTGTCTAATACTATTGAAAACGGAGCGATACAAACTACGTTTGGAAGTTCATTGTCTTCTATCGTGACATCGAAAGTACATACGTCTGTATTTCCTGCGGTATCAGTAGCTGTTACGGTTACCGTGGTTGTTCCTACTGGAAACGCACTGCCCGAAGCAGGTACACTTACTACAGAGGCTACCCCGCAGTTATCGTCTGCTGTGGGGGTGAAGCTTACAACGGCCTCGCACACTCCAGGATCGGAGTCTTGGGTAATAGCTCCAGGGCAAGAAACTACTGGTGCTTCATTGTCCTCTACCGTGACATCAAAAGTACATACGTCTGTATTTCCTGCGGTATCAGTAGCTGTTATGGTTACCGTGGTTGTTCCTACTGAAAACACACTGCCCGACGCAGGTACACTTACTACAGATGCTACTCCGCAGTTATCGTCTGCTGTGGAGGTGAAGGTCACTATGGCCTCACACACTCCAGGATCGGAGTCTTGGGTAATAGCTCCAGGACAAGAAACTACTGGTGCTTCATTGTCTTCTATCGTGACATCAAAAGTACATACATCTGTATTTCCTGCGGTATCAGTAGCTGTTACCGTTACCGTGGTTGTTCCTACTGGAAATACACTGCCCGAAGCAGGTACACTTACTACAGAAGCTATCCCGCAGTTATCGTCTGCTGTAGGGGTGAAGCTTACAACGGCCTCACACACTCCAGGATCGGAGTCTTGGGTAATAGCTCCTGGACAAGAAACTACTGGTGCTTCATTGTCTTCTATCGTGACATCGAAAGTACACACATCCGTGTTTCCTGCGGTATCGGTAGCTGTTACGGTTACGGTGGTTATTCCTACTGGAAATACACTGCCTGAAGCAGGTACACTTACAATGGAAGCGACAGTACAGTTGTCGGTTGCTGTTGGTGTAAAGGTCACTAAGGCCTCACAAACACCTGGATCTGAATCTTGCGTAATATTTGCAGGACAAGTAATTATTGGGTCTTCAATATCGGTAACCGTTACATCAAAAGAACAGGTTTGTATTGGGTTTACACCATCATCATACTCAAAAGTATTGGTGGTTGTTCCAACTGGGAAAATACTTCCGCTTGCCAAACCTGCTGTTTGGGTCAAGGTTCCGCCACTACAATACAATGGAGGATCAATACTATACGTCACCACTGCTCCGCAAATACCGGGATCGTTGTCATGGGTAGTATCTGCCGGGCAAACGAAGGGCTCAGGAGTACCATTACCAATTACATTTACAATTGCCGAGCAAGTTGCTATTGCTCCGTTGTCATTTGTAACTTCAACATCGATGGTTTTCAAACCAATATCTGAACAACTAAAACTTACGGTTTCCGCCAACGGGCTTCCTGCGAGTACGGTATAGCCTCCACATTCAACAACTGCACTAAATATTAAGTCTTCGGCATTAACTGTTGCATTTCCGCTAGCATCAAGAGTAACGTCTAATGTAGGAGCATCTACTTCATAATCATATTCTATTCCCCAACTGTTTAGTGTACCTGTATCTAGGCTTTCGTTATCTGAAACTGAAAGAATCCAATCACCCATGGTATTTTCACCATCAAAGGCAGAAAGGGGTGAAAATGGCTGATAGCTTGGGTCTGGATAGGCTTGATTAGTTCCTCCACCATAACAGACGCTGGAAGTTGATGGTGCTTCGTCATCCAAAAGAATAACAACATCGTTCCCACTACAAGTACTAGGATCGAAAATTGTAATTACCGTACCAGCAGGTGATTCAAGTGTAATTACCAAATCACTAACCCAGGTATGGTTGATGTTTAAAAGCACATCCAAGTCCGTAATACTCACGTTGTCCGTAACGGTTAAGGTGCTTGTAATTGTTGTGTTATCGTTAATTGTAGTACCTGGATTACTATTTGAAGAACCAGTCATTGGTACATTTTCAGTTCCCATACATACAATTTCTGGCGGGTCATTGGTTACATTAATATCGTCTGTTAACGTTGTTGGTACTCCAGTACAGAAATCATTAACCATATAGGTAACCGTAACTAAACCTTGGCCTCCTATGCTTGGATCAAAAGTGAAAGTACCGCCATTATCGGTTACTCCGGGGCCGCTGTATACACCACCTGCTGGGTTTCCGCCAGAAAGTCCTGTTTGAATTCCATCGGAAAGACACACTTCCTCAACAGTATCAAAACTTGAAAAAGAAGGTGGCACATCAAAAGCTTCCGTCCCGTCTGTTTTACTTGCCGAAGAACCCTGGACTGCACTAAAGCCCAAACCTCTTCTTGCAAAAGCATCCCAGATAACACATTGGTTTGCTCCTCCATACATCGCTTGGTCTGCCAATAAAATTGCATCCCGTCCATCTACAAAACCTGCATTTGGAGGTTGTAACTTTAAACCTTCGGTTACCAAGGCTAATGCCACATTATTACCGCCAGTCCCATTATATATATCTGAATCGAAACCATGTAAAGCTATAAGCTCCCAGGTCATTTCCCATAGCATTTCTGCCCATACCGAACCCACACCGTGGGGTGCTACGGCTGTTTTAATAGCATCGTAGGTATGAGGGTTCACTCCAAAATTAGTACTGTATGGATACGCACGGAATCCCGGACCTCCTGGACCATTGCCATTCAACCAAGTTCCAATGCCTCTTGAATCTGTTCCTACATCGCCACTTTTCATGGTAAGCATAAGTCCATAATAATCACTCCAGCCTTCTCCCATCTGCTCTTGACCCCCTAGGGAATTTAATCTTAGGGAAATACCATGAGCATATTCGTGGATAATAACAAGGTTGTCAAGATCTCCATCTCTATTGCCACAGGTGTACATTTGTATTCTTGGCCTATTTCCATCTGCAGAATGAGAATAATTGGCATTACAAGTTCCCGATCCATCTTGGGCTTCGGCATTTATGGGATCATTCCCTAGACCTGCATTTCCGTAATTGTTCTGCTGAAAATTACCACTGGCCTCATCAAATCCATATTGATACGTTACATCGTGGATAATATTCATCCAATAAAATAAATTGGTAATCGCAGCATCTTCCGACTGATCTCCACCACTATAGGTTGTGTTCATCGGAAAATTGAAAACTAAGTTTCCGCCAGGGCTGAAGGCATATTTACCATCTGGATTATTGTTTGCGTTATCGTCATCATATGCATCCACATTGTTTCCACGGGTGTTTGTAAACTCTGCTCCGTCCACTCCATCTGTATCATGCCATCCAAAAGGCGAAGCTGTTAAATTTTCTG
>PANU01000087.1 GCA_002707745.1 Flavobacteriaceae bacterium
ATCCCAAGTACGAAATCTTGAACAAACATATAAACCCCATCAAGCCCAAAAAAAGGGCTTGAGGTTTTTTCTTTTTAAAATAGTACTTCGAGCGAGCTCGGTACTATTTTAAAAAGAAAAAACCAGCAACTCACGTTGCTGGTTTACTTTTGCAGAGAGGAAGGGATTCGAACCCTCGATACGCTTTTGGCGTATACACACTTTCCAGGCGTGCGCCTTCGACCACTCGGCCACCTCTCTTTTTAAAACAATGCCAGTAAGCTCATATAAAGTTACCACCACTGACTAATACATTCTTTTCAGGCTGCAAATAACGGCATTTTAAAACTTTCAGAAATGATTTTCACCTTAAAAATTATGACATTTCTCCACGCAAGGAAGTTTCAAACAGTGTTTTAAAACTTCCTG
This sequence comes from Flavobacteriaceae bacterium, assembly GCA_002707745.1. Lineage (GTDB taxonomy): Bacteria > Bacteroidota > Bacteroidia > Flavobacteriales > Flavobacteriaceae > Marinirhabdus. The sequence goes on from PANU01000087.1 coordinate 409, forward strand.
GAGAAATCTTTCTTCCCAGTAAATACATTAATTTAGTTAAAGCAGCTTCGGTAGTGCAATCTTTTCCTGAAATTACGCCCATCTTTTTTAAAGCTGTACTGGTTTCATACAATCCCATCGCGATACTTCCTCCAGAACATTGGGTAACATTAACAATTGGAACTCCTCTTTTTATCACTGCTTTTAATGCAGAAGTAAACCACGGTTCTGTAGTTGCATTTCCGCTTCCATACGTTTCTATAACAAGCCCTTTTAAATTTTTATACCCTAATATATGTTCTATAGTAGCCTGGTCTATGCCAGGGAACATTTTTAGCAACATAATACCGCTGGACATCGTGGTATGCGCTATAAATTTTTTTCTTCGGTTGGGAATATACAATGCGGTTGTATTTACCTGCAAATGCACACCACTTTCTGCAAGGGCAGGATAGTTTAAAGAAGCAAAGGCTTCAAAATGCTCGGCATTAATTTTAGTAGTCCGATTGGCACGATACAGTTTATACTCAAAATAAAGACACACCTCCGCAATCTTTGGGCGTCCTTTTTCTTGTAAGGCTGCAATTTGTATAGAAGTAATTAAATTTTCCTTAGCATCTGTTCGCAAATCCCCAATGGGCAATTGAGAACCTGTAAAAATTACAGGTTTACTAAGGTTTTCCAGCATAAAACTTAGTGCAGAAGCCGTATAAGACATGGTATCGCTTCCATGTAAAACTACAAAGCCGTCAAATTCGTTATAGTTATTTTCAATAAGCTTTGCTATAAGAGCCCAATAGGTTGGGTTCATGTTGGAACTGTCTATAGGGGCATCAAAACTGGTGGTGTCTATCTTACAATCTAATAATTTTAGTTCCGGAATGTGCTGCAATAATTCATCGAAATTAAAATTTCGCAAGGCTCCCGTTTCAAAATCTTTAATCATCCCAATCGTTCCGCCTGTGTAAATAAGTAAAATTTTAGGTGTTTCGGTCATAGGCTGTTGCTTTTGTTATATACCAAATACTTCTTTAGAATTCCGGGTGGTACTACTAGCTACTTCTTCTTCGGAAATGTTATAAATTTCGGCCACTTTTTTACACACAAGCTCAAGATAACTACTTTCGTTGCGCTTTCCGCGGAAGGGTACAGGCGAAAGATACGGCGAATCGGTCTCTAGTACAATGTGTTTTATATCAATTTGATTTAAAAACTGATCAATCTTTCCGTTTTTAAAAGTTACAACGCCCCCAATCCCTAATTTCATATTAAAACGTATTGCTTTACGGGCCTGTTCCAGAGTTCCTGTAAAACAGTGAAAAATCCCGAAGAGCCTGTCATCTTTTTCTGTTTCTAACACTTCAAATATTTCGTCAAAAGCATCACGGCAATGGATTACAATAGGAAGTTTATACTTTTTTGCCAACTGTATTTGTGTTTTAAAAGCTGTTTTCTGAATCTCAAGAGTGCTTTTATCCCAGTATAAATCTATTCCTATTTCACCTACGGCATAAAAACGTCTTTTTTCAAATTGCTCTTTTACGTGTGTCAATTCATCTTTAAAGTTTTCCTTAACCGAAGTTGGGTGCAATCCCATCATTAAAAATATTTCTTTAGGAAATTGCTGTTCCAGCGCGTACATGGCCTGGGTAGATTCAGAATCTATAGCGGGAATAAAAAAACGGGACACTCCAGCTTCTCTGGCACGTTGTATCATTGTTGTCCTGTCTTCGTTAAAAGCTTCACTGTATAAATGTGTATGGGTATCGGTTAACATAGGTGCAAATCTACATATTGAAATGCTTCAAACATTTTCTTTTCTCTTCAAATTTTATACAATAATTACCTATAAGGGTTATTTTCACTCTTATAGCCTACTTTTTACCTTTAAGGAAATTGACTACACCGCCAATAAATTTGAATCACTTCACTTTGCTCCTTATCTTTACCAAAAAAAGTTGTCCACCCTACGTACTTTATTAATAGAAACCGGATTTTATAGAATCCCACTTACCAAAATTGCCACCGGGCACTATAAGTTTACCGCAAAAATAAATTCTGTTAACGGCTCTTTTATTCTGGATACAGGTGCTTCTACCAGTTGTATTGGGATAGACCGTATTTCACACTTTTCACTACTTAATGAAGACAGTGAAATAAAAGCTGCAGGAGCCGGAGCTATTAATATGGAAACTCAAATGGCTCGAAATAATACGTTTTCAGTAAAAAAACTTCAGTTGTCTACTACCAGTTTTGTGCTTTTTGACCTTTCCCATGTGAACGAAGCGCTCGCCCAAGCCGATGAAAAACCCATAGATGGTATTATAGGAGCAGATGTCCTTAAAAAATATCGTGCTGTGATAGATTATGGCCGTAATTGCTTCTATTTAAAAAGGTAAGCACTTCTCTTCATTCTTTTTTAGTACCTTTAGATGTCTTAAACGATTGTACATCTTGAAAAAATATTACGCTTTTATTTTACTATTTTTTCCATTGTGCTTGTTGGCGCAAGATATTTTATATTACCAAGCAGTTGCAGACACTACCCAAAACAAACTACTAAAGCTTGAAGCTCTGGATTCGGTTATATCTAAATCTTTCAGAAAAGACAATGATACCTTTATTGCCTATAGCCAGGACTACATTGCTCTAGCCAAGGAAATTGATAGTATTGAAGCTGCCGCCCGTAAGGCTATGAACCTTCAATACACACTCACCGCTTATAAAAATAATCCCCGTAAGGCTGTTACTATTATAAACAGCGTCTTGTCCGAAAAATATAAAATAAAAGACAGTTTTCTCCTTGGAGGCTTGTATTTAAAAAGAGGGGGAGCTAATTACAGGTTAGATTTTGAAAAAGCGATAGAAGATTTTGACCTTGCCATAGACAATTTTGGACAAAAAGACTCTGTATATGTTGCAGACGCCTACTTATTTAGAGGACAGGTTTACTCTAACCTTGGACAATTTGTTCCTGCTGGTGAAAATTACGACCAGGCCTACAGGTATTTTGAAGCTTTAAAGGATTACCAATATATGGCGCATGCCCAACAAGGGAATATTACCATGTTTAGTCGAAATGGTTTTTATGAAAAAGCAAAAGAAGAGCGAGATAAACTTATTACAAAACTTGAGGCTTTAAACCTCCAAGACTTTATAACCACCGAACTTTACAACCAGGCACTAGATTACCGCAATCAGAATAAGCCACAACGTACTATTGACTATTTAAATAAAGCAAGTAACAATATTACTCCTAAAAGTAAAGGTACCGCTATTCATGTTTCAATAATAGCTGCATTGGTTTCTGAATATAGTTACCTTAACCAATATACCCAGGCAACCAAAAATTTAAAACTTCTGGAAGGCCATGCAAGAAATCTGGAACAAGATCAATATGCTAAACTTCCTTATTACGATGCCAAAGCAAAATACGCCAACGCATTTGGAGACAGGAATGAAGCTTTGGTGTATGCAAATAAAAAGCTGGAAGCTGCCAAGAAACTTCGGTTTAAGGAAGAGATTATGGCATCCCATTTATTGCTTTCTGAAATTCAGGAAAATCTAGGCGATTATAAATCAAGTCTCGCTAACAAGAAATTATACTTGGCAAAAAAAGATTCTTTGTTTAACACCTCTTCGGCAAACTCACTTGCCTATTACCAAACGCTTTACGAGACCGAAAAAAAGGAAAACGAACTCATTTCAAAAAATGCCAATATACAATTGTTAGAAAAAGACAACGATGCCTTTAAAAAGTTTATCTTTTTTATAAGTGTTGCGTTGTTGCTTACATTTGGCTTAATATTATTGTATCGCAACCAGCTTCATTTAAAAAAGAAAAAAACCCTACAGGAAGAATTTAGTCAGGAATTACTGGTCTCTCAGGAACGGGAACGAAAGCGTATTTCCAAAGACCTTCATGACGGATTAGGACAACAATTATTAGTACTTAAAAACAAACTTATTTCCTTGGGAAATACAGAAGCAAAAGAAATGGTAGATGCCACTATTGAAGAAGTTCGTACAATTTCCAGAGATCTGCATCCCTTTCAGTTACAGGAATTAGGAATTACAAAGGCTATTGAACACACCATTACCCAAATAGATGAAAATACCACACTGTTTATTTCTTCGGAAATAGAAAATATTGATAATTTGTTTACGCCAGAACAAGAAGTAAACATTTATAGAATTGTTCAGGAAAGCTTGAGCAACACTTTAAAACACGCCAATGCCGAAGCCAGTAAAGTTTCAGTAAAAAAATTGGCCGATAAAGTAGTTATTTCAATACGGGATAATGGGAAAGGATTTGAATTCACCGAAAAATTAAAGAATATTAAAACCCTTGGCTTAAAAACCCTTATGGAACGCACCAGATTTTTAAATGGCCAGATGAAGGTACAGTCTAAAAAAACAGACGGTACGTTGTTAGAGTTTAAATTCCCTTATTAATGGAAAAACCCACAATTATAACAGCAGATGACCACCCCCTTTTACTAAAAGGGCTAAATGATTTTTTGCTGGAGCGGGGTTATAATATTATTGGAAGTGGTTGTAACGGACAAGAAGCTTATGATCTTATTATTAAAGAAAATCCTAATATTGCCATTTTAGACATTCAAATGCCATACCTCTCCGGAATTGAAATTGCTGAAAAATGTAAAACAGATTGCAGGGAAACAAAAATAATACTTATTACTCTTCACAAAGAAAGAGAACTGTTTGAGCAAGCTAAAGAGTTAAACATTTTTGGTTACATTTTAAAAGAATTTGCACTGGAAGAAATTGAAAATTGCCTGCAAACTGTTAGTAAGGGTGATTATTATTTTAGCCCTAAAATTTCAAATAAACTTGAAAACAATAGTATAGACACTACTATATTAGATAGCTTAACACCTTCCGAAAGAAAAATATTAAAGCTTATTGGTGAAGACAAAACCAACAAGGAAATAGCTTCCCTCCTCTTTATTTCGTATCGTACAGTAGAAAAACACCGAAGCAATATTATAACTAAGTTACAACTGGAACATAAAACCAATAGTTTGCTTATCTGGGCAAAGGAAAATCATTCAAAACTCACCTAAGCAAGTATACCAGAACAAACCCTGAAAGGCTTTACTTTTAAAAAAATAACAGATACTTAAAAGCTTTACGCATCTAAAACACATATTAATCAACATGTTACAAAAAATTACGTGTAAATACGTATTGTTTTGGTTTCAGATTTTTCCCACTTTTACAGTATGGAAAATATAATAAAAACACCCGTGGCTAAAAAGAAACTAACATTACGACAAAAAATCACAATGATCTTCTTAACCTCATGTGTTGTTTTTGTTGTTCTGTTAAATATTGTAAGTCTCATTTTAGCAATATAATACTACCTTTTTCAACTAGCTATCAATTTAAAAACCCAGCCAATTGGCTGGGTTTTTTAGTACCTGTCTTTTTTTGTAAGCAATTTATAACTCTAATGCTTTTTTAATATCATTATCCATTAACAAATCTTCCGGACTTTCCAGTGCTTCTTTTACAGCTACCAAGAAACCAACCGATTCTTTTCCATCTATAATCCTGTGGTCGTAAGAAAGAGCTACGTACATAATTGGCGCAATAGTTACACCTCCATCTTTAGCGATAGGGCGTTCTACAATATTATGCATTCCCAAAATACCAGATTGCGGTGGATTAATAATTGGTGTGCTCAGCATACTTCCAAAAACACCCCCATTAGAAATAGTAAAGGTTCCTCCGGTCATTTCGTCCACGGTAATTTTTCCATCACGAGCACGCAATGCCAAACGTTTTACTTCACTTTCTACACCTCTAAAACTTAAATTTTCAGCATTACGTATTACGGGTACCATTAATCCTTTTGGCCCGGAAACAGCTATAGATATGTCTTTATAATCGAACGTTAACATTTCCTTGCCGTCTATCATACTGTTTACGGCTGGGTACATTTCTAAAGCTCTTACAACTGCCAGTGTAAAAAACGACATAAAGCCAAGGCTTACCCCATGCTTTTCTTTAAAAGTTTCTTTGTATTCTTTTCTTAAGTCGAAAATTGCCGTCATATCTACCTCATTAAAGGTAGTTAACATGGCTGTTGTATTTTTAGCTTCTACCAGTCGTTCTGCTACTTTACGACGTAACATAGAAAGCTTAGTGCGGGAAGTACCTCTATCGCCGGTACCTGGTGTACCCATAGAAGGGGTTGCGTTTTCTGCATCGCTTTTGGTAATTCTACCGTCACGACCTGAACCCTTGACGTCTTTGGCATCTACTCCCTTTTCTGACAATATTTTTTTTGCTGAAGGAGAAGGTGTTCCTGTTGCATAGGTTTTGCCAGCATCTTGTTCTTGTCTTTGGGTAGAACCCTTTGATGGTTTTTGATCTAATTCTTCAGCTTTTTTGCCTGTATCCTTGTTTTTAGCATCCTGTTTATCCAAATCTGGGGCTGCATTTTCACCTCCAGATTCGTCACCTGGGTCATCGTAGGTTCTTGTCGACTCGTCTCCCCCGCCTGGTTTTTCAGCTTCGGTATCGATTAAACAAACTACTTCTCCTACCCCAACTGCATCACCTTCTTCGGCTTTAAGGGTAATAATTCCACTGGCTTCTGCGGGAAGTTCCAGGGTAGCTTTATCGCTATCTACTTCGGCGATTGCCTGGTCCTTTTCAACCCAATCGCCATCTTCTACGAGCCATTGCGCTATTTCAACTTCGGTGATGGACTCTCCCGGTGAAGGGACTTTCATTTCTAATGCCATACTAAATTATTTATTTCATTCCCTCGAAGGAGGGAATCTATTATCTATTTCTATTCTTGTCTTAAATCAAAAATTATGAAAAAACTATTTCATTTCCTTATCAAAAACGCTTTCAATCACTTTTAAATGTCTTGCTTTACTACGAACACTGCTTCCAGCTGCTGGCGCGGCGTACATTTTTCGGCTACATACGCGCCATGTTCTGGTGTCTTCATAATGAAGCAATAAATGTGAGTAGGCGCCCATATTACGGGGCTCTTCCTGTGCCCACACAATATCGTCTGCATTTTTATATTTTTTGATAATGGCTTTCATTTCTTCAATAGGTAGTGGGAACAACTGCTCCACACGTACCAAAGCTACATCGTCCCGTTTGTCTTCTTCTTTCTTCTCCAGCAAATCATAATAAAACTTCCCGGTTAAAAATACGAGACTTTTTACTTTTGCTGCTTTTGCATCGGGGTCGTCTAGCACCATATTAAAACTACCCTGAGCCATTTCTTCTTTAGTAGATAGTACTTTTGGGTGACGCAACAAACTTTTAGGGGTAAATACAATTAAGGGTTTACGATAGTTTACCTTTAGTTGTCTTCGCAACAGATGAAATAGCTGTGCTGGCGTAGTAACGTCGGCCACAAACATATTGTCCTTGGCACATAATTGCAGGTAACGCTCCATTCTTGCTGAAGAATGTTCTGCTCCTTGCCCTTCGTACCCGTGTGGCAATAACATAACCAATCCATTTTGCAGCTTCCATTTGTCTTCGGCAGCCGAGATATATTGATCTATCATAATCTGGGCTCCATTACTAAAATCTCCAAATTGCGCCTCCCAGATGGTAAGTGTAATAGGACTTGCCATAGCATATCCATAATCAAAACCAACTACTCCGTATTCTGAAAGTAATGAATTATAGATAAAGAAATTTGCCTGTTCTCCTTTTAACTGGTTCAGCAACACTATTTCCTCTTCGCTTTCTTCTACTTTTACTACGGCATGGCGGTGGCTAAAGGTACCACGCTCTACGTCCTGCCCACTTATTCGTACGTCATGACCCTCTTTTAGCAACGAACCATACGCAAGTAATTCGCCCATGGCCCAATCCAGCTTATTGTCCTCAAAATACATGGTTTTTCTTGCCTCAATTAATTTTGAAATTTTACGTAAAAACTTCTTGTCTTTTGGTAATTGTGTAATTACTTCGGCTATTTCGGTAAGCTTCTCCAGGTCGAAGGACGTATCGGCCGTTTCCATCATTTTGTCTTCTTCGGCTTGCTCGTACCCTTCCCATTCATCCTGCATAAAAGCAGTAATTCTTGTTTTTTCTTCTTTACGGGAATCTTCCAGATTTTCTTCCAGCTTGTCTTTATATTCCTGCTCTAAATTTTTAGTATATTCTTTTTCAATAACCCCTTCTTTAAAAAGCTTTTCCGCATAAATATCACGGGGGTTGCTGTGTTTACTAATAGCTTTGTATAGTTTGGGCTGCGTAAAGCGAGGTTCGTCTCCTTCGTTGTGTCCGTATTTTCTGTATCCTAATAAATCTATAAAGACATCACGACCAAATTTCATACGGAAATGCAATGCAAATTCCATAGCGTGCACCACGGCTTCCACATCGTCTGCATTTACATGCAAAACCGGCGACAAGGTTACTTTTGCCACATCGGTACAATAGGTTGAAGAACGACCGTCTAAATAATTGGTAGTAAAACCAACCTGGTTATTTACTACAATATGGATAGTTCCTCCTGTTTTATACCCCTCTAATTGTGCCATTTGTACAATTTCGTACACCAAGCCTTGTCCTGCAATAGCAGCATCTCCGTGTACTACAATAGGCAAAACAGCTTTTGGATTTTCTTTGTGGTGGTCGTCTTGTTTGGCACGGGCAATTCCTTGTACCACCGCACCAACTGTTTCCAAGTGAGACGGGTTAGGGGCTATATTCAGATTTATTTCATGACCAGAATCTGTATTTCGCATAGAAGTCCATCCCAGGTGATATTTTACGTCGCCATCAAAAATATCCTCTGCGTAATCTTTTCCGTCAAATTCGCTAAAAATATCCTTAGCACTTTTTCCGAAGATATTGGTCAACGTACTTAAACGACCCCGGTGTGCCATTCCCATTACAAATTCTTTTACACCGTGAGATGCGGCATCTTCAATTAAAGAATCGAGCGCAGGAATTAAACTTTCTCCACCTTCCAGCGAGAATCGTTTTTGACCTACGTATTTTGTATGTAAGAAATTTTCGAACGAAACGGCTTCGTTCAACTTCTTTAAGATTTGTTTCTTTTTTTCTGCTGAAAATTTAGGCTGATTGTCATTTACATTCAGCTTTTTTTGTATCCATTCAATCTCTTCAGGCTTGCGAATGTACATGTACTCAATCCCAATACTATCGCAATAAATATTGTTTAAGTGTTTAAGGATATCTTCCAGATTACTTGGACCCATTCCCAAAACTTCACCTGCTTTAAAGGTTGTTTGCAGGTCATCTTTGGAAAGACCAAAGTTTTCAATATCCAGGGTTGGCTCATATTTTCTACGTTCCCGAACCGGGTTGGTTTTAGTAAATAAATGCCCGCGGGTACGGTAGCCGTCAATAAGTTTAATTACCTGAAACTCTTTTAAAACCGCTTCGGTAACTACAGCACCATCGGGAGCTTCTATACCAAGCCCTTCCAGCGAACCGCTTTCTATCCCAAAGTCGAAACCTTGGAAAAAAGCGCGCCAGCTAGCCTCAATGCTATCTGGAAATTGTAAATATTTATCGTAGAGATCTGCGATTTGCGCAGGGTGAACTGCATTTAAGAAAGAATATTTATCCATAGTTGGATGCTTCAGCGTGTTGTTTAGATAAAACGGTACAAAAATACAATAATTCAACAAACCAACACATTGGCTTTTTGTATATTTATAAAACCAAATCCTAAAATTTTCCTAATGAAAATGCACTACCTCTGTTCTTTAAGAGTCCTAAGTATTTTAGTAGCCCTGGTATTACTTCCTAAATTAGGTTCTGCTCAGGAAGACACCAATCCATTTTGGCAGCAGGTTCAGTTTGGCGGAGGCTTAGGGGTTAGTTTCGGGAATGGCAACTTTAGCGGCACCATTTCACCCAGTGCTATTTATAATTTTAACAGCTATGTTGCCATGGGGCCGTCCCTTATTTTTAGCTACCAAAGCAACAATGTTTTTAATGCTACATTATACGGAGGAAGCTGGATAACCCTTTTTAACCCAATCAGGGAAATTCAGCTCTCTGCCGAAATTGAACAACTACGGGTACATACAGAAGTTAAAAATAATTTTGACATCCTTATTAAAGACAATTTTTGGAATACCGCACTTTTTTTAGGAGCTGGCTATCGCGCAGGCTTCGTGACTATTGGATTACGCTATAATGTGTTGTATAAAGATAATGACAGCGTGTATGCTACGGCATGGAATCCTTTTGTGAGAGTATATTTCTAGTCCCCTCCCTAACCCTCCCCAGAGGGGAGGGAATTTCTTAAAAAGCTCCTCCCCTTCGGGGAGGTTAGGTGGGGACTACACAGTCCTTTCCATCAACCACTTTCCAAATGCTCTTAGTTTTTCCTTTTTTTCTTCGGAAAGTTTCAGGGTTTCCAGAATGGTATTTGCTTTTTGGGTATATGCTTCAATTTCTGCAATAGTGGCTTTTGCAGCTCCAGATGTTAGGAAAATCTCCTTGACCGTTTCAATTTTGTCTGCAGGATCTTTCGGATTAATATTGAACAAATGCACTAACGTTTCAGCATCTCCTTTTGTACTATTATTAAGTGCTGTTAAATACAAAAAGGTTTTTTTGTTGGCAATAATATCACCACCTACTTGCTTTCCAAATGTTTTTGGATTTCCAAAAGCATCTAAGTAATCGTCTTGTAATTGAAAAGCTATCCCCAGGTTTCTGCCAAAATCGTACACTCCCTGACAACAGCTGCTGGAAGCCTCGGCAACAATAGCTCCCATTTTCATGGCAGCACCAATAAGCACCGCGGTTTTGTAATCTATCATTTTAATATACTCCGGAATGGTTACATCGTCACGGGTTTCAAAATCTACATCGTATTGCTGGCCTTCACATACTTCCAGTGCTGTTTTGCTAAAAAGTTTCGCCAGTTCCTGAAATTTTGCAGGTTCATAGGCTTCAAATAACTGGTAGGCTAAAATAAGCATGGCGTCTCCACTTAAAATCCCTGTGTTTACATCCCATTTTTCATGAACGGTCTCTTTACCCCTGCGTAATGGCGCATTGTCCATAATATCGTCATGAATCAATGAAAAATTATGAAACAACTCTACTGCCAGCGCAGCATGCATAGCTTTCTCGTAATCATTTCCGAAAAAATCTGCAGTAAGCAGGGTTAATACAGGGCGCAACCTTTTTCCACCTAATGAAAGAATATACTTCACAGGTTTATACAATTGTGTAGGTTCTTTTTCAATAACTGCATTTTCTAAGTGCGCTACGAGCGCTTGGCTATAAGTTGCGAGTAATTCCATAAACAAAATTTGATGCAAAAATAAACTTTCCGAACAACTGTTCCTTATAAAATAAAGGGTTTACTATGTTTTTAATGGTTTAAAGACTGGCTAGAATGTTAAATAATTACAAAAACTTTGGAAACTTTTATTGTTTTTAAAGTTTCCTTATGTATTTTTGCACCCGCTAATGAGAAAAACAGCTCTTACTGAGCTTATGCCATGAAAGAAAAAATAATAGAAAAAGCTTCCGAAATGTTTATATCTCTTGGGTTTAAGAGCGTAACTATGGACGATATTGCTGCTGAAATGGGCATATCGAAGAAAACTATTTATACCCATTTCAACAATAAAGAAACCATAATTGCCGTGGTTACAGACGCTATTTTTGAGGAGATATCCCGAGATATTAACTGTATTTGCGATCTCGAAAAAAATCCTATTGAAGAAACCTATGAAATAAAAAAGCGGGTAATGGAGCACATGTGTAATGAAAAGGAATCTCCTTCCCACCAGCTCCAAAAATATTATCCCAACATTTATCAAAATATTAAAAATAGGCAATTCAGCCTTATGCAGGAATGCGTCGTAAAGAACCTTCATAGAGGTATAGAGCAACAATTGTTTAGAGAAAATATTGATGTACAATTTGTGGCTCGCATCTATTTTAATGGCGTTACCGGAATTAAAGACAGCAACCTGTTCCCCTCTTCTATGTTCGAAGGCAAGGAATTATATGAAACGTATCTGGAATACCACTTAAGAGGCATTGTGACACCAAAAGGCAGACAAATACTAAACCAACTTATACACTCAAACCAAGATTAATGAAACAGTTTTTAATCGTATTATTATTAATTACGTCACTTACGGCTAGCAGCCAAGGCAAGGACTACTCCTTTAGTCTGGAGGAAGCCGTAACATTTGCAATAGATAGTAATTATACTGCACTTAATGCACGTCGGGACATTGCCAAAGCCATTAAACAAAAGTGGGAAACCACGGCAACGGGACTCCCTCAAATTAGCGGCGCCGTAACGTATCAGAATAATTTAAAACAACCCGTAACCCTAATCCCTGCAGAATTGAGCGGAGGTGCTCCTGGCACATTTGTACCTGTAACATTTGGAACCAAACAAAATGCCAATGCAGTTGCAACGTTAAATCAGCTGATTTTTGATGGAAGTTATTTAGTGGGACTACAAGCCGCCAAGGCTTTTTTAGATTTTTCTGAAAATGCCGCCGAAAAGACCAATCTGGAAGTAAGAAAAGGAGTTATTAATGCCTACGGAAGCGTTTTACTTAGCGAAGAGCTTATCGCTATTTTTGAAAAAAATAAGGAAGCCCTGGAAAAAAACCTCTTCGAAACCCGAAAGATTTTTGAAAACGGCCTCACCGAAGAAGAAAGTGTAGAGCAGCTGGAAGTCACCTTATTAGATATAGATACCCAGTTAAACAATGCACGTCGTAGCGCAACCATTGCACGACAAATGTTTAACGTAGCCCTTGGAATTCCTGTAGAAAGCACTGTCTTGTTTAAAGACACTTTAGATACCTTGGTAGAAGAAGGAACCAATCTTCAGTTACTGGACGAAAATTTAAACATTCAAGAAAACGCAGATTATAAAATAGCCTACAACCTTACCGAACAGCGAAGTCTGGAAATGAAACTGGAAAAAAGCAAGGCACTCCCAACGCTTTCGGCTTTTGTAAATTACGGTACTTCGGCCAACAGCGATAGCTTTACTTTTTTCGACAGTGACCAGCTTTGGTTTCAATCGTCATTATTGGGCGTGAGTTTAAACGTTCCCATTTTTAGTAGTGGGATGCGAAGCGCCAGGACGCAACGTGCAAAAATTGCTTTAGATCAGGCAGAAACAGAACTGGAAGAAACAATTCAAAATGTAACCCTGCAGCTCAACACAGCAAAAAGCAACTACCAGTTTGCTATTGAAAAGTTTGAAAATGCAAAAAAGAATAAAGCCTTAGCCGAACGCATTGAAACTAAAAATCAAGTGAAATTTACCGAAGGCCTAAGCACTAGCTTCGATTTACGCCAGGCACAAACACAACTATATACAGCCCAACAACAATACTTTCAGAGTATGCTGGACGTAGTAAATTCAAAAGCCGAAATAGAAACAGTTTTAAACACCCCGGATTTACGAATAGAATCTGAAGAGATAAAGGGAAAGTACTAACAATCAATCAAAAAGCATGAACCTATTTAAATATAATCAAGTGATGAAATACTTCATATTACTTTTAAGCGTATCTATCTTCCTTACTTCTTGTGGTGGCGGTGGAGAAAAAACCGTAGAAGGCGTCATAGAAAGTGGCGACTTAGTAGCTCTTCAGAAAAAGAAGGATGAGCTTACTACGCAGCAACAGGAAATTCAGGAACAGTTAAAACAGTTGGATGAAAAAATAGAGGAGTTAAATCCTGAAAAAAACATTCCGTTAATTACTGCTTTTACAGCAAACGACACTGTGTTTAATCATTATGTAGAACTGCAAGGAAGCGTGGAAACCAAACAAAATTTGGTTATAACACCAGAAATGGGCGGTATTCTGCAACGTGTTTATGTAAAAGAAGGCGATAAAGTAAGTAAAGGACAATTGCTAGCAAAAGTAGACGATGGCGGACTTAGCCAGCAATTGGCGCAAATGCAGGTGCAGGCAGATTTAGCAAAAACCACCTTTGAACGTCAAAAACGTTTGTGGGACCAAAAAATTGGGAGCGAAATACAGTATTTACAGGCAAAATCCAATTATGAAGCACAGCAGGAAGCCATTAACTCCATGAAGCAACAATTGGCAAAGTCTAGTATACGAGCGCCGTTTGCGGGGACGATAGACGATGTAATTACAGAACAGGGAAGCGTAGTTTCTCCTGGACAAACCCCAGTAGTTCGCCTGGTTAATCTAAGCGATATGTACATACAAACCGATGTGCCTGAAACTTATATTACCAACATAAAAACAGGAAAAGATGTAGAAGTGATGTTTCCGGTGCTCAACAAAACAATGGACGCTAAAATTAGACAAACCGGAGATTTCATAAACCCGGAAAACCGAACCTTTAAAGTTGAAATTGCTGTTCCTAACACCGATAAAACTATTAAACCAAATCTTACCGCGCGTTTAAAAATTAACGATTACACCAATGAAAATGCAATATTGATCCCGCAAAGTATTATTTCAGAAAATGCCGATGGAGAACAATACATCTACATCCTTGACAGCAAAGAGGGACAAAAAGCAGTTGCAAAAAGGGTTATAATTGAAACCGGGATTAGCCAGGGAGACGTAATTGAAGTCCTGAGCGGTGTAAAAGATGGTGACCAAATTATTGAAGAAGGTGCAAGAAGCGTAAAAGACGGACAAACTGTAAAAATAATTTCATATTAAAATTGGGACGTCAATTCAAGTAATTTCAAAAAAGCTCTTTAGGTTTATTTGAAATTGTATCGAGAATATTACACAATTAGCTATTAATTAAAAGTTAACCGCCTGCGCGGGCATTACTATGGCAAAGAAAAAGAAGAATACCGAAAAAGAGTTTAAACTCTCTTCGTGGGCCATTAATAACAAGACCACCATCTATGTGATGATGGCAATGATACTATATTTAGGTATTTCGGCATATTTTAGTATGCCCAGAGAAAGTTTTCCGGAAATAAAGGAAACCAAAATATACATTAGTTCTCTTTTTCCAGGAAACACGGCCGAAGATATTGAAAAGCTTATTACAGATCCGCTGGAGGACAAACTAAAAACAGTAAGTAATGTAGTTGAAATCACCTCTACATCGCAAGAAGATTACTCCATGATAATTGTGGAGTTTGACGAAGGGATCCCGGTAGAACTCGCCAAGCAAAAAGTAAAAGACGAAGTAGACTCTGAAACTTCAGGGGAAGACTGGCCTACCTTTAATGGTGCCAAAGTGGAACCTAATATTTTTGAACTCACCCTTTCCGAAGAGATGCCCATTCTCAATATTAATATTTCAGGAAATTACCCTGTTTTAAAGTTGAAAGAATACGCAGAATACCTTCAGGATGAAATTGAAGACTTGCCACAGATTAAAAAAGCAGACATTCGGGGCGCACAGGAAAAAGAAGTGGAAGTAGCTGTAGACATCTATAAAATGATGGCAAGCAATGTGAGCTTTCAGGATATAAGCAGCGCTATTTCAAATGGAAATATGACCATGTCTGCCGGAAATTTTATCACCAGCGGGCAACGGCGAACCATTAGGATTTTAGGTGAAATTGACGACCCCCAAGAATTGAACAATTTTGTGGTTAAGTCTGAAAATGGAAACACGGTCTACCTTCAGGATGTAGCCGACGTTAATTTTACTGAAAAAGACAGAACAACCTATGCCCGAGAATTTGGGGACCGCGTGGTAATGCTGGATGTTAAAAAACGTTCCGGGAAAAACATGGTGGCAGCCGCCGAAGAAATTCAGGTAATTGTAGACAACGCTATAGAGAACATATTTCCATCCAACCTTAACGTCTCCATTACCAACGACCAGTCCTCAAAAACCATTGGCCAGGTAGATGACCTGGTAAACAATATAATCTTCGGGATTATCCTTGTGGTAACGGTATTAATGTTCTTCCTCGGGTTTAAGAACGCTTTGTTTGTAGGGTTTGCCATCCCTATGTCCATGTTTATGTCCTTAATGATTTTAAGTCAGTTGGGATACACCATGAATACAATGATTCTTTTTGGACTCATCATGGGGCTGGGAATGCTGGTGGATAACGGTATTGTGGTGGTAGAAAATGTGTACCGCCTCATGGATGAAGAAGGCATGGGCCGTGTAGAAGCGGCCAAAAGAGGAATTGGCGAAATTGCCTTTCCTATTATCATTTCCACCTTAACCACGGTGGCGGCGTTTGTTCCGTTGGGATTATGGCCAGGACTCATGGGACAGTTTATGATTTACTTCCCAATTACACTTTCGGTCGTGCTGGGGTCTTCTTTATTTGTAGCAATTTTCTTCAACTCGGTACTGGTTTCTCAGTTTATGAAAACGGAAGACAGAAATATGCCGAAGAAACAATTGGTAAAAATTTCAGGGATTGTAGCAGGTTTTGGGCTTATCATCTTACTTCTTGGCGGGGAATATAGAGGAATTGGAACCCTCTTGTTGTTTACAGCAGGGATGCTATGGGTGTATCGATTAGTCCTGCGAAAAATGGCCAACCGCTTTCAGAAAAAATCGCTGGTAAAATTAGAAAACTGGTACGAAAAACGCTTAACAGGTTCTTTCAAAAGTAAAAGACCCTACTGGATTGTTGGGGGAACGTTTTTATTACTTATTGTGGCATTTGTTGCATTTGGAGCTTCGGTAGCTTCACAACGTACCAAAATCGAATTTTTCCCGGACAACAAACCCAACCAGATTATTGTCTATATAGAATATCCGCAAGGAACAGATATTGAAAAAACCAACGCCATTTCCAAGGAAATTGAAGAGAAAGTTTACAACGTATTAAATAGTGATGCGTATACAGACGGCGACTACAATTATTTAGTGGAAAGTGCTGTAAGCCAGGTAGGAGAAGGAGCTGGAAACCCGCAAACCGATGGTGGTTCTGCTGCCGAAATGCCTCACAAAGGTAAAATTACCGCATCCATGCGGGAGTATAAATTCCGTCGTGGAGCCGACAGTGAAGAATTGCGACAAAAAGTTCAGGAAGCTTTGGTGGGTATCTACCCGGGGGTACTTATTTCGGTTGAAAAAGATGCCAACGGACCGCCGGCAGGTGCTCCTATTAATATTGAATTGGAAGGTGACGATTATGACGAGTTGATTGCAGCAGCCGAAAATATGCGCGAGTACATTAATTCCAAAAATATCGCTGCTATAGACGAGTTGAAAATTGACGTAAACAAAGACAAACCGGCGATGCAGGTAGTGGTAGATCGTGAAAAAGCAGGAGAATTGGGCATAAGCACAGGACAAGTGGGCCAACAGCTTCGAAACGCGATTTTTGGAACCAAGGCAGGGGTGTACAAAGAAGATGGTGAAGATTACGATATCTACGTACGGTTTGATGAAGAAAGCCGTTACAACGAAAGTGCTTTGTTTAATCAAACCATGACCTTTAGAACCAATACAGGGCAAATGCGGAGTGTTCCTGTTTCGGCAGTGGCAACAAAACGTAATAATTCTGGCTTTAGCGCTATTAAGCACCGGGACACAAAACGTGTAGTAACCGTATATTCTGCACTGTCTCCAGGCTATACCGATGCTGGAGCGGTTGTTTCACAAATACAAAACGAAATGCGCTCTTATGAAGAGATCCCGGACGACATTAAAATTGACTACACCGGACAGATTGAAGAACAAAACAAGCAAATGCAGTTCTTAATGGGTGCTTTCTTTAGCGGACTTGGGCTCATCTTCTTGATTTTAATTTTTCAGTTTAATTCTATCTCTAAACCTACAATTATTATGATCGCTATTTTCCTCAGTTTTATAGGGGTATTTGGCGGTATTGTAATTTCTGGTTCTCCATTTGTGATTATGATGACCATGATGGGGATAATTTCGTTAGCAGGAATTGTGGTAAATAATGGGGTGGTACTCTTGGATTACGCCCAACTTCTTATAGACCGAAAGAAAAACGAACTGGATATAGACGAAGATGAATATCTTGAAAAAGAAGATCTTTTAGGTGCTATAATCAAAGCTGGAAAGGCACGTTTACGCCCTGTTCTATTAACAGCTATCACGACTATTCTGGGGTTAATCCCGCTGGCAATAGGACTAAATATTGACTTTTTCTCCTTATTCAGTGAGTTTGATCCTAAAATATACATGGGGGGGGACAACGTTATTTTCTGGGGTCCTTTAGCCTGGACAGTGATTTACGGATTGTTAATTGCAACCTTCCTAACGTTAATTGTAGTACCTGTGTTATTTTACATTGCAACGCGAATGAAAATGTGGTTACACAACAAGCGTAACCCCAAGCAGGAAGAGGTAATCCAGCCAAATGAAGACATCAATTTAGAAGCAGCGGAATAAAAATACATTCAAATTACCTGAAAAAAGAAGCTCTGTTCATACGATAGAGCTTCTTTTGTTTTTACAATTCATTAAAGTTCGGACAAGTATAACCCAAAATAGTTCTCCTAAACTATTTTATCTTCTTAAATTTGCACCCCTATTTCACTTTCGAAATAAAAAAAATTATTCATTAAAGCGATTCCAGCTTACGCCGGAAATAACTATGTACAGAACGCACACCAATGGCCAACTGCGCGCCACAGATATCAACAAAAAAGTAACACTTGCCGGATGGGTTCAAAAAACCCGGGATAAAGGTTTTATGGTTTGGGTAGATCTGCGGGATCGTTATGGCATTACCCAGCTTATTTTTGACGAGGAGCGAACACCAAAAGAAATGATGGAAACCGCCGCTCAATTAGGGCGTGAATTTGTGATACAAGTTACTGGAACCGTGATTGAACGTGAAAGTAAAAATCCAAATATGCCAACTGGCGATATTGAAATATTGGTTTCTGAAATTTCTATTTTAAACAAATCCCTTACGCCTCCATTCACCATTGAAGATGAAACCGATGGTGGCGAAGACCTTCGGATGAAATACCGCTACCTGGACATTCGTCGGAAACCCGTACGAAATAATCTTGTGTTTCGTCATAAAGTGACCATGGCCGTTAGGAACTATCTTTCTAAAAAAGATTTTGTTGAAGTTGAAACACCCTACCTTATTAAATCAACCCCGGAAGGCGCCCGCGATTTTGTAGTGCCCAGCCGTATGAACGAAGGTCAGTTTTATGCCCTTCCGCAGTCCCCACAAACCTTTAAACAATTATTAATGGTGGGAGGAATGGATAAATACTTTCAGATTGTAAAGTGTTTTAGGGACGAAGATCTTAGAGCCGACAGGCAGCCAGAATTTACCCAAATAGACTGCGAGATGGCCTTTATTGAGCAGGAAGACATCCTGAATACTTTTGAAGGGTTAACCCGCCACTTGCTAAAAGAAATAAACGGTGTAGAAATAGGTGAGTTCCCAAGAATGCAATACGACGATGCCATGCGCTTGTACGGGAACGACAAACCCGACATTCGTTTTGGGATGCAGTTTGGCGAATTGAACCCAGTTGCCCAGCACAAAGATTTTAACGTGTTTAATACTGCTGAATTAGTAGTAGGCATTGCCGTTCCTGGCGGAAATAGCTACACACGAAAAGAAATTGACAAGCTCATAGATTGGGTAAAACGCCCCCAGGTAGGAGCTTTAGGAATGGTATATTGCCGCGTGAACGAAGACGGAAGCTTTAAATCTTCGGTAGACAAATTTTACGATCAGGAAGATTTGGCCAAATGGGCCGAAGTAACCCAGGCCTCCCCGGGAGACCTTATTTGTGTACTTTCTGGAGACACGCATAAAGTACGCGCACAACTTTCAACATTACGCATGGAACTGGCCGAAAGACTAGGTTTAAGAAAAGCAAACGAGTTTGCACCCCTTTGGGTCGTAGATTTCCCATTATTGGAACTTGACGAAGAAACAGGGCATTATCACGCGATGCACCACCCCTTCACCTCCCCTAAACCAGGTCAACTGGAATTATTAGATACAAACCCGGGCGAGGTAAAAGCAAACGCTTACGATCTGGTTTTAAACGGAAACGAGATAGGCGGTGGCTCTATCCGTATCCACGATAAAAAAACTCAGGCTATTATGTTGAAGCATTTAGGGTTTTCTGAAGAAGAAGCGAAGGCACAATTTGGCTTCTTAATGGATGCTTTTGAATACGGGGCACCACCCCACGGCGGAATTGCATTTGGTCTGGACAGGTTGGTAGCTATTTTGGGCGGCCAGGAGACCATCCGCGATTTTATTGCCTTCCCTAAAAACAACGCAGGTCGAGATGTGATGATAGATGCACCTGCGCCGTTGGACAAAGAGCAGCTGGAGGAATTGCATTTGAAATTGGATTTGTAAAAACAGTTTATTCCAGATTTATACCTAAAATTTCTAATAAAGGGGACACTTAAATAATGAGAACAGTACTTATAATTCTATTCCTGCTCATCGCCGCTTCGGTAGGTTACGGTTTCTACATAAAACCAGAAGACCTTAAAACGGGAGAGTTTTGCATAGGAATTGGAATTTCCGGATTGTTTTTTGTCTGGATGCCAATTTTTATCTACCATCGTTGGCGTAAACGCAATTTTAAAGATTATATGCTCACTAAAGAAAACCTCGACAAAATGCGACAGGAGAGCAAGGATAAAAAAATGTAACCAGCTAATAGTTAACCTTTTTCAAGTCCAAAAATTGAGGAAATTTTGAAGGTTTTTTCATAAATAGTTACATTTTGATAACCTACGGTTGCAGAAATCATGTAACTTTGCCCCTTATTAACTATATTTTTTTATTACAATGGAAGGAACAGTAAAATTTTTTAACGAATCAAAAGGTTACGGATTCATCACAAATGATGAAACTGGAAAAGACATTTTTGTACACGTAACCGGACTTAACGGCGAAGCCCTTAACGAAGGTGACAAAGTAGAATATGTTGAAGAAGAAGGAAGAAAAGGAATGACTGCGGGACAAGTTCGCGTAATTCACGACTAAGATATATATTCGTAAAACCAACCATCAAATCCCTCAGGTTTAAACTTGAGGGATTTTTTTGTGCCCTTAGCTTCGACACCGCTCAGCCTTCGGGTTAATTTAAATTTCGTTTTTCAATAAAAAATCGCTTTAATAATGCAGAGGTCTCTTTGGCCAGTACCCCTCCCTCCATCGTTGTTTTTGGGTGCAGCTTTGTACCCATATTAATACATCCCCTTTGTTCATCCCTCGCACCATATACAATTCTGGAAATCTGACTCCAAAACAAAGCACCCCCGCACATCTGGCAGGGTTCAATAGTAACGTACAGGGTACAATCTATTAAGTACTTTCCGCCTAAATAATTAGCAGCAGCAGTAATTGCCTGCATTTCGGCATGAGCCGTAACATCGTTCAGCGTTTCTGTAAGATTATGTGCCCTTGCTATAATTTGGTTGTTTACAACTACTACCGCACCAATAGGAATTTCACCTTTTTCATAGGCAGTTTCGGCTTCCTGTAAAGCCTTTTTCATAAAATACGTGTCGTCAAAAGGTTGTATCAAAAGTTAGTGGTATTAGTTACTAGTTAAAATTACAAAATAGAAGATGCTAAACGTACTTTTACATCCTGAAATTTTAGCGATACATTATAATGCAAACTCTAATTATAGCTAACTGCGTGTTTTTTCTAAACGGCTATAATACAAATTCCATTTTAGAATTCGCAAAAATGCATCGTAGCCACGTATCTTTGCAGCATCTTGAAAAACCTATTGCAACATATAAATTCTCCTAGCGACCTTCGGAAACTTTCCGAAGAACAACTCCCACAGCTCACCCGGGAACTACGTGATTTTATTATCAACGCCGTGGCTACCAAAGAGGGCCATTTAGGTGCAAGTTTAGGGGTAGCCGAACTGACGGTTGCACTACACTATGTTTTTAACACCCCTAAAGATCTATTGGTATGGGATGTAGGACACCAGGCCTACGGACATAAAATAGTAACAGGTCGCAGGGAGAATTTTTCTACCAACAGACAATTAAATGGCATTAGCGGATTTCCAAAACGTGCCGAAAGCCAATACGACACCTTTGGGGTTGGGCACAGCAGTACTGCAATTTCTGCCACCTTAGGAATGGCACTGGCAAATAAGCTAAAAGGTGCGCATGACCTTCAACATATTGCGGTGGTGGGTGATGCTTCCATAGCCAGCGGGATGGCATTTGAAGCACTTAATCACGCAGGCGTTACCCAAACTAATATCCTGGTAATTTTGAATGATAATGCCATTGGAATCGACCCCAGCGTAGGGGCTTTAAAAAATTACCTTACTCAAGTAAACCTGGACGGCGCCCCGGAAACCGACAATATTTTTGAAGCACTCAACTTCAAGTACTCCGGCCCTGTTGACGGCCACGATCTCTCTGTTTTAATTACTGAAATGAGAAGATTGAAAAACATTGAAGGACCTAAATTACTCCACGTAATTACTAAAAAAGGCAAGGGATTACGCCAGGCTGAGGAGAATCAGGTAACCTATCATGCGCCAGGTAAATTTGATGCTAAAACAGGTGATTTATTCCCTAAGTCGGATGAAATACAGCCCCCGAAGTTTCAGGATGTCTTTGGAAGAACCTTGGTAGAATTGGCTTCAAAAAATGAAAAGATCGTAGGGATTACCCCTGCCATGCCTACAGGTAGCTCCCTAAAATTTATGATGGATACGTTTCCCGAACGTGCTTTTGACGTAGGCATTGCCGAACAACATGCTGTAACACTTGCCGCAGGATTGGCAACCCAGGGAATGACGGTGTTTTGCAACATCTATTCTACCTTTTTACAACGCGCCTACGATCAGGTAATCCATGATGTATGTTTACAAAAACTCCCGGTAATTTTTTGTTTAGACCGTGCAGGTATTGTTGGTGAAGATGGTGCTACCCATCACGGTATTTTCGACTTCGCATATTTACGGTGCATCCCAAACCTCATCCTATTTGCACCAAGAAACGAAACTGACCTTCGGAATATCCTCTACACCGCTCAACTTGGACTAGACATGCCTATTGCCATAAGATATCCACGTGGTCGTGGGACTATTTTAGACTGGGAGCAACCCTTTGAAACTATTAAAATAGGAACATCTCTTCAGTTAAAAAAAGGTGGTGCCCTTGCAGTTTTAACTATTGGAACTATGGCAACTAACGCTACGGAAGCGATTGTAAAGGTTGAAAATTCTTCAGCTGAAAACATTGCGCACTATGATTTTCGTTTCCTGAAACCATTGGACGAGGTGCTATTACACGAAATTTTCAGCAAACACAAAAATATTATCACAGTTGAAGATGGCGTAAAAAAAGGCGGATTGGGAAGTGCTATTGTAGAGTTTGCTGCTGAGAATAACTACAAAAATAATATTAATATCTTAGGCATTCCAGATGAATTTCCAGAGCACGGGACTGTGGAAGAACTGCAGGAAATCGCAGGTATTTCAGCTAAAAAGATTCGGAACGCGATTGAGAATTTTCTTTTAAATTAAACTCGTTTCCCCTCATCCCCAGCCCTTCTCCCGCTGAGAAGAGTGCTACAAGTTCCCATTAATCTTCTGAAACAACTGCAATGCCTGTCCATCGGTGAGCATAGAAACGTGGTTGCAACACAGCATCAGGTAATCGTACGTATTGGAAGGGGTTTCTGTACCTTCAAAAGTTTTCAATAAAAGTTTATCGTAATGGCGCGCGGTTCCGTTGATTTCATTTTCAAAAGCCGTGGTATAAGCTTCCAGCAACGTGGAAAGGATCTGGTAACCAGCGAGTTCTTTTTCAACCACTTCGGGGCTTTGATACACTTTGGAAACACTTTCTTTTAGTATATCGGTTATCTGAGCCTGATAGCGGCTTTTGTCCAGCAATGCTTCGGTAAAATCACCTTTTAGAATAGCCTCTTCATTAGTAATAAAAAGCTCAACCGCTTCAGAAATCAGGGTATTAATGGCTAAGGAGCGCAAATATGCTAAGCGGTCTTTGGGCTGCGACAATGCAACATATTTTTCTTTATTAATAGTGTTTTTTACAAGTTGCAATAAATATTCCAGCGCGGTTTCTTCAGGAATCCAGCCCAGGTTAATTCCGTCTTCAAAATCTATAATAGTGTAGCAAATATCGTCGGCCGCTTCAACCAGAAAACACAAAGGGTGGCGATGATAACTCATTTTTCCATCGGCTTCGCGCTTAATGAGACCTAAATTTTCGGCTACTTTGGTAAAAAAAGGAACATCATTCTGGAAGACCCCGTATTTTTTATCGGCTATGTGTTTTGTGGGTTTCTTTGGAAGGCTTTCCTTGGGGTATTTCATAAAGGCTCCCAACGTGGCAAAGGTTAATCGCAATCCCCCGTGCACACCATTTTTGGTTTCGGTTAAAATTTTAAAGCCATTAGCATTGCCTTCAAAATCTATCAAATCCTGATATTGTGTCGGAGTAAGTTGCGATTTAAATCGTTTTCCTTTTCCGCTTAAAAAATACGTGCCAATAGCTTTTTCCCCACTATGTCCAAAGGGAGGATTGCCAATATCGTGTGCTAAGGAAGCCGCGGCAACAATGGCTCCAAAATCGGTTGATTGGAATCCGTGAACTTTATGTAAATGTGGGTGTCTTTCAAGAATAGCCTTGCCAACTTGGCGCCCTAAAGAACGTCCAACTACGCTTACTTCCAGACTATGTGTTAAACGGGTGTGTACAAAAGAAGTCTTGGAGAGCGGAATGACCTGTGTTTTATCCTGTAAACTTCTAAATGCCGAAGAAAATATTACACGGTCATAATCTACTTCAAACCCTGTACGGGATTCGTTTTCTTCAATACGTAGTCTTTTTTTAGTGTCGCCCTGCTTTTGTAGCGAGAGCAAATCTTCCCAGTGCATCATAGTGGTAAATTGAAAGAGCAAGATACCAATTTCAGTAAAATTTAGGACAACAAAATCGTAGCATTTACATAACCTAAAAGTAACGCTTTGCCCAGCAATTAGGTATAGTTTTGATGCATAGCAATAGTATAAACCTCATAACATTAAGATAACACAAACCTTACTTAATGCTAAAACAAGCATAACATTTAGGTAACCAGCAATGAAGCATTTCAAAGTTTCTTTGCACCAAATGAATAAACTACTTTGATGAGCAAATTATTTACAGCAGCAATGCTATTATTTACTGCCTTAACGTTCGCACAAACTGGGACGATAGAAGGTACATTAACCGACAAAGATGCCAATGGGGAACCCTTGCCGTTTGCCAATGTTATATTAAAAGGAACCACAAAAGGAACCACTACCGATTTTGACGGCAACTATAGTATAGAAAATGTCCCCGTTGGAAGTTATGTGATAGAATTCAGTTTTGTTGGGTATGAAACTGTTGAAATTCCAAACGTAACCGTTGAAACGGACAAATTTACACGGATAGATGCAGCATTAGGAGCCAGCGCAGCAGCCCTGGACGAGGTATTTATTACCGTACAAACCAGCCGTGAACGTGAAACGGCCTTATTATTAGAACAAAAAGAAGCGGTAGCAATTAAAGAGAGTATTGGAGCGGAGCAAATGGGTAAGCTTGGTGTTTCTGATGCTTCAAGCGCCACCACAAAAATTTCGGGGGTTTCTAAAACAGACGGAAGCGGAGATGTTTTTGTACGTGGATTGGGAGACCGTTATTTATCGACAACGCTTAATGGCCTGCCCATCCCTTCGGACGATGTGGAGCGCAAGAATATTGGTTTAGAACTTTTTAACACCCGATTGATACAGAGCATTGGCGTGAGCAAGACTATGTCACCAAATCTTACTGCAGATCAGGCTTCAGGAACTGTTGATATTACTTCTAAAGAGTTGAGTGGAAGTTCGGAGCTTTCTGCTAAAGTTGGGGCTTCCGTTAATACCAATGTGTTACAGGACGGTGTTTTTGACAATTTTAAAGTATCTCCTAATAGCGACGATGTTACTGCGGGAATTTATGTTAAGGACTTTTCAACCAGAAGAGCCATTACCGAGCAAACCTGGGCACCACAAACCGCAAGTTTGCCTGTAAACAATTCTGTTTCCTTCAGTATAGGAAAAAAATTAGGAGATCGTTTTAAAGTGTTGTTAACGGCCGGACAGAATAGTACCTATGAATATCAAAACGGGGTGTTCCGTCAGTTTCGTTCCAACTTTATCGATGACTCCATTCCAGATGCGATTACCTGGAAAAAGGAAGTAGCTACTTCGGCATTATTTACGACCAAGTTTAAGGCAGACGATAATAATGATCTGAAGTTTACAGCCTTAGTGATCAATAAAATTACCGATCAGGTTTTTGAAGGAGGGCGTGAAGGAACGGCCACTATTTTTGAAGAAACCGATGAAGGAGAAGCATTTCAGTTTGTTCGCGATCAAAACCTAAAGAAAACCCTGGTTTCCGTAACACAGCTATCTGGAGATCACGATCTATCTGAAAACAACACCCTTACATGGGCAGGAGGTTACAACTTTTTAAGTGCCGATGAGCCTAACCGAATTAGGAACGAAGTTAATTTCAATTTCACCGAACCAGGACAAGAAGACCTGGTACAGTTAGGACGCACTGGTGGTTTTCAGCAACGTAAGAGTGTTCAAAAAATTACCGATGTAGAATACAATGGTCGTATTGCTGATATGCTTAAGATCTATGATGATGAAACTAATAAGTTCAATATAAATGTGGGCGCAGATTACCGTAAAAAAACACGTGAGTTTCGTTCTATTTTCTATGGGGTTGAAGAAACAGTTCTTAATGCTGTAAACCCTGAATCCATAGATGCTATAGCCGAAATTTTTACTCAAGAAAATTTCGATAATAATATTTTAAAGCTAAATGAGATAGATCCGGATTTTTATGATGGAACGCTACAAAGTGTTTCTGGGTTTGCAAATTTTAGCGGTACGTTAGGCAAGTTAAGTGTAGCTGCTGGACTTCGTTTTCAAAAAGACGATATAGATGTAGACTTCGATGTGAACAACTTCCCTGGAAGAACCGGACAAGCTACTAAAAACTACCGCAGACTTTACCCATCATTTAATGTGAAATACGAAATAAATGAAGAACATAGTGTTCGATTTGCAAACAGTACTACGCGAACTCTTCCAGAATTCAAAGAAATTGCTCCTTTTGAGTATGTTTCTCCACAAGCGCAGGTTACACGAGGTAATCCAGATATTGAAGCCTCTACAAATTATAACTATGATTTAAAATGGGAGTTCTTTCCATCAAACGATCAGTTAGTTTCTTTGACAGGTTTTTATAAAGAAATAGAAGACCCTATCAATAAAGTACAAGATCGTGGAGCAGCTGGAATATTCTCTTACTTTAATTCTGCGGAGAAAGCTGAAGTATATGGATTAGAAGTTGAAACACGAATTAACCTTATGGCAGGAGACGAGCAACCTAAACTTAGACTTGGGCTAAATGCTGCACGCCTTTGGACAAGCCAGGATTTGAAAGATGAATTGGATGCAGATGGAAATTTAATACGAACATTTAAATACAACAACAAAACCGAAACAGAGCTCCAGGGCGCTTCAGAATGGATCGTAAATACTTCTTTAAATTTTGAAACAAACCAAGAATATCCATTAGACGCAACCGTTGTGGCAAATTATGCAAGCGATAGAATTTTTGCTTTAGGTTCTCCAGAATTTCAATCCTCTGGAGATATCAACTACAATGAAGCTATTATAGAAAATGGTTTTGTCACCCTGGACGCTATCATAAACAAAGAGCTTAACGATAATTGGACACTTGGTGTTCAAGCAAAAAACATATTAAATCCAGAGATAAAAAGAACGCAACTCATTCGCCCTAGTACAACAGGTGTGGAAAGCGAAGAAACGGTACTTTCTTATACCAAAGGTGTACGACTGGGACTTACTATTAACTATTCATTTTAACATTAATTATTTATTAAACTTTAAACAACTATGAAAAATCTAAGAAATTTTACTAGAATTTTTGCGATACTAAGTATCGTACTAGCTGCTAGCTGTAGCAGTGATGACGACTTCGTTCAAAATGATGACGACACCGTGTCTGAAGAATTAGACCTTACAGGAGATATTACAGCAGACCGTATCCTTGACGCTACACAACAGTACACGTTGTCTGGACCTGTTTTAATTAAAGACGGAGCTAAATTGACCATTCCTGCTGGAACATTAATTATTGCTGAAGCGGGACAAGAAACCTACATTGCTGTAGAGAAAGGGGGTGAGATAGATATTCAAGGTACTGCCAGCCTACCAGTAATTATGCGTTCTACCGCT
This sequence comes from Flavobacteriaceae bacterium, assembly GCA_002707745.1. Classification (GTDB taxonomy): domain Bacteria; phylum Bacteroidota; class Bacteroidia; order Flavobacteriales; family Flavobacteriaceae; genus Marinirhabdus. Next base: position 28,635 of record PANU01000087.1, read on the forward strand.
GGGTCTCCGGGAGATTGGGGTGGTTTATTACTTTGTGGGAATGCACCAACTACTGAAGGTGTTAATGTAATTGCTGAAGTAGGTGGATTAATCTACGGAGGTAATGAGCCAACAGATAGCTCAGGAAACATAGATTACCTTATCATCGAAGGTGCCGGATCACAAATTAATCCAGACTCACAATATAATGGTCTTACGTTGTATGCGGTAGGATCAGGAACTTCTATCGACAACGTAGCTGTACTGAACGGTGCAGATGATGGTGTTGAATTTTTTGGCGGAACAGTAAGTGTTACCAACTTTTATTCTGAAAACAATGAAGACGATTCTGTAGATTGGACTGAAGGATGGAACGGAACTTTAACTAACTCTTATGTATTACATACACAAGAAGGTTTCTCTACTGCTGTTGAAGCTGACGGAGACAATGCGAACCCAAAACTTGTTAACTTTACCGCAAACTCTACTGTAGGTGGAACTGCATTGCAGTTTAAGAAAGAATCTGGTGCGACCATTACAGGTCTTGCTTTAATTGGTTACGATATTTCATTGGATTTTAGAGATAACGGTGCTTTTAGTAACGTGCAAATTGAAGGTGAAGATGCAAACCCCAATAATGCCTATGTAGCGGAGCCAACAGTAGACATCTCTACTTTTAGTTGGGTAAACTCTAACAACACTGGTGCCGAGGTAGTAATTTTAGAAGGCACTATAGCTGGAACTCAGACATTAGACCCTGGGACAAGTTATTTACTGGATGGTGCACTTATTGTACCTAACGGAGCTAAATTGATAATTCCAGCCGGAACTAAAATTGCTGCTCGTCCAGGAGGACAGTCGGTTTATATAGCTGCACAGATTGGTGGGCAAATTGAAGTAAATGGTACTGCAGAGAATCCAGTTGTGATGTCGTCTGTTAGCGGACAACCTGGTGAGTGGGGTGGATTATTATTATGTGGTGATGCTCCAACAACCGAAGGGACAAATGTGATAGCTGAAGTTGGTGGCCTTGTTTACGGAGGTTCTAATGATGCTTCAGATTCTGGACAAATTAATTACTTAGTAATTGTTGGTGCTGGAGCTCAAATTAACCCAGACTCTCAATTTAACGGCTTAACGCTTTACGCAGTAGGAACAGGTACAGAAATTAACAACGTAGCTGCCATTAATGGAGCAGACGATGGTGTTGAATTTTTTGGTGGAACTGTAAGCATGACTAACTTCTATGCGCTTAACAACGAAGATGATTCTGTAGACTGGACTGAAGGATGGAATGGTACATTAACTAATGCATATGTACAAAACGATAACGCTGGTTTCTCTACTGCTGTCGAAGCTGATGGAGATAACTTTAATCCAAGTCTTATAAACTTTACAGCTATATCCACTGTTGGTGGGACTGCCTTACAGTTTAAAAAAGAGTCTGGCGCTACCTTTACAAATGCTTTCTTAAGCGGTTATGATACCAGAGTAGACTTTAGAGACAACGGAGCTCCTAGCAACGTAGTTGTAGACGGAACTCCATTAACAGGACCTGATGATGATGTGTTTAACGGGACTGCCGTAGACATTTCTATGTGGACTTGGATTAATGCAAGATTATAATCCTCATTTTATAATTAGCTAAAAAGGGCGATCAAACTATGTTTGATCGCCCTTTTACTATTTTAAATAGTATTCAATTATTTATAAGATACCACACGAGTATCTTTTGCCTCCCACGTATTTACTTTAGCAATTTTAGAATTTGCATAGGTTACTTCTTTCATGGTATCTCCCTGGTAAAACTTCCAGGTCCCTACTTTGTTACCGTTGTTATACTGGGCAACCGCAGTTTTTTTTCCGTTGGCATCATAACTTACCCATTCGCCTTGTAATTTATTTTCTTGGGTATAAAAACCTGTTTGCGCTATTGCGCCATTTTCGTGATATAAGGTGGCTTCAATAAGCCCGTCTACCAGTACATACTTGTCTTTAACGTCTTTGCTACATATTTTGCTACATTGTGCTACCGCTACATTAGCTAATAAACACACTACTAAAAGGGATATAATATTTTTCATAACTACAGTTTTTTAACGTTCTATATACCAAAAATACAACATAGTTAACAATTTTGAAAGTATTTCATAACGTTATGGTAACATTAGGCGCATAACTTACTGTTTTATAGGCTGTTATCCAATGTTAAGTTTTCAAAACTTAACATTGGAGGCTTCAATTACTTAATAATAGCTTAATATTTAGGTTACATTCAAGCGACATAGATGTACTTATTTTGTAGGGTCGTAAGACATGCACATCTGTAAATCGTTTAAGTTTTTGTCAACTAGATTTTAATGTGTACTGGCTACCTTTTTTAGGGTAGCCTTTTTTATTTATACGAACACAAAATAATAGTTATAAATTTAATCATTACGTAACATTCAGTTAACATTGGTTTTAGTTCTTTGCAGCGACAAAAACTTAAAGACGATTGTAATGAGAGTATCTTTCCTTCTTGTAGGGTTAACCTGCATGATTTTAAATATTGCTAATGCACAAGAAATTAGCGATGCTAAATTTGGTAAAGGTCTACTTAACTTTGTGGCAAAAGACAGTTCCTTCAGTGTAAATTTTGCACCTCGTATTCAGGGACGCTTTATGTCTGAGTGGAACCACAATGGTGACAACTACGGTAGCCCCGAGCACAACTTCTTAATTCGCCGAGCCCGACTTAAATTTGGTGGTTTTGCGTATTCCCCGAACCTAAAATATAAAATTGAATTGGGACTCTCCAACCGTGATATTTCGGGAGGAAACCAATTTAACCGTAATACCTCCCGCATTATCTTAGACGCAGTGGTGATGTGGAATTTCTACGAAAATTTCGAATTATGGGCAGGACAAACCAAGCTTCCCGGCAATGTGGAGCGTGTGGTTTCTTCAGCCAATTTACAGCTTATAGACCGCTCTTTATTAAACAGTAATTTTAATATAGATCGGGATGTGGGTATACAACTACGTCACGAGACTAACCTGGGAGGTAACTTCTGGACTCGCGAAAAAGTTGCTGTTTCCCAAGGGGAAGGGCGCAACGTAACGGAAGGCAACGAAGGTGGTTTGCAGTATACGGGTCGCTTGGAGTTTTTACCTTTCGGAAAATTTGCTTCAAAAGGAGATTATACACAAGTTGATTTAAAAAGAGAAGCATCTCCTAAATTAATGATCGGGATTACCTACGACTACAATAACGATGCTGTTAAAACAAGAAGCAACCTGGGCTCCTATATGTTTTTGGAAGATGGTAGCTTGTATGAAACAGACATTACTACATTCTTTGCCGATGCCATGTTTAAGTACAAAGGTTTTGCCTTTATGGGCGAATATGCTGCCAGGGATGCAGAAAACCCTGTTGCGGTAGAAGCCGACGGAAGTGCTACGGGCGATATTGTTCGTGTTGGAAATGCCTTTAATGCACAGCTCAGTTATTTATTCAAAAATAATTACGAAATTACAAGCCGTTATACCACTACCGATTTTAAATCGGTAACCAGTAGAGCACCGCAAGACCAATATACCTTAGGGGTGTCAAAATATATTGTAGGACATAAATTAAAAGTTCAGGGAGACGTGAGTTATACTACCCTAGATGGTAGCGAAGACAATATCATGGTAAGAACTGGATTTGAATTACATTTTTAATAAAAGAGATAACAATTTGGTAACAAATGGGCTCATTTAATTTGTGACATTTGCGCCATGGAAGCACTATTTAATATGGAAAATATTTATTTATTCATGCTAATTGCATTAGTTGTTTTAGCCGTGATAGATATCGTCGTTGGAGTAAGTAACGATGCTATAAACTTTTTAAACTCTGCTATTGGTTCCAAAGCAATTTCTATGCGAACCATTATGATCGTGGCTAGTTTGGGTATTTTTATTGGCGCTGTCTTTTCCAGTGGCCTTATGGAAGTAGCCCGAAAGGGGATATTTGTCCCCGGACAATTCTATTTCGATGAGATCATGGTTATTTTTATGGCTGTAATGATCACAGATATCTTACTGCTGGATTTCTTTAATACACTGGGTTTACCAACTTCTACAACAGTTTCTATCGTTTTCAACTTGTTAGGGGCTGCGGTTGTAATGTCCTGTATTAAAATAAGTAAGTCGGATACCGAAACACTTGCTAACCTTGCAGAATATATTAATACAGCAAAAGCTTTTGAAATTATCATGGGTATCTTATTATCTGTACTTATCGCTTTTACGATAGGAGCTTTGGTACAGTGGATTTCCAGATTAGTTTTCACCTTTCACTTTAAAGATAAAATGAAACACTTTGGAGCTGTGTTTGGCGGAATCGCATTAGCAGCTATTGGGTATTTTATTTTTATGAAAGGCCTAAAGGGAACCCCGTATTACGATGATTTTAAAGATATTATAGAAGGGAATGAGCTTGTAATATTGGGAAGTAGCTTTATATTCTTTACCTTATTTTCTTATGCTTTTCAGAAAATATTTAAGAAAAGTATCTTAATAATTGTAATTGCTGTTGGAACGTTTGGATTGGCTCTTGCTTTTTCAGGAAACGATTTGGTAAACTTTATCGGGGTGCCTATGGCAGCATACCATTCGTACGAATTTTGGGCAGCTTCGGGAGTAGATGCAAGTTTATTCTCTATGGAAATTTTAGAAAAGAAAGTACCTGCAGAACCGCTATTGTTATTTATTGCCGGTGCCATCATGGTAATTACACTTTGGTTCTCTAAAAAAGCCAAAACCGTTGCAGAAACCGAAATAAGTTTATCCCGTCAGGGAGAAACACACGAAAAGTTTGAACCCAATATGCTTTCCAGACTCATCGTAAGAGGAACCACTGGTCTGTCTTTTGGATTGGGCAAAGTTATTCCGGCAGCTGCTCAGGAAAAAATTAATAAAAGTTTTCAAAAACCCGACACGAAAGCCCTTACCAAGGATCAAAGTATAAATGCTCCTGCTTTCGATATGATTAGAGCCTCTGTAAACCTTATGGTTGCGGGTGTACTAATTTCAATTGCAACCACTATGAAACTCCCACTGTCCACTACCTACGTTACTTTTATGGTGGCCATGGGTACTTCCCTTGCAGACAGAGCCTGGGGAAGAGAAAGTGCTGTGTATAGAGTAGCCGGGGTTCTTAATGTAATTGGCGGATGGTTCTTTACAGCCATTGGTGCTTTTATTGCGTGTGGAGTTGTAGTGTTCCTTATACAATGGAACAAGGAGATTATGACCCCAATACTCCTATTACTTACCGTTTTATTATTGGTAAGAAACTACCTTTCTCATAAAAAGAAAAGTGAAATATCCTTAGATCCAAGTAAACTAAAAAAGAGCGAAAGTAGTACGGTACAAGGTATTATTTCAGAAAGTGCCGACAACATCTCAAACGTCATTTCACGTACTAATAAAATTTATTCTATTGTGCTGAAAGGTCTGGCCAAAGAAGATTCTAAAGGACTTAAAAAAGGAAGAAAGCAAGTTGATAAGTTAGATGCAGAAATTGAAGAGCTACGGGACAATATTTTTTATCTCATTAAAAATCTGGATGAAACCAGTGTGCGTGGAAGCAATTTTTACATCATTATATTGGGGCACTTAACTGATATGGCACAGTCCTTGGATTTTATTGCCAAAAAGAGTTATAAACATATCAACAACAATCATAAAAAACTGAAATTCAGTCAAATTAAAGACCTTCAGGAAATAGACCAGACCCTTACTTCGGTTTTGGAAGAAATAGAAGAAGTTTTTAATAGCCGAAAGTTTGAGCGTGTTAGTTTTGTACTTGCAAGAAAGAGTGAGGTGGAAGCAATGCTTTCTGATAAAATTCAGAAACAAATTGACCGCACCCGAAGCGAAGAATCCAGTCCTAAAAATACAACCTTGTATTTTAATATTTTGTTAGAAACAAAAGACCTGGCTTCAGGGATTATGAACCTGATGGAAGAATACTATTCAAGCTATAAACGCGAGTAATAACCAGGATACTATCCTTAAACCCCATATTGGCTTTGCTGATATGGGGTTTTTATTTTATTTGCTTTTCTATAGACATGAAGCAACTTTCAGTATTGTTGTCTATCTTTAACTATCGAAACTACAAGCTTATGAAATTTTATCTCCTAGCCTCCCTGCTGCTAATTTTGAACGTTACGAAACTATCTGCCCAAGAAATGAGCGCTTTAAATGTTTTAGAAAAAGCAATTGAGTACCACGATCCAAACGGAGCCTGGCAACAATTTAACAACACGTTTCAAGTTACCATGACCACTCCCGGAAAACCCGACAGAGTAAGTGACATCCGTATAAACATTCCGCAAGATTATTTTAATCTTGTAAATAAGCGCGATGGAGATACCACTACCTACACCCTAAATAAAGGCAACTGCACTACCAGCATAACCGACTCCATAGCCCAGGCTGGCGCAAGAACCCCATGTGAAACGGCTGCCCTTTACAAAAATTACTACACTTACCTCTACGGCCTCCCCATGAAGCTGAAAGATCCTGGGGCTAACCTGGCTCCAAAAGTTGAAAAAGTAACGTTTAAAGACAAAAAATATTTAAAGCTAAAAGTTACCTATGATGAAGCGGTAGGTAGCGATGTTTGGTTTTTCTACCTCAACCCAACCACCTACGCTATGGAAGTATATCAGTTTTTTAAAGGCGAACCCGACGGCGCTGGAAAAGATACAGGCGAATACATACTACTCTCCGAAGAAAGCATTGTAAACGGAATTAAAATGCCAAAAGTCAGGGCGTGGTACTACAATAAGGATGATACGTACCTGGGAACAGATACCATTAGCAATTAAATTACACTCCATCTAAAAACTGGCGTAAAATCTTATTCGAGGCTGGCTACTAATAGTTGTAATTAGGATTTATAAAAAAAGGGAAACACTTTCGAGTTTCCCTTTTTATAAATAACGTATTTAATATTTTCCTTTCGGAAATATGGTTTACGAGCCACACATTAAACAATCTTCATCATTTTCATTGGCATTTTTGGACTGTTCCATTAGGTCTCTTAGCTCTTTTGCGGTTAATGGTTTGTCGTTAACTGCTTTGGTTGCGGTTACCTCGGCGGCTTCCACCATCGCTGCTACTGGCTCCTCTTTCTTCTCTTTTTTAAGTGTAAATTTAATTGCATCTACTGCGCTCTTGGTTCTCAGGTAATACATTCCCGTTTTTAAGCCGCTTTTCCAGGCGTAAAAGTGCATAGAAGTAAGCTTCGCCATATTGGCGTTTTCCATAAACAGATTCAGCGATTGCGACTGATCAATAAAATAGCCTCTGTGACGGGACATATCTATAATGTCTTTCATACTTAATTCCCAAACCGTTTTATACAGTTCTTTTAAATCCTGTGGAATTACGTCTACATCCTGGATAGAACCATTGGCACGCATAATTTCTTCTTTAAGATCGTCGTTCCAAAGGTTTAATTCAACTAAGTCTTCCAACAGGTGCTTGTTTACTACAATAAATTCACCACTTAATACACGCCTTGTGTAAATATTGGAGGTGTACGGCTCAAAAGCTTCGTTATTTCCTAAAATTTGTGAGGTAGATGCTGTTGGCATAGGTGCTACCAATAAGGAGTTACGCACGCCATGTTTTTTTACATCCTTACGCAGTTTTCCCCAATCCCAACGACCGCTTAATTCTTCATCTTTTATATTCCATAGGTTGTGTTGGAACAAGCCTTCAGAAATTGGGGAACCTTTGTAGCTTTGGTAGGGTCCATCTGCTTTGGCTTCTTCCATAGAGGCTGTTACTGCTGCAAAATAGAGAGTTTCAAATATATCCTGGTTCAGTGTTTTTGCTTCGTCGCTTGTAAAAGGCATACGTAATTTAATAAACGTATCTGCCAGCCCTTGAATTCCCAAGCCAATTGGACGGTGACGGAAATTACTGTTTTCGGCTTCTTTTACCGGGTAGTAGTTACGATCTATCACCACATTTAAGTTCTTGGTCACACGCTTGGTCACTTTAAACAATTCTTTGTGATCAAACTCTCCGTTTTTCACAAACATAGGTAAAGCAATAGAAGCAAGGTTACATACTGCAACTTCATCTGGAGAGGTGTACTCCATAATTTCGGTACACAGATTAGACGAGCGGATAGTTCCTAAGTTTTTCTGGTTACTCTTACGGTTGGCTGCATCTTTATACAACATGTAAGGCGTTCCTGTTTCAATTTGAGATTCTAAAATTTTCTCCCAAAGTTCTCGTGCTTTCATTGTTTTTCTTCCTTTATCTTCTGCTTCGTACTTAAGATAAAGTGCTTCAAATTCTTCAGAATGCACATCACATAATCCCGGGCATTCGTTAGGGCACATTAAGGTCCACTCACCATCTTCTTGCACACGTTTCATAAATAAATCTGAAATCCACATGGCATAGAATAAATCTCTTGCACGCATTTCTTCTTTTCCGTGGTTTTTCTTTAAATCCAAGAAGTCCATAATATCTGCGTGCCATGTTTCCATATAAATAGCGAACGATCCTTTTCGTTTCCCACCTCCCTGGTCTACGTATCTTGCGGTGTCATTAAATACACGTAACATAGGCACAATACCATTGGAGGTACCATTAGTACCCGCAATATAAGATCCTGTTGCACGAATGTTATGAATAGACAACCCAATACCTCCGGCAGATTGTGAAATTTTTGCGGTTTGTTTTAGTGTGTCGTAAATCCCGTCAATACTATCGTCTTTCATGGTAAGCAAGAAACATGAAGACATTTGAGGTTTTGGGGTTCCACTATTAAATAGTGTTGGGGTAGCGTGTGTAAAGTATTTTTTGGACATTAACTCATACGTCTCTTTTGCTGCTGCAAGATCGTTTAAGTGAATTCCAATAGAAACACGCATTAACATATGTTGTGGGCGCTCTGCAATTTGCCCGTTTAGCTTTAAAAGGTAAGAACGTTCCAACGTTTTAAATCCAAAATAATCGTACCCAAAGTCACGGTTGTAGATAATGGTAGAGTCCAACTCATCTGCATTATCCTTAATAACTTTATATACCTCATCACTTAACAAGGGTGCTTTTTTACCTGTACGCGGATTCACATATTCGTACAGGTCTGTCATTACTTCAGAAAAGGTTTTCTTGGTGTTTTTGTGTAGGTTAGAGACCGAGATACGCGCTGCCAGACGTGCATAATCTGGATGGGATGTAGTCATAGTAGCCGCAATTTCGGCGGCCAGATTATCCAGCTCACTTGTGGTTACGCCATCGTACAATCCTTCAATTACCCGCATGGCAACCTTTACAGGGTCCACCAATTCGTTAAGGCCGTAACATAATTTACGTACCCGTGAGGTAATCTTGTCAAACATAATGGGCTCTTTGCGGCCGTCTCTTTTTACTACATTCATTGTTCTTGCTTTTTGAGGTTAATTCTGTTGCTTCTGTTGCTTCTGTTGCTTCTGTTGCTTCTGTTGCTTCTGTTGCTTCTGTTGCTTCTGTTGCTTCTGTTGCTTCTGTTG
>PANU01000088.1 GCA_002707745.1 Flavobacteriaceae bacterium
CCAACGGCAGCACACATATTTGTAGGGTTATTCCCCTCTACCCGCACATAAATAGTTTGTATAGGGGTAACTATATTAGTATAAGCTGTAGGAACAGCTATAGGACTGGTGCCACTCTGGGCATCTAAAATATCTTCGTAATAAGTCACCACAAAACTCAAGGGATTGAGACCGTTTAGTATTTCCTCCTCACGCTCGGTAAGATCGAACACTGCAAAACCACCTTCCTCACACTTCACTATAGGTTCTATATCCAGTGGCAACTGTGGCGCAGGCAAAGCAATCAAGTCCAGCTCTACTACTTTGTAACAGCCATTGTCATTAGGCTCCATACTATAGAGCGCACGTGCATACACCGTTTGCATATTGGCCACAATGTTCTGATACGGGGACGTAAGGGCAAACATTCCTGTTTCTGCATCCGTTAGTGTCTCGTGATAGGTAACAGTGATACTAGGGTCACCATTGGCAATCTCGGCATCCTTGTCCGTAAGGGGGAACAGGGCAAATCCGTCGTTATCCACATCGCACACTTCCAAAGGAGTGGGCTCCACCACATCCGGGATATTCTCCACACGAAGCTCCAACACAAGACCATTGGGTGCTCCTACTTCTTCACATTCACCAGAAGCAGACTCCCCGCGAATATAAATATCCTGAGGGTTTTCCGGGTCTCCCGTGAGGGGATCTAAATTCATATAGGCCGTTGGATTTGCGATAGGATTGTTACCCGACTCAGCATCAGCAAAACTGTGATAGAAAGTCACCAGGATATTCGGATCATTTCCTGTAATCTCGGGTATCCTGCTGGTAAGGTCAAAAACCTCTACATCCTCAGGATCTGTCAAATCACAAAGCGTATAAGGCTCTGGCTGATTGAGCTCCGGAGGGAGGTTTACTATAAGAACCAACTCTGTTTGAGCCACACATATATTATTGGTATCTCCCACCGTAACATAAATGGTCTGGGGGTTGGTTATATTAGGATAGTTCAATGGGTTTGCAATAGGAATGGTAAGTGCAGGATCCTCGAAGTAGTTGATAACATAAGGACCACCTGTAAGGCCTGCCAATATCTGCGCTTCAGAATCGGTAAGATTAAAGATAACTACCCCATCGCCATCGTCATCACATTCTTCCAGTGGCTCCGGCTCCGATATCTGAGGGGTCTCCTCTACGATCAGCTCCAGGGTTGTTATGCTATAACAGCCTGTAGCAATATCGGTTAAACGCACATAAATAATCTGGTTAAAGGGAACAATATTCTCGTAAGGGCTGTCCAATGGACCTATGTTATTTTGCGCATCCACAAAAAGCTCGTGGTAGGTAACCACCAGGTTCCCCGCTGGGTTACCGTTCACTACCTGCTCGTCTGCATCGGTTAGCATAAACTCCCCAAAACCATCGTTATCGTCATCACAATAAATTAAAGGATCCGGCTCAAAAATCTCCGGTGGCTCAACAACAATAAGCTCCATAGAGAACACACCGTAGCAGCCACGGCTATTGCTCTCCACGCGCACCCAGATAACCTCTCCGGTACTGGTGTAAGGAATGTCCAATAAATTGGTCGCATCCATTGCGTCCTGCTCCGTAGGATGGTAGGTAACACTCAAATCCAAATCGCCATCTACAATAGTAGCGTTCTGGGTATTCAGATCGAATTCTTCAATACCATCGCCGTCGTTATCACAACGAATAAACTCCGGCACTTCTACAAACTCAGGAACCAGATCTATTACCAGGTTAAACGTACCTACTGTAAAGCATCCTGCTATGTTCTCGGCGCGTACCCAGATAAGCTCACCTGCGCTCACATATGCGGTAGGGTTTGCTATAAAAGGGGTGCCGTTGTTGGCATCTGCCAAACTGTTGTGATAGGTGTAGCTAATATCCACCAGGGTGTTCTGAATCTCGTCCTCCTTGCTCGTAAGGTCAAAAGACTCCACTCCATCCTGATCGTTGTCACAAACAACAAGGTCTGTAATCGGATCTGTAATATCCGGACTGTCGTTAACCAATAGATCCAGAGAAACAATATCAAAACAATCGAAACTATTTTCCTGAAGTCTTGCCCATACCGTATCAAAACCTTGCACCATATTTATATAGGTGGTAGGGTTTGGAATGGGGGTCATATCGTTAAGCGCATCATTAAATGTCTCGTAGTAGGTAACTGTTGTGGTCATTTGCCCGTTTTGTATTTGGACATCCCGTTGTGTTAAATCAAATTCTGCAAAACCATCATTGGGTAACTCGTCGCAGGCAGGTAATACATCTGGTTCTCCAGCTATGGGCTGTGGGGCAAATTCAATTACAACCTCATCTGTCGCACTACAACCCGAGGGCTTAGTAACCTCCAATTGATACGTACCACTTGTATTTACTGTAATCATAGAATCGGTTTCCCCTGGAAGGATTACAAAGGTCATCGTTACAGGATTGTAAACAAACCATTGATAAGTATCCCCTGGCTCGCTAGGAATTCCAATTTCAATATCTTCACCTTCGCAGGGTGCATTCCCTGCCATAATAGTTAAATCGTCTCCAAGGTCAATTCCTAAACTAAAAGAACCTGCTTCTAAAAACACGGCAATATCTAAAGCGGAATCCCCTTGATCTGCAACTACTAATTTAATATTGTAATTATTTCCTGAGATAACAGGCCCCATAGCCGTTAAAGCTACCGTTTGACCATTAAAGTCTATAGGCGCGTTGGCAGCTGGTATGGTAGGTGCAGCAGGATTAGCTACCGGATCAAAATTATATTGCTCAAAATATTCTTCGTTTATTGCAGCACATTGCCCAATAACCTCATACCGAATATTAGTAACTTCAATAGGGATTGCCGTTCCTGGAAGTACTGCTAAATTTTGTACGGTTCCAGTTACTTGGTCCGTTAAAATAAAAGCAAATGCATCAGAAAAAGTACACTCAAAATTGTCGTTGTATTCTTCAGAAGCCATGATAAAGTCGAAACTTATCTGGTCGTCAAAAGGAACAAAATCAAAAGATATCCAGGAGGCATTATTTGTGTTGGTAGCCGTGGTATTAGCCTCAAGATCCGGATCTCCCGGCCAGCCAAACCCTCCATCACTATGCAAGGTATTATTAGGTCCGGGGGCATTTACAACAAATCCAGAACTTAAAATAATTCCTTCAGCAAAAGGAAAAGAGGAGCCATTTTGGTCAAAAGCACCAATACCATTGCCTTGTCCAAAATCTGTACCAGTGCTTTGCTGGAAGTTAGATACCGTAGCACAGGAATTTTGGATGAGTACGTCTTCAATTAACTGTTGCGTCGTTAAGGTCTCATCTATAGTGATTTGCGACCAACCAACAAAAGAAAGCAACAGAACAGGGAGTAGTAATAATTTTTTCATAAAAAATTCTGTTAAGTGTCAAATATATTGAATACTACGGTTTTGTTTCATAGTTTTGCAAAAAAAATGCACTTAATGTCTCAATTTAACATATCTATACAACCTACAAATAACGAAAATATTGTAAAGTTCGTTGCTAACAGCTTCATTTCCCGCAATAACAGTTATGAATTTAAAAATATTGACGAAGCAAAACCAAGCCCCCTGGCACAGGAATTATTTTATCTTCCATTTGTAAAAACGGTTTATATCTCACAAAATTTTGTGGCGATTGAAAAATATAATATTGTAGACTGGTCTGATGTGCAGGAGGAAGTTTCTGCAGCTATTAGCACCTACTTGAATAGTGGAAAAGAAGTAATTACCGAAGCAACTGCAACCAAAAAAGTTCCTGTAACTGTGTATGCCGAAAGCACACCAAACCCTACGGTTGTGAAGTTTGTAGCCAACAAACAATTAGTAGATGGAATTTATGAGTTCAAAAATATTGAAGATGCCACGGAAGCTCCTTTGGCTACTGCTCTTTTTGGATTTCCGTTCGTAAAAGAAGTTTTTATTAGCGCAAATTATGTTTCCATTATGAAATATAACGTGGTGGAATGGCAGGAAATCACGATGGAGTTACGGGAATTTATTACCAATTACATTGCGGAAGGAAAGATTGTTTTAAACGATGCTATCCTTGAGCAAAAAACAGCACAGGAAAAGACCTTTACTAAAACAACTTCAAAAGAATTGAGCGAATTTGACAAAGAGATTATTTCAATTTTAAACGAATACGTAAAACCTGCCGTAGCGAGTGATGGCGGTAATATTGCTTTCGACTCTTTTAATGAAGACACCAAAACTGTAAAAGTAATTTTGCAAGGTGCCTGCAGTGGCTGCCCATCTTCTACCGTTACCTTAAAGAACGGTATTGAAACGATGCTTAAGGAAATGCTGCACGGTAAAGTAATGGCCGTGGAAGCAGTGAATGGGTAATCGTTCCTAGGTATGAAGTGAAAATGCCACTTTTTTTTATGTGAATCATTTCTCTAAGAGGAAAATTCATCTACTACTCTTATACTAGAAAAAAAGCGACACTCATCTTTCGCACAACCCCTATTCCCTATTTATCTATAAATTCTAACACAGTCTTAACTTAATTTTCAGAAAAATGACGGGTTATTGTTGTATTTTGAATTTCTAATTTAAAAAACTAAAACAATGGCAATTTTAAAAGTAATTGAAGTAATGGCAAATAGCAGCGAAAGTTTTGAAGACGCTATTAGAAACGCCGTAAAACAAGCCGGGAAAAGTGTAAAAAACATTCGCTCAGCCTATGTTCGTGAACAAAGTGTAATTATAAATGGCGACAACGTTACCGAATTCAGGGTAAACGTAAAAATTTCATTTGAGGTACAATAACACTGTAATCCTTTTAAAAATACGTTTTTGGAATTTCTAAAAGCGTATTTTTGTTTTCCAAATATTTCAAAATGGTTAAGTACCTATCTATTCTTCTTAGTCTTCTCATTTTTGTTTCCTGTAACTCTTCAAAAAAAGAACCTGTGACTACCCACAAATATACAAACGCACTGGTTACTGAAACCAGTCCCTACCTATTACAACACGCTCACAATCCTGTAAATTGGAATCCGTGGAAAGAAGACGTACTCCAAAAAGCCAAAGAAGAAAACAAACTCATTATTATAAGCATAGGCTATGCCGCCTGCCACTGGTGTCATGTGATGGAGAAGGAAAGTTTTGAAGACTCCACCGTAGCAGCAGTGATGAATAAAAACTTTGTTAATATTAAAGTAGATCGCGAAGAACGCCCGGACATTGACCAGATATACATTAATGCAGTACAACTTATGACCGGGAGTGCCGGGTGGCCCCTAAATGTAATTACCCTACCCGATGGCAGACCTGTTTGGGGTGGTACTTATTTTAAGAAAGACGATTGGATTAATAGTATTGAGCAAATTCATGAACTTTATAAAACCGATCCAGAAAAATTAACCGCCTATGCAACAAGACTGGAAGAAGGGATTAAAAGCATGGATTTGATAGAGCGAAATACAGACGAAGCTGTTATTGAAAATTTTGACACTACAGCCGCGCTGGACAGCCTAAAGATGTCATTCGATTTACAGTACGGGGGCACTAAAAGGGTTCCTAAATTTATGATGCCAAACAATGTAGCCTATTTGTTGCGAAAAGGAGTGCGCAAAAATGATGAAACCCTTGTAACCCATGTAACCAACACCTTAACCAAAATGGCATACGGGGGGCTGTATGATGCTGTAGGAGGGGGTTTTGCACGTTATAGCGTAGATGAAAAATGGCACGTCCCGCACTTTGAGAAAATGCTTTATGACAACGCCCAATTGGTGAGCCTGTATAGCGATGCATATGTGTATACCAAGAATGAACTCTACAAAGAGGTAGTTACTGAAACATTAACTTTTATTGAAAGAGAGATGACCTCTGATGAAGGTGCCTTTTATTCATCTTTAGATGCCGACAGTACTACCGAAACTGGCGAACTAGAAGAAGGTGCCTATTATATATACACCAAAGAAGAATTACAAAAAGTCCTTACAGATGATTTTGAACTGTTTAAGGATTACTACAATGTGACGGATTTTGGCAAGTGGGAAAACCACTATGTGTTAATACGGACCGGAAGCGACAGCACTATTGCCCAGAAGCATAACATTTCAGAAGAAAAACTGAAGCAAAAGAAAGCTACCTGGCGCAAAACGCTTTTAGACTATCGGAATAACCGTCCTAAACCAAGGCTGGATGATAAAATATTAACTTCCTGGAATGCATTGATGTTAAAAGGATATGTAGATGCATACAAAGCCTTACAGCACAAAAAATATTTGGACGCCGCCTTAACTAATGCCAATTTTATTAAAAACAACCAATTACAAAAAGACAACAAATTGTTTCACAGTTATAAAGAAGGTAAAAGTTCTATTAACGGGTACCTGGAAGATTACGCTGCCGTAATAGAAGCGTATATTGCTCTGTACGAGGTTACCATGGACGAACAATGGCTGGAGCTATCAAAAAATCTTGCAACTTATACTTTTGAGCATTTTTATGATGAAGAAAAAGCGATGTTTTATTTTACGTCTAATCTGGACAGCAAATTAGTGACCAGAACTATAGAATACCGGGACAATGTTATTTCATCCTCCAATTCTATAATGGCAAAAAATTTATTTAAACTCTCACACTATTTTGATATTCCAAAATACCGGACTACAAGCGATCAAATGCTTAAAAACGTAGTCCCGGATGCTACAAAATATCCCAGTGTTTTCAGTAATTGGCTGGATTTACTGGAAAACCATCAATTTAACTATTATGAAATTGTGGTAGCGGGACCACAAGCGTTAGAAAAATTAAAAGAACTACAACAGTATTATATTCCCAATGCCTTATTGGCTGGAAGCGATAAAGAAAGTGACAGCTACTTGCTGGAAGGAAGATTTCCAGAAGACGAAACCCTGGTATACGTATGTGTAAACAATGCATGCCGCCTGCCGGTAACCAGCGTAAAGGAAGCATTAAAAACCCTTAAAATTTCAGAATAAAAAATATGGACTCATTTAAAGATATAGAAACCGTTTTAGACAAATACGGACAAAAACTTATAGATTTTCTACCCAACATAGCAATGGCTATTATTTTGCTTGTTTTTGGGCTATGGATTATAAAGTTTATTAACCGCTTAGTAGCCAAATTTTTTATAAAAAAAGATTACGATGTAACTTTGGAGAGCTTTATCCAAAGCTTGATCAACTGGGGGCTAAAAATTGTTCTCTTTGTATTGGTTATAACTCAGTTAGGAGTAGAATCTGCTTCACTGGTTGCTATAATTGGTGCTGCTGGTCTGGCAATTGGTCTTGCTCTACAAGGATCTTTAGCTAATTTTGCCGGAGGTGTCCTTATATTATTGTTAAAGCCTTTTAAGGTGGGCGATTTTATAGCAGCACAGGGTATTGAAGGTACCGTAAAGGAAATTTCTATTTTTAATACCCGGCTCAATACCTTTGGCAACCAACTGGCTATCGTGCCTAACGGAAAACTTAGCAATGAAAACATTATAAATTACACCGAAGAAGCATTGCGAAGAGAAAATCTCACCTTTGGGATTGGATATGATTGTGATGTAAAACAGGCAAAAGAAATACTGTTGAATTTGGTAAACGAACAAGAAACCGTTGTGCAGCTGGAAGGTAAAACACCGATGGTTGTAGTAACGGCTTTGGCAGACAGTTCTGTAAACATTTCAGTAAGATATTGGGCAAATATTGCCGATTTCTGGAATCTTCGCTTTTTAATCTTAGAAGAAGGAAAGGCTCGCCTAGAAGCTGCTGGAATTGTAATTCCATTTCCTCAACGAGATGTTCACATCTATAACGAGACCCCGCCTATTACGAAATAATCAATAAATAGTATTATTTAACCAGTATTTAACAATATAATTGGTATATACACGTTAAATTTGCGAATCTTGAAAAGATATTCTAGTTTTTAAGCATGCCAAAAGTCGTCATTTATAAAAACAGACTGGTTTTTGGCATTTTTATTGCAACATATTTGTTGAACTTAAACTTAGTAAATACTTTTGAAACATCTTTTCAGCGTAAAACAAATCATTAAACTTAATTTTTATTCCATGAAAAACTTTTTAACGGCTCTTAGTGTAGTATTCTTTTTTGGTGCAGTAGCTCAGAACGCAGTAGATAATCCAGTAACCGATGATTACTTAACCAACACCAACATTACACTTGTAGATAAGGTTACCTACGCTGGAACCCCGTATGCTGAAGAAGAGTTTCAGTCTGGAAATATTTATAAAAACGGAAAATTAGTAGCCAGTAATGTTTCGCTTAGATACAACGTTTTAAGAGACGAGATGGAAGTAAAATCCAGCGCTTCTATGGCAGATGCACAGGCAAAGATTCTGAAAAGAGATAAAGACATATACGTACGTTCTTTAAATGATGTGTATGTGTATATGAAGTCAAGCAATGAAGAAATTGCCAGTGGATACTTTAAAGTTTTATATGAAGGTGAAAAATTTCACCTATACCAAAAGCTTACCAAAGAGTTTATTGAAGGTAAAAAGGCAATAAATAGTGTAGCCAGAGACATTCCCCCTACTTACAAAGGAGACGAGGAGTTATACCTAATTCCTGTAAACGGAACCCCAATTGAACTTTCTGGATCCAGAAACAGAAAATTAAAAGCATTTCCTTCACACAATAAGGAATTAAAAAAATACGTAAAGCAAAACAATTTAAACATCAACAAAGATTACAGTTTGGAAAAACTGGTGGCATATTACAATACCCTAAAATAATTTATTATTATGAAGAAAAAATTTATTAAAACTTTTACCCTTTCCTGTGCATTATTAATGCTAGGAGGTGTTTTTGCTCAAAATGAAGGCTACGCAAACCGTAGGTTTACTAGTAACTTGTTTCAAGTAGACGAACACATTAAGAGACAAAGTAAAGACATAGACTTTTTAGATACAGACAGCTACACAGGAACACCTTATAACCACCCAAGTTATTTGAACGGAAATGTGTACCAGAACAATGAGCTGCTGGCAACTAACGTTGCACTAAGATATAATGCCGTAGCAGACGAGATGGAAATAAAAGAATCCCTAACTTCTCCAGACGAAGAAGCAAAGGTACTTACTAAATCTCCAGAAATTTTCGTGAAAATAATGAACGATATCTACATTTTTGCCCCCTATAAAGGCGGTGTTGAAGGTGGAGGCTATTTTCAGGTACTTCACGAAGGTACTACAGTAGATCTTTACAAAAAGTTGAAAAAAGACTTTAAACCAGAGCGAAAAGCAACCAGCTCTATTACAACCGATACTCCAGCAATGTTTTCAGACGACATTACGTATTATCTTGCCACTAAAGATGGAAAGTTTTATGAAATGCCACGCTCCAGAAACAAAAAACTTAAAGTATTTGGAAAAAAGAAAGATGAAGTAAAAGATTTTGTAAAAGATAACAGACTTGATCTTAATGATGAAAAAGACCTGTTAAGAGTCGTGAAATTTTATGATGGCATACTCTAATTTTACAGTCAAACTATAAAAAAAGGGCGAATTATTCGCCCTTTTTTTTATACCTTATTTTGCTCTAACTGCTTTATATAATAAGAAGGATAAATTCCAAACTTTTTATAAAACGCTTTTGAAAACGACTCTGCGCTCTTAAACCCACACTCGGCTGCAATAGCTTTAATAGTATATTTTCTAAAAACCGGATTTCTTTTTAACTCGTTGAAAGAGTATTGTACCCTGAGTTCATTTATATAGGTTGAGAAATTCTTTCCTTTTTTCAGATTTATTACTTTAGAAAGGTAGGTAGAATTTGTATTACTGGCTTTAGCCAGCGCTGTAAGTTTTACCTTTTGAGAAAGAAATTGCTTCTCATGTTCAAAGAGTGCTAAAGCTTTTAATATTCCTGCTACAATGTCTTCAGAAATATCCAGTTCTTGCGAATCTGTAGTGTCATTTGTAGCTTCCGGAGCGCTGTTTTGAGCAACTTCTTGTTGCGCCATTAATTCCTGAAAGCGTTTTTTGTATCCATGCTGCCTGCGCATATAATACAATAATACCAGCACGCTAATTACTAACACTCCAGCAATACTCCATACCGTTTTACGAGAGATGGCATTGGTTTTTTCTAACTGAGAGATAAGTGCATTTTTTTCATCCAAAAGACGGGGAATTTCATATTCTTCAGCAATTTTGCTTTTTACATGAACCCGTTTGGCATCGAGTAGCTTTACGACATCCACCAGTTGTTGCATATAATACAACTGTTCTTCCTGGTCTCCTTCAGCTTTATAATATCCTGCCAGCTTATCGTAAATTTCTGGTAGTTCCGGGTATAGTACCTGTTTGGTCTGATAAATAGAATCTACTTTTTTAAAGTATTTAATCCCTTCCGCAACATGCTGTTGCCCCATAGCAATAGTACCCATATAATAATTAAATTGGGTTTCGTAACTATTTATAAAATATTCTTTATACTCATGAGCCTTTTGCAAACTATCCTTTGCAGCTTTATAATTACCCTTTACAGCAAGCGCGTTCCCGCTTTTTGAAACAAAGGCCTGATATGTAATAGTGTCTTTATTATGTAAGGCTTCCGCTATCCCTTTTTTATAGTAAACCAAGGCAGAATCCGGCATGTTAAGCCGCACGTAACAATTGCCGATGCCTTCGAGAGAGGCAAGGTAATTTTCGGCAAACAGTTCAGAATCTTTATGCTGAAACAGGAGCTTTTTTGTTTCCAATTCGGTTTCTAATGCTTTTTCATAATCGCCCCACAATTCATTTACTCCGTTAATTTGATGTAATGCCGTAATTTGTTGGTCTATGTTTTGTTTTCGTTTTGCAAACTGATATGCAATAACAGCATTTGAAAGACTTTCTTCGTATTGCTCTAAAGTGTATAAATAATAGGATTTAAAAAGATACCCTATAGCAGGAAAATTTGGATGTTCACTATGTAAAGAGAATGTTATAGTACTGTCCAAGTATGTTACAGCCTCTTCAATTTCTGATACGTAAGCCATGCGCTGATACCCACGTGCTATTTTGGTACTATCGTTTTCACGTTTAGCTTTTTGGAGGTATGCCCTTGCAATAGCTTTGGCATTTAGGGTATCGTTTATTGTTTCATCAAACAAGGCAATGAGGTCCTCATAGGAGTTTTGCTGAAGTTTCTGCACATCCATAGTCTGAGCATACCCCTGAAAAGTGCTGCCCAGAAATAGAAGTAATAAAATCAGTTTTCGAAACATACAGCTGGTTTGCAGGCATTTACTACTATTTAAATGTTTTAAATACTCTAAATACACAATACTAAAGGTACTTTTTTAAAGCGCAGCTAAAAAGAAAATTATGCTGTCACATTTTCCTAAACATATAACAACTTGATTTTAAATACCTTAGCAATTAATTCGCAAGTCGTCATTTATAAAAGTCGTGAACCTTTCAATAATTAAGACCTTTATGTTTTGTTGAAATTAGCAGAGTATCCTACTTTTACGATAATCAGCTGTACGTATATGTGTACATCCTAATTTCAGCTATGAAAAAATATGTTGTTTTACTCTTTCTCATTTTTTGGGTTGGCAACCTTTTAGTGGCCCAAGAAACACAAACACGAAGGTTTGTAAATAGTCTGTATCAGTTAGATGAATTTATAAAAAGACAGGATAAGTTTGTAGACTACACAAATACCGACAGCTACAAAGGCACCCCATATAATAATCCCTCCTTTTTATCTGGTAATGTTTATGATAAAAACAAATTACTGGCCAGTAATGTAGCGTTACGGTACAATGCCATGGCAGATGAAATTGAAATAAAAGAATCTTTAGAAACTCCCATTAGCAAAGCAAGGCCACTACCCAAATCACCCGACATATATGTAAAAATAATGCAGGCCATTTTTGTATTTGTCCCGTACCAGGGCGGTATAGAAGGTGGTGGGTATTTCCAGGTGTTATACGAAGGTACTAAAGTTGATGTTTTTAAAAAGCTAAATAAAAAGTTTTACCCAGCAAAACCAGCAAAAACTTCTATTACCAGGGATGTTTTAGCCAAATTTATTGACAACCCTGTGTATTATCTTGTTTCTGAAAACGGAAAATTTTACGAGCTTCCTTCTTCAAGAAGTAAAAAACTAAAGGTGTTTGGTAAAAATGAAGCTCTTATTAAAAAATATGTAGCGGAAAACAATTTAAACCTCAACGAAGAAGAAGATCTTATAACAGCCGTCAAGTATTTTAATTCGTTAAAAAATATTGAGCTGTAATAGTTGCTACCTAGTTTTAAAATCTTTTAAATAATAGGGTTCAAAATAGGCTACATCTTCAAATGTTTCTTCGTTATATTTTTGTTCGGCCAGAACAGCCATTTCTTTTGCCGAAGGCAACTCGTTTATCTTAAACAAAGCATTAGAATGCAGGCAAATAGCTTTAAATTTTTCTGCACCCGTACCAATAAACATAGTGTTCCCATTTTCAAGATAAGATGCAAAGGATGTTTCAGTTACTATTTCGGCTTTAGTAGTTCTAATCGCTGCCCCCTGAAAATAAACCGCAGAATACACTTCCATACGTCTTGCATCAAGCAAGGGAATTACAGTTACGTTCTCTTCAACTTTAGCTGCTAAAACTTCTAGTGTAGGCACAGCAATTAAAGGGATGTCCAACGCGTAGCATAAGCCTTTGGCTGCAGACACCCCAATACGGAGTCCTGTATAACTACCGGGACCTTTACTTACTGCTACCGCATGTAAATCGTTCTTTTTAATATTCGCTTCAGATAGAACTTTTTCAATAAACACATGCAACTGTTCTGCATGACTGTAATTTTTATCCGGATCTTCTTTAAAAGCAATAACGCTTCCGTTAACCGAAAGCGCTACTGAACAATTTGTTGTGGCTGTTTCAATACAAAGTACTATTGCCATTACTCTTCAGTTTCTTTTTTAGAATCTTTTTTATCTTTCATCAAGGTTACTTTATCGCCTGGGTCTAAAGTTTTAGTTACAGTATTATAAGGACCTGTAATTACTTCGTCTCCTTCTTCAAGTCCACTTAAAATTTCAATATTGGTGTCGTTCTGTATTCCTGTGGTTACAACCCGCAATTTGGCTTCATCTCCTTTTTTTACAAATACACATTCAAACCTTTCTTCTGTTCCTGTAGCAGCCTTGGTTCTTGCTGTCTTTTTTCCTGTAGTATCGGTTTTAATTACAATAGCACTAATAGGCACCCCTACTACATTTTTACGCTTATTGGTAATAATATCTACGGTAGCGGTCATTCCAGGTCTAAAGGGTGAATAATTTTCTGGTTTTCCTTCTGTTAGATCTTTATAAGATTCTGGCAACACACGCACTTTTACTTTAAAATTTGTTACCTGGTCTGCCGTTAAAGTATTTTGTGCAGAGTTTGCAATTTCGGTTACGATTCCTTTAAATTCTCTTTTTAAATAGGCATCTACTTCAACAATTGTACTGTCACCTACTGCAACTTTTACAATATCGTTTTCGTTTACATCTACTTCTACTTCCATATTACTAAGGTTAGCCACCCGTAAAATTTCGGTTCCTGCCATTTGTGCTGTCCCAACCACCCGTTCGCCAAGTTCTGCAGCCAATAGTGAAATAGTACCACTCATAGGAGCATAAATACTGGTTCTGGATAAGTTGTCACGGGATTGCTTTACATTGGCTGCTGCACTCTGCACATTATAATAGGCAGATTGTACACTGGCCTGCGCGCCTTCGTATTCGGCGATAGTCTGGTCCCATTGCGATTTGGAGATTACTCCTTTCTCAAAAAGAGCTTTGTTTCTTTCGTAATTGGCTTTACTGTTTTTAAGAGAAGCTTCGGCCTGATTTAATTGGGCGCGAACATTTTGCAGTCCAGCTTGTGACTGGCTTACGGCAGCCTGAATTAAATCGGGATTAATCTTTACTAATAAATCGCCTTTTTTTACTTGCTGGCCTTCTTTAATAGGCAATTCAATTATTTCTCCAGATACTTCAGAAGAAATATTAACTTCAACTTCTGGTTGTATTTTACCAGTAGCAGCAACGGTTTCGGTAATATCTATAGGTTCAATTTTAGAAACTTCTACTTCCGTAAAATTGCCTCCTTCACCAAAAAGCCCCATTTTTTTACCTGCAACCAGTAAAATAACCAGTGCAACAGCAACTACAGCAATCCAAATGAGTGTTTTTTTCATTCTATTAAAATTTAAGGTCGGTTGGTTCTACACCAAAATATAGTTCTAATACTTTTAATTTAAAAATATAATCGTATTTGGCTTGGTTTAGTGCAATGGTAGCGTTGTCGTACCGCACTTTACTCTGACTAAAATCGAAAGCATTGGTTAAGCCCACATCGTATCGGTCTTTGGCATACTGGTACGCCAGTTCCTGGCTTTCCAATGCTTTTACAGCAGCTTCATAGGCTTTTAAAGAGCCTTTGGCATCTACATATGCCTGGTATACATTACTCTCCAAATCCAGTTTTGCCTGCTCCAACTGGTACCTGGTTCGTTCTACATTTACCTTGCTTCGCATCACGTTACTTCGAACGGAAAACCCATTTAATATTGGAATATTAAGTTGTAAGCCGTAGGAAATACCATCATTTAAATAAATCTGATCTGAGAAGGGGGCGGCCCCTACTTCCCGGGCAACTGTATTGGGGAATTCTCCCACAACTACTTGTCCTGTTTCCTGCACAACACCAATGGGTTGGGTAGAAAAAGGATTATCTGGATCTGGAATTTGAATAAATGAAGTGGCATCGGTATATCTTGTATTGTAGCCAAAAAATGCTGAAAGGGTTGGGTAAAAAGCTCCTTTTGCAATTTGCAAATCCTTTTCTGCCAGTTCTACACTTTTTTCTGCAATTTTCACTTCACTTCGGTTTTCTTCGGCCGAAGCTATAATTTCTGAAACTGGCTTTTCAGCTATTTCATTCAGCACTATATCGTACCCTTCGTCCACAATATCGAAGGTTTGATAATCTTCCACCAATAATAATTGTGCCAGGCTAATTCGGGAAATAGTCACTGCATTTTCCAGGGTAGCTATATTTTGAAGTTCACTTGCGTTGGTGGCTTCAATCTCTAACAAATCTCCTCTTGGCAATGTTCCTGCATCTACCAGTGCATTGGTTCTTTCAATTTGCTCTATGGTTACCAGATTTTGAGATTTTGCAGACTCTAAATTGGCTTTATTATTTAAAACGGTTAAATAGGCATTAGCGACAAAAAGCGCAATATCGTCTTTCATTTTATCCAGACGGTACGCTGCCGAAAGTTTAGAAAGCTTGGCGCGCTGCAGTTGACGCACGTTTCGCAATCCATCAAAAAGAGTATATCCAACATTAATATTACCAGTAGCCGATAAAAAAGTTGTTGTCTGTGCGTTGTTGGTAATTGGGTTAAAACTTAATCCCGTATTTTCTGAAACGCTAGCACCAGCATTTAACGTTGGTAAAAAATTTCCTGTAGCTGAAAGTTTATCGGCATCGGTTACTTGTAAATCCAATTCACTTTGCTTAATGGAAATATTGTTTTCCAGAGCGTGCTGCACACATTCCTTAAGTGTCCATTTTTTATCCTGTGCCTGGGTTGAAATTCCCAAAAACAGAAGTATCATTATAAATGTAAATCTTTTCATGATTGATTGAAGTTGAAACATAAGTCTTTTGATTGTTGAAAGTGTTACAAAAACAAGTAGAAATTAATTTCCGCCAAAGGCTGGTGGTGCTTTCAATTGGTTCCAGACCTTAATATTGTCGTCTTTTGAAATACCGCTTTTTACTTCTACATTAAGTCCGTCGCTCACGCCCAATTCTACTTCTTTTCTCTTAAACTCTTGATCTCCCACAGCTACTTCTACAAAAGGTTTTTGTGTCTCCGGATCGTACTGCACAAGGGCTTCTTTAATTGCCAGCACCCCTTCTGCCTTGGCTAAAATTATAGAGGCATTTGCACTTAAACCAGCACGAATAAATGTGGTAGAATCCTGCATTTTTAAGGTTCCTTTTATAGCAAACTGTATGGCTCCGTTTTCACTTACACCCTTAGGCGCGATGTAATCCAGAACGGCATCAAACTTTTTATTTTCAATAGCCCCCACCGTAATTTCTAGCGGAAGGTTCTCTTGTATCTTACCTACTTCACTTTCATCCACCTTTCCTTCAAAAATCATTTTATCTACATCGGCAAGTGTTGCAATGGTAGTTCCGTCATTAAAATTATTAGACTCAATCACCTGATTTCCTGTTTTCACAGGTACATCCAGCACCATTCCCGATACGGTAGCTCTAATTTCGGTATTGGCAGAGGCCCCTAACCCGCTGGTGGTTCCTGTTTTTACAATGTCAAAATTTTGACGTGCTCCCGTTAAATTCACTTTTTCCTGAGCGAACCGTTGCTGAGCCTGATTATAAGCTAATTCGGCATTGTCAAATTCATTTGCAGAAATCACCCCTTTTTCAAACAGTTCTTTTTGCCGATCATAGATGTTTTTTTGACTTTCCAGAGCCAGACGTGCTGTTTCTACCTGTGTGCTGGCACTATTAATACTATTCTTGGCGCTCGTTAAAGAAGACACATTAGGAACTACTTTTACTTTAGCAATTAGATCGCCTCTTTGTATTACGTCTCCCGCTTCTACAAAAATTTCATCTATAATCCCGGAAATGTTTGGTTTAATAAGCACCTCTTCTTTAGGCACAATACTTCCTGTAGCCACTGTTTTCTTTACAATGGTTTGGGTAGAAGCCTGTTCGGTTTCATACACAACAGGGTCTTTACTGTCTAAGCTGAAAACATACCATAGGCCTAAGATAAATCCCAGGAACACTATAACAAGCACGGTAATAATAAATCCTTTTTTCATAATAATTTGTTGTATCTACTTTTCTATTAGTTAATCTGTACGCAGCGCGTCTACTGGTTTTATTTTTGTAGCTCTAATTGCCGGAAAGAGGCCTGCTATAATTCCTGAAATAATCAAGATAATTAAAGCAGTCACTATAACTGCAATATTCACAGAAGGGTTGGCAAAATTATCTACGGGACCACTTTGTTCCAAGGCATAGTTCATAGTCCAAATAAGTCCTGCTCCGCCTGCTACACCAGCCATTCCGCTTATAAGTGTTATAATAAGCGATTCCTGTACAATTTGCCAACGTACCTGCCACGGGGTTGCCCCAAGGGCTCTTCTTACGCCAATTTCATTTGTTCGCTCTTTTACTGATATAAGTAATATATTTATAACACCTATCATTCCGGAAGCGAGTATTAATCCGCCCACAAAAAAGCCTACAAATTTTAAAATATCAAACAAACCTGTAATTCTTCCAAAGGCTTCTGCGCGATCAAAATTTCCAATGGCACGTTCATCGTCTGGATGGATGGTGCGTTGTTCCCTCATAATTTCAAGAATTTGAGGTTTTAAGGAGGTAATGCTATAAGCATCAAATGCTGTAATTGCCATCCAACCTACTTCATCACCCCTGTTAAACACCTGATTAAAGGTAGTGAAGGGCACATAAATAGTGTTGGCTAATTCTTCACTATTCCCATTGTTACTGGGAGCAGAAAAAGTTCCGAGTACCATAAAATTTACCCCGTTAATTTTAATGTATTCACCAATTGCATTTTCACCTACATTAAAAAGGCTGGTTACTACCCCATCTCCAATAACTACGCCTTTGCGCTTATCATTAATATCTGAATAACTTATAAAACGCCCCGCCGTAATATCCATGGGTTGTTGTTTAATAAATTCCGGATAGTCACCACTTACAGTAAAGGCTCCTGTTTTTTCGTTTCTGGTTACATTATTGGCTCCGTTATATCCCCCTAATTGTCCGCGTGGGGATACATATTTAAGCTCGGGCATTTTTTCTTTTAAAACTGCTACATCTGCTACTTTAAACTGAACGCGCCTTCCTTTAGGCAATCCTTTATATGGTTTTGAAGTTCCTTGCCCCCACATAAACATAGAATTGGTGGCAAAATCTCCAAAATCTTTACTTACCCCATTCCGCAAACCTGTGGTGAGCGCTAACAGTACCACCAAAATAAAGATCCCCCAAAACACTCCAAAGCAGGTTAGGAGCGTTCTAAATGGATTGGCACTTAGCGCTTCTAAAATTTCTTTCCAACGGTCTTTGTTTAACATACTATTCGTCTCTTAACGCATCTATGGGTTTAATATGAGCCGCTCTTCTTGCCGGAATATATCCTGCAACAGCACCTGCAACAATTAAAATAATAACAGTGGTAAGTGCTGTATTAAAATCTACCTGTGGGGATTTTATAAAATCATTATCTACTAACGGACTAACAAGTTGTAGTAATCCCACACCAGCAAAAAGTCCGAAGAAACCTGCTACAGCTGTTATAAAAATTGCTTCCTGTAAAATAAGTGCAATAATAGAGCCTGGCAAAGCTCCAATAGCTTTTCGGATTCCGATTTCCTTGGTGCGTTCTTTTACAATAATGAGCATAATATTACTTACGCCTACCACTCCAGCTATAATTGTAAAGATTCCTATAAACCAGAATACATTTCTAATCACCGCAATTAAGCTATAAATTTTCTTGGCTTCTTCCAGGGTGTTGTTTACGTTTACGGCACTTCGGTCGTCTGGAGCAACAATGTGTCTTGCCTTGATGTCCTGTTCAATATTTTCTGAAATTGCCATGGATTGCGCAACGGCTTCGTCAAAATTTTCGGCCATTTTCACGGTATAGGCAAGAGAGCGCACTCTGTCGCCGGCAGCAAAAGCTATTTGCGCTGTGG
>PANU01000089.1 GCA_002707745.1 Flavobacteriaceae bacterium
CGGTAAGTTCGAAGAGCGTGTTGGGGATCAAGACGTCGTTACGGCTCTCTTCTCGATGCAGGGTAACCTCATCTGTACCAAGCTCCCCGCACAGGGCGCTGTTTCCGGTGGATCCACCTGATAGGAGGTTATTATGGGACAAGTTAAAACTGACGGTCTTGGCATGACCTACACTGACGAGGTTTACCCGGTGGGTACTCGGTATGTGCAGCCTGCTGACGAGGTAAACGCAATCAACTCGACGCACTACGGTGACCGAGAGTGGATCTTCGTTTACAACGACGAGGCGTCTACGGCATGGGCTGAAGGTGATGTGATCATGCTGGATAACAGCGATTACCAGCCTTTCCACGGGTTGAAATGCACCGCTACACTTCATGTGTTTCGGATTCTGGGAGTAGCAGCTCACGCGATTGCGGCGGGGTCCTATGGTTGGATCATTGCTAAGGGCGTGGGTGAAGTTACGTGCGGAGGCTCTGTTGCTCAGGGTGACCGTATCGTTGGTCATGCGAGCACCGCAGGTCAAGCTCAAAGCATTACGCTCAATGCCGATGCGACCACTGACAACCTTGAGTGTGTCTTTGGTATGGCCCTTGAAGCTGATGGCTCGGCTGGCTCTAAAGCCACTTGCTGGATTAACGGTGTGTGGTAGTTAGCTGATTCGTGATACATTAGGGTCGGGGCTCAATGGGCCCCGGCCCTTTCTTTTGGAGGCAGCATGGACGTATCTCTTGGTGCTTTAAGATCGCGGCTACTGGAGTTCCGATCTTGGGATAGTACCGGTAAGACTTTTGATAATCGTGTGCGGGAGTCTCTGAACTTCGCGTTGGATCGTCTGGCCGGTGATGTGCCCGAGGCTCTGATCCCAGACGAAGAACACATTGTTCTCTACAAAGACATTGATAGTGCTGACACCGCGGTCTCAGCCCGTGTCTCTCGTGTTGCTTCATACACAAGAGTTTTAAGCTTCATGGATACTGCGGGTACTCCCGTAGGCGCAAGCTCTCTGACTGCGTGGCGGCCTACAGTTGATGGTACCTGGGACGGTATCATGCACATGGAGATTACTGACGGGGACGGCGTAGTCCACCGGCGTCAGTGTCGTGAGTGGTGGAACGACGGTAACGCATACTACGTGACTCTCGATCGTCCTTGGAGAGACGACTCTTCTGGTGACACCAGCATGGCGTTTAGGATCTACCAGCCCGAGTTTTTCGTGTCGGATGATGTGATGGAGGTTCTTGAGCCGGCCCGCATCTATGACAGCACAAAGCAGCAGGTGTGGGCGATCGATACTGCCGGTGCGTATCGGCAAGATATGGTTGATTTCCAAGGCGACAGCCTGGGTCGACCGTACCGATTCTGGAGAGGGAGGCACTTTCAGGTCCCGGCACCGCATGAGCCGCCTCAGGTCGAGTTCTCGTCTCGTGTGTTAGGTAAGGGGGCTGCCTCAAGCTGGGCAGGTCCCGTTGCTGAAGGTGAGTTTCAGTTCTGCTACACCTACGTGTGGGGTCGACGAGACGAAGAGTGGCAAGACGCACCTTCAGGGATTCGTGATCCTCAGTGGGAGAGCGCCCCTTCTCCTGTCAGTGAATCGGTTGACCACGCTAAAATCGCCAGCAGCTATTCGATTAAGATCCGGCCCACAAATATCGACGCCATGCTGGGCTACGGCGACTCGACCAAGACTGATTATAGTCGCTCGGGCCTCCGCATCAGGATCTATGTTGCACGCCTTAGCGTAAACGAGGGGTCTAAGGCAGCGACGTTCGATCAGGTGGAAAGCTCCGGTAAGTTCTATCTACTGACTGAGATCGAGCCGACCGCCGAACTGTATACCTGGGATGGTTCAGTGACGCCTGACTATCACCGGTCGCTGAAGCACAGCACAGGGTACTACGCGCATAAGGTTTACCCTCATCAGGATGCTCGGTACGAGCTTGACCTACGTGTGCTTCGTCTGCCCCGGAAGTTTACGTCGGATCAAGACACGGCACCGATTCAGCGTGATTCGGTTCCTGCGCTGTTGGAGCTGAGTCTCTACTATCTCTGCCTCCAAGACGGAGTAGACCAGCAGGGTGCGGAACTACACTTGAATCGTTATAGCGAGTTGGTCAAGCGATATCGAATGAGGTACGCTAATCCTGGCCGAATCGTCGAACCTGTACCTTTGTACGGTCATACGTCACGGAAACGATTCGGCGTATTCAACAACAGTTAAGGTGATTTATGAGTAGATCTAATAAGATTCCGCGCCCGAAGATGGGTGATTCCTTTTACCGCCACACGCTTATCGGCTTAGTCGAAGAAGCCCTGGTCGTGTCTATGAGCGGTCCTGAGAAGTTTCCCGAGGAGTGGTCTGCGGTTGTGATGACTCGCACGGGTACGGAGTTTATTAGTTCTGACCAAGAGTTCCGCAGCAAGCATGACTGGGTGCCGTCTACTTGGATGTACGATGAAGAGCGTAACTGCTGGGTCGTGCCCGCTACTGACGAGTCTGACAGCCGAGATGCCTCGGCGTGGAATCTGCCATCACCCAAGGTCGGCGAGCGGTATATGAGCTGGCGTGCTCGGGTATTCCGCGAAGTGCCTGCGCTGAAGAAAGACGATAGTGTCAACGACATCCTGTCGAGTTCTTGGAAGTCACTTCCACGTATCGAAATGGAACCCGCTGCCGCTAAATAGTCTCAAGGAGTTTCTATCATGGGAGGGCCGGCACAGACTCAACCGATGGAGTTTGTTATCCCCGCAGGGGAGCAGCAGGTTCAATACTCTCCTTCGGTACTCGCCTATAAAGTACAGAACTTTGAATATACCCCTGAGGGTACGCTCAAGACTGTAGTCGGCCCTTGTGTGTATGAGCCTCCCCGCACAAAAGCGGAGGAGGACGCGCTATCAACTCGCCTGGGAGAACCTCACGGTATCTTCCACGCGGGATTGCTTGGTGGCGTCAGTGATACGCTGTTGATTCGGACAGACACGCACCTCAATATGCATCAGGGCTGGAAGAGATCGTATGTCTCGATCAAGTCAGGGCTTTCGTCTGATATTCGCTCGACCTACCCTGATCAGTTTCTTGTCCTAAACAACACGATCATCTGGTCTAACGGAGTCGACTATCCCCTGACGATCTCACATGATGGGATGGTTACGCCCTTAGGGTTCGCGGCAATACCCGGCGCACCGCAAGCGGAAGGCCCCGAGTCCCCGACTCCAGACCAAGCCGATGACCTCTACCCGAACAGTCTGGGATATTCCTGGGAAGGTAACATAGGGACAATCGGAGATGTGCTTGACGGTCAGACGGGCGCTATAAGAGCCGGTAACTGGCATTACCATATACAGTATGAAGATGTACACGGCAATCTGTCTCAGCCTTCAGCGCCGAGCAACAGCGTGTCTGTTGACACCGCGCAAGCAGATCCCTACGACGGCGACAGCGAGTATGAGATAGCGGCGCTTACAGACGCGGGAGAGGACTCTTTTTCGAATCACACTTTAGGTCTGGAGATTGATGATCTTCAGCGCCAGTTTCTGGTTCGCGTTGCCAGCGAGGGGCCTGACCATTGCGTAGCTGTCCGGCTCTACCGTACTCCCGATAAGAACAACATCGGGACAACCCCGAGGTTCTTGGCGCGTATTCCGAATAATCGGTCGTTCAGCTACCCCGACAATAGGCGAGATTCAGACTTGGGTCTCGATATGCCGAACACGATACGTACCCCGATCTTCCGTGTGATGTGCGCCCATCAAGGACGATTAGTCATAGGGAATGTTGTGGGAGACCCCGGAGTAGTGCGGCGCTCAGTGTTGGGTCTTCCAGGCACGTTTACTCGGATGGAGTTCGTCTATCCTGACAGCGGCGGAGCAGAAGTCACGGCAGTCACGTCCCACGGTGGTGTGCTGTTGGCGTTCACTGAGAACAGCGTTTACTCACTGGAAGATTTCTCGGTACCGCTTCCTTTGTCGCAAGGTATCGGATGTATTGCACCCCGCTCGATTCAGGCGATGCCCGACGGAACTCTGATCTGGTTATCCCGAGACGGGTTCTACGGGATGAGAGAAGGTAGAATCGGTCTCCTTAGCCGGAATATTCAGCGCACGATTAAGAACTTCGTGAATCACAGTCGTATGCGAATGGCAGTCTCTGCGATTGATCCTATGACGGGCGAGTACCGATGCGCCCTGTCTCCAGCAGGCTCGCCGAAGAACACGCTAATTCTTTGCTTCGACGGCCAGAACTGGCGTCGAATGGATCTGGGTATCGAGATCGCCGACATGTGTCAGACGAAGGATTGGCGTCAGTATTTACTAGCGGTCGGAGTCGACCCAACTGTGACCTACGAGCAAGAGGTCACTTCGTATCAGCGGATCCGAGACACTACGGTGGCTAAGACTACAACCGTCAATGTCTTGGGTAGACGCGATATCTTCGTCCTCGATAGAGAGAATCGAACATACACGCCACCACAGAGAGACTACGTCTACCGCTCGGGCTGGATTCGGTCGGACACAGTAGGCCTCACTCCGATGCAGGTTCGGTCGATGTATATAGGCATCATTGATTCCTGGGATGACGATTTTGAGATTCGCTTTTACCGAAACGGTTCTTGGCGCGATGTCGTATTGATGCGAGACATCCGAGCAGTCGGGGTTGATGACGAGACTGAAGTCGTAAACGACATAGCAGGGTCGGCGATTATCGGTCAGGCAAAGGCCCATGACCCTCGACTTGTCTGGCGTCAGGTACCGGTGGGCTTAGAGAACACCTATACCTGGGCGTTTGAGATCCGGGCTAAGTATCCGACACGTCTGCATATTGCGTCTTTCGTCTTCGACGTTACGGTTGCTACCTCGGGCAATATTAGGGGTCGGGTACCTCATCGATCGGATGTGTAGGAGACGTCATGCCGTACATTTTTCCGAAGCGCAGACTCAATGACAGAGACGTGCTCGATCCGGTAGAACTGAACGAAGACATCCTCCCCGCCATGGAGCTTTACGCCGGCGAGATTAACGAGCACAACATCAGCGAAACTGTTCGGGGGGTTATTACTCAGCCTGCGTCGGCGACGCACTCCTACGTATACAAGGAGAAGATGTCTGACCCGGGCTTCGGGGACTTCAGCTCAGCCTGGAATCACCCCTCACCGGGGACAGCCTCAGGTAGCTACGTCGCAAGCCATAAAGTCTCTAACGACATGAACTGGGAAGTCATTGACCTAATGACATTCACGAAGGCTACGGGAGTGTCCAAGCTCTGGATAGTCGGTCAAGTTACTTATATCTGGCTGGGCTTCTCCACGTTTAGCTCCGCAAGCACAGGACATCTATTCTCTGAAGGTGACCCGTCAGACCCGTTCAATGCACCGGCACATCCTGCGGGAGTGCAGTTCGCTTTACGCGTCAACGGTCACTTGATTGAGTCAACAATAACGGGCAAGCGTGAATCTTGGGCCAAAGTGACAGTGCCGGCCAGGGCAAAAGATCAGCGGTCATCGCGCAGAAAATACCCTGGCCCTGATATGCCTGATGTCACCGAGACGGGTACAATGGGACCTCACTGTGCTTCGGTTCGTCTGGGTACGTTTTACGACGTTCTGCCGGGTACGCATACGATTGAGATTGTTGTTCGCCGGTTTCCCCCTCTGGGGCAGCGGGGGCATTTGGGCACAGTGACTTACGCATATGGTCAGCAGTCTAACTTCGTTCATGTCTTCAACCGCAAGCTGTTTACGCTGGATGTTCCGTCGCATCCGCCGAATAGCTCACCCGACGCTACGATCTCTGTAGGCACGTTTGACTCTGAAGATACGATTAGCCGAGAGTCATTAGGTGCTGAGAAGATTGACCGAATGGCTGCGGCATTTCGAAGTGTGCAGACAGGCTCACTGTCGAGGGGCGCGCTTAATCACTTTCACCTGACCTCCCCCGTCGTAGCGAAAAAGCAGAGCACGATATCGGCGTCGGTTTACAGTATTTCGAACAAGTACCCGGGCTACAACACCTCTACGGTCACGACTAATACCTCGGGCAATGGCTGGTATCTGCTCTATAACGGGACGGAGTATCTGAACGCCGTAGCCCCCACCGTTTGGGATATCACAACCGAGTCTATCTTCCTCGTGATGGCTAACGTGCAGGTCAAGTCTGTACGAGCCACAGGCAGTGCGCAAAAGTCGGGTCATGTACACGATCATTTTGCGGCACTGGCTCTTGGGTACAACAACTCAAGCACAGGCGCGGTCACCGTGCTGGGTCAGACCGAAGTGTATGTGAATCACTACAACTCTCTTGAGAAGGACTCATCCGGTTTTGTTCGATCTCTTGAAGAGGAGTATGACGTCGCCTTATTCGCGGTAGTAAAGAGTTCGGATCTGTCCGCGGCACCCAACTATTTCGGTGTTTACGGCGCAACCATCAACGGTCTGAAAGGTTCGGCCGGCGTCACAGACACGACGCTGACTTACCATCGAGGCAACATCACTGTAATCCAACTCAAGGCGTAGTTATGTCGGTCATTCTTCCTTACAGTTACGTCAATGGTGTGCCGCTAAAGCCTGACGAGCATAATCGAAACGTCTATACAGATACGCCTCATGAAGGCGTGATGTCTACAGCCAACGGGAAACTTCACAGCACTAACTTTGGCTCAGGATTTGAAGTTCAGTCCGAGCACATTCATCCGGAAGAAGTGATTCGTGGGCGCCAGGGTGCCGGTCTTGAGACACTCGACTACTTCTCGGATGGTATTGGAGAAGTCGGCGAAGCAGCCTTTGTCAATGTCGCGGGTTGCGGTGTGAAGGTCTACATCCCTTATGACGTCACACTTGCTCTATGGCAGTGGACGTTCTTCTTCAGTGACTTCCGAACATTGACCGTAGAGGACGCCACTGATGATTCGCCTGACTTTGCCAGCGCCGACATTATCGTTCGCGCCAGCTTAAATGGTTCTCCGCTACTACACACGATGAGATCTCTACCTCAGACGTCTACTACGGGACTGGACCCCGATATAGTCGGGACCGGCGGAACGGCGGAAAAGAGATCTTCAATGTCATGGGATATGTGTCACATGCAAGAAGGCTTGAGTGCTGGGTGGCATGACCTTAATCTGACACTCTATATGGAGCAGTTCTTGCATCAGATTAGCGGTTCGCTCGGAGATGCCTTTGAGGTTTCGGGGTCTCAGAAGAGAGGCGGATTTAGCAGCCGGACGGCGAGTTATTATTTATTTAATCGCGCATCTTTTGGTGTGAGAAGCGCGCGAGTATTAACGATTTTATAAGACGAATAAGATATACTCTCTGCGAGGAGTTTACTATGGATCCAGTGACTTTAGGGCTTATGGCTGCGTCGGCGCTTAAGCCGGTTGTCGAGGCCACATATGCGGCGGTTGCGCAGCGAAGAGCCAACAAAGAAATAGACGCGCTGGATCCAAATCAGGTATCCGACGAAGAGCGCCAGAAAGCCATGGCCGAGGTCGAGGAGGCGTCGCGTGACGAAGCGCAGGGAGAGTTGGCTCCGGCAGGCCTCACAGGGATTCAATCGGGTGTCGCACAGGCGGGCAAAGCGGCAAGGGGAGCATCGCTGAGAGACGCCGTGGCCGCACGTATGGGTCAGCGACAGGGTCAACTAGACTCTGTTAGCTCCCAGCGGTACGGGGCGCTGAAAGACGAGATTTTGCGCCGACTTCAAGGCAAGTTGCAGACGAACGTACCCGGCGCAGTTGCCGAGGGGGCCATGGAGGGTCTTGCTGCGGCAGACATGCAGCGTGATAAAGAGTTCATGAAAGGCGCGATAGAGGCCGCAGGCTTAGTGGACAGAGACAGACAACGGGGCCTGATACCGGGTGTGCCGTCGGTTCCGGGAGTAAGCTAAATGGGACAATTTTACGACAGCTGGGTAGCCTCTCGTGGCGGTGGCGCCAGTCTGCCTCCCGGAGCAAGGACGCGGGACCCCGAAGCGGTTGATATGTACCAGACTCTGGTGCGTACTATCGGCCGATACCGCACCGCTGCTGGAGCACGTCTGTCTCGTCAAGAGATCCAGATGCTGGAGGCTCAAGTAGACATTGCTCGCTTGAACAGCGACATGATCGAGAATCTTCACGGCGTCGATGCGGATAACGCGGACTCTGTGCGTGACGCGATGGTTCGGTACCTCAATAACATCCGAGATAATCGGACTGAGTTAGCCACCCAGCGTAGGCAGTTCAACGATCGGCTAATGTCTCACGTCGACGATGAGCACCGTCGAGGAGCAAACCCCGATGCAGCTGCCTGGACGGCCCTGTCGGGTGGCTTGTTTGATGGACCCGAGACAACTGCGGCTGATGTCGAGCTACCTCAGTTGCTCCTTGCCATGCGTGACCGAGGGTATGGCGGAGTATCTTTCGACTATGAACCCGGCGTAGGGTTCAGCAATATTAGCATCGCTTACACGGGCTCTCTCCGAACAAATATTGAGCGGTTGTTCCAGCGGGCGGAGTTTGTTGAGCGCGGGCAAGAGAGCGCAGAGAGTTCGCTCACAGCCCATCTGTCCAGCGCTGAAGCCGTCGTAAACAGTCCTGACTGGGCAACTCTGACCGACGAGCAGAAGGTTGAGCAGCTTCGCGATTCGATGTCACATGTCCAGGGTATTACGGATGATGTCGCAGCAGCTGATGGCGTCACCTCATTCCAGACATCTACAGAGACTCTGAATACTCTTCAGCAGGAAGATGATTATCTAAGTGCCGCCGATGAAGACTTAGATCGACTGCGGGCAGAACTTTTCGGTTCGTCTGCGGGCGACCAAGACGTGATTGGTCGAGGTATCCAAGCCTTAGTCGACTCTGGTTGGGCTGAGTCTAATGGGTTCAATCTCGGCAGCTACATCGATACTAACGGTGACGGGAACCCTGATACATATGTCGAAGGACCGGATGACCGTCGGGCAATGCTCAGCTGGCGGCGTCAGATGCGACGAGGGCCGGGTCGAGGATACGGTGTTCGCGGCTCATCCAGTGGCATGTGGGTTGAGCTACAAGTCGCGCTCAGTGAGGATCAAGTCGAGCAATACCGCAGCGCTGACGGGTTTGCGTATCGAGACGTGAATGGTGAGCAAGTCTGGATGACTCCCGGCGAGTACGAGCGCGAAGTAAGCGCGGCGCCTGTGCGCGTGCATTACATCAATGAAGGTACGGATAGCGAGGCCGAGTACTTTGAGAGCAGCGACGGCCGGTTCTTTATTAAGGCACCCGACGGCAATTATTTTATCGAGGAGAGCCTGGACCCTGAAAGACATGCGCTGATTCGGAGTCAGGTCAGCGAGTACTACGCAGCTAACCCAAATCTGGGGCCATCTATCTTGGCGGGAACATCGGAGTTGTCCGAGAGTGGTCGACCCGCAGGGTTTGCGTACGACGAAGACTTGGTGACCGAGCCCGGCGGCCAGACAACCGCCGCCTTCAATGAGGCGGGCGGCGTTGACACACGAGGTTCGGGTTCTCGCGAAGAGTTTGACACACTGTCAGCAATGAGCCGGGACAAGCGACGACAGCTACTCGGGATCGAGTTTGCAGACTTTGAAGAGTTCCGAGCGAACAAGTCACATCGTGTAGTGGGTATGTTAGATCGCCAACATGCCTATGATGACCTCACGTACGGTGTGGGCACAGTCAGCGTCAACGGTGTCGCTTATGCGCCGGATGAAATCGTTCAAGAAGTTCGGATAATCAGCAGGAAATCTGAGACTCGGCCCCGTGATATCTTCCGGCAGATCCGCGCCAACGGAATCGCAGATGAGATTGGTTACGGCACCTCAGGACAGCCCAGCCCGCCACGCACGTTTAATCGAGGATTGACTGTATTCAGCGATGAGTCGGAGATTCGTGACAACACGTTTGACCGAATAGCGACTGAAGTCGGAAACCTACCTGAGCGCCCCAGCGTGGCGAACATGCGGGCTCAGACTGCGCTGGCTACGGCAGAAGGCATTCAGACGATCGAGTCTAACTTGGTGTCTGCGCAGAGCGTCTTAGAGGAGCGGACAGCAGCACTTGCGGAACATGACGCTACGATAGCAAGATTGACCTCAGAGCAAGAAGGTATGCCGGGATCCGCCGGGATTGCCCGAGATTTCCGGTCTCAGAGAAGGGAGCTGGAGCGCCAGCGTCGGGGTGCAGTAAACGACGTAAGAGACTTGGAGCAGAGCCTTCGACGCGCGAACAGGAGATTCGGGCGTCAGGCGACCGCGGATGTTGAGGAGCAGGTAGCCCGGGCAGACGCGGCTCGTGATCGAGAAGCGCGACGAAGCAGTAGCCTGGAAGGTCAAGTTGAGGCCATCGTCAGCCGAGCACAAGCTGGTGTGACTCCGACTCCGGCAGAGCGCGAGCTTTTAGAGCAGTATGATAGAGACACGCCTGACCCCGCGATTCCCGAGCTTGATACATTTACGGGCACCCGGGAAAAGGCGGATGGTACATCTGTCCCCGTCGAGTATACGCTTGAGACTGACGGGGCGATTACCTACGTTGATCCCGACACAGGCGCTCCCGGTCGAGTTGAGAGAGGTACACCGACTCACGAGGCAATCCTGGCCGAACGAGGTATTCAACCCGTCGAGGGCGTAGCTCCTCTGCCCGAAGCTTTAGAAGCTCAAGCAGATTTAGATCCTGACCCGGATCCTCGACCAAGCACGGACGTCGACGGCCCCGCAGAGATTCCGGTAGACCGTGACACAATCGAGCGGCCATCTCCGGAAGATGAGATCGAGAGACTGGAAGCCAGTACTGATGAGATTAGAGAGCGTCTTAGCGCAGGAACTCGGGCTGCGACGCAAGAAGAAGTTCGTACTCTGTTAGACAACACTGTTCGCCTCAGGCAGCTCAGAGCCTCTATCAGCACAGACGAAGTCGATCTTGAAGCGCCCGACGACGAAGTCGAGATACCTTCAGGCGAGCCTATCGTCCCCGAAATTTTAGAGCGCAAGTCGGCCTACCTTGACAAGTCAGAGCTTGAGAGGGCCAGGGAACTGTCGGACGTGTTGAGCAGCCTGGAGCCCACTCCGGGCTACACTCCCAGAGCGACAGGGTCAACCCGCGAATATTCGGGCCGACCGTTTCTCCCGCCTCCAGATACGGCTCCCGCCGAAGAGGATCGACAGCCTGATCTTCCTGCCGATAGAGGTCAGCCGGTACCGACGCCTACAGGTACTGTCTCCGATATGCTTACCGACCCCGACTCAAGTGTCGACGAAGTAAGGGCGGCACTTGAAGTAGCTCGACAGATGTCTGATACGCGCACTGGGCTTGAAGTACCTGAAGAGGAAAGCAGTGAGGAGAGCAGTCCTCGGGCAGGACTGCTGAGTGGACTTAGGCAGCGTCGTATGGAAAGAGCCCAGCGTGGAAGCAACGTGGATGTTCCGACAGGAAGAGGGTTGTAGTTATGGGGAGAAGCACCGTATCAGAAGACGCGCTTACGCAGGATGGCTCAGGCTCAGGCACAGGCACAGGCACAACCACAACCCCCGGCCCTCCGGCCGGGACTGTTCCGGCGGAGGGAGGCGGCGGCTCCGACCTCGTACCGCCAAGTGGCGAAGGCAGCGGCTCAGGTGGCACACCTTCTACCGCTGGAGGGGGTACCTCAGTATCAACGCCGGGAACAAGTCCGGGACCAAGTCCGGGGACGGGCTCGGGCGTAAGTTCGGGCGTAAGTTCGGAGCCAGAGACAGGTGATTTACCGTCACCTCAGCCTGAACCTGAACCAATAATGCGTGTCGAAGGTACACCGACGTCTCAGGCTCAAACCGAGCAACTATTCGAAGACCCGGAGGTCCTTGGTCGTCACCAGATAGGCAGCGAAACTCCCTCCCCTGACAACTACTACGATACGATTACCTCAGATTTAGACCCTCGACTTCGGTCTTTCTACGGAGAGAACAGTATCGGCCCTTTGATTGTCATGGGTC
>PANU01000090.1 GCA_002707745.1 Flavobacteriaceae bacterium
ATATTACCCTGCAACAAACCCAATAATATTCTTTATTTTTGCACCTTCAATACGTAAAGAATGTCCTTAAAAAAAGCTGTAGCTATTATCATTCTGGTGTTATTAATAGACCAGATTTCAAAAATATACATCAAGACCACTTTTATTCTTGGCGATGGTTTTGACGTACTTTCCTGGTTTAAAATTCATTTTGTAGAAAATGAAGGAATGGCCTGGGGTGCACAAATCCCGGGAGAATATGGAAAGCTTTTTCTAACATTGTTCCGTTTAGTAGCTATTGTGGGTATTGGGTATTGGTTATGGGATTCGGTACGTAAAAATGCTTCTCGTGTGCTCATTGTTTCTATTGCACTAATTTTTGCGGGAGCCATGGGTAATATAATAGATTCTGTTTTTTATGGTCTTATTTTTAACGACAGTACCAACCAGGTGGCTTCTTTTATGCCGCCAGAGGGAGGATACGGGACACTATTTCATGGAAAGGTGGTAGATATGTTGTATTTTCCGCTGTGGGAAGGGGTGTTGCCAGGTTGGGTGCCATTTTGGGGAGGAGAATATTTTACCTTTTTTGACCCCGTATTTAACATTGCAGATTCTGCTATAAGTATTGGGTTGGTATTGCTTATCATTTTTAATAAGAAAGCATTTCCGAAGAAAAAAAATGACGAATCATCCGAAACAGAATCCTAAAAAGCAATTGTAAATGTAGTGCCCCGCTCTGCTGAGCTCTCCACTGAAATGGTTCCTCCAAGAGCCGTTACCTTGTTTTTTACCTGAAACAAATCTACATTATGTGCTGCAGAACAGCCGCCAATAGGGTGCGTAAGGTCAAAAGCCTTTTGCTTTTCTTCTTCCGATGTAAAACCGTTTCCATTATCCCTAATTAGTAAGACATTTTGTCCCTCGTTGTCTAGGCTAAAAACATTGATACTTAGCGTCCTGTCGCGGTTTCTATTTTTTATGGCACGTAATACTAAGGTTTCTATAATACTTTCAATGTACGAAGGAATGTAATGTACGGTAGGTGCTTCAGAAAAATCGGTATACAATTGTACATTGTGTTTCTGTAATTTCGAGCCAAGACGTTCCTTTATAGTTGAAAACACGTCTTCTAAAACAACCTCATTTTTTGCAATTTTGGCTGTTTCCTGTATCGATACAATCTCACATAAATTATGTACAGTTTTACATAGCTCTTGTGAAATATCCTGTAGTACGTGAAATAGTTCTTTAGCTTCCACCGGGTCTTGGGTGTCTCCCAATAGCTCCAAAGACATGTTAATATTACTGGCGTGCGATTTAAGATTGTGGGATACCAGATTGGCATAATTAAATAATCTGGAGTTTTGAGTGGCAATAGTTTTTAAAGATTCCTGAAGTTTTAACTCCCTGTATTTTTCGTGGGTGATATCTTGAAAAACCCCTTGTACACCTATAATATTTTCCTGGGCATCATACATGGGTTTTCCAATGGCTTTTGCCCAAAATTCTTCCCCTGTGTGCCTTACCATTTTTACTTGTGTTTTAAAGGCTTTTCCATTAGCACAAGCGTTGAACGTAGCAATAGTGCGTTCTTTTTCTTCTGGAGCATGAAAATTTAATATATCGGTAAGAGAAGGTGAAAAGGTGGCTTCCGTGATTTTCAGAATGCGTTTCCCCTGGGGGTCTATGGTGCTGGTTTTATTTAAAAAATTGATACAGTACCCTCCTGCTCCGGTTAACTGGGCAATTTCTTTGTAATAAAAATCGTCGAAAGGATTACTTTTATTTGGAGTAGGGGAGCTGTCCTGTAAAAAAATATTCTTTCTCTTTTGAGCTAAGAAATTCACTTCTTCATTTAATTTGGTAGGGGCAAGATATAAAAATATTTTGAATTGTAGGTATTTTCCTATAAAACTCTTATTCGTAAGGAGCTAAGTAGTTAAAAGGCACAGCCGGAATATTGCGCAA
The DNA here is from genome assembly GCA_002707745.1 of Flavobacteriaceae bacterium. GTDB lineage: Bacteria > Bacteroidota > Bacteroidia > Flavobacteriales > Flavobacteriaceae > Marinirhabdus. The sequence continues at coordinate 1,951 of PANU01000090.1, forward strand.
TAACCAATAAATTAAGGCTAAAGCAAAATATCCATAAATAAACCAGGGTTTGTAAAATAACTGAACTCTGTACTCCTTTTGAAAAACGTAGTTGTATAGTTTGGTGCCTATCCCGTAAACAACCAACGGTAAAGACAGAATCATAAAAGGATTGAGCCTAAAAGCGCTGTACCACCTGAAATGCAAGAGATGATGAATGGCACGCTGCGAACCGCAGCCAGCACAATGGTATCCCGTAAGCGATTTAAACGGACAGCTTATAAAGAAGGTGTGTTGTGAGGGATTGAAAAAATAATAAAGTATTAGTAGCAATGCCAGAAATAGGGCAATGCTCACAACAAGTATACTACGTTTATAGACTGGCTGCACCTCCTATAGCAAGCATTAACAACATAAACATAACATATAATAAAATAATTGCAGCAATACTTACGGCACTATAAATACTCCATTTTTTGGCGTCATCTGCAGCTTTTTGAGCTTCGGCATGAAAACCCTGATACCAGAGTTGCTCAACTTTTGAGGCTTTAACAATGGCAACAATGCCAAGGGGCATACAACATAAAATAGTGCTTAAAATAGCCCAGACCATATGGTTGTCTGGAGGAGGTTGTTGGGTTGGGTTCATTTGGCAAATATATAGTAAAAATCCCCTTTGGATTTTCCCGTAGTGGATTTTTTCAATTTAAACAATTTTGGCTCTAAAAACCACCTAGCCCACCTGCAAATCCAATAACCACAAATAGTAAAATATATAATATCCAGCAAATAGCTGAAATCGCAATACCCCATATAGCCCATTTTTTAGCATCTGAAGCAGCTTTTTGAGCCCCTGCATGATCTCCTTGTAACCATAGTGTTTTAACTTTTGTAGACTTAATTATTGATACAATGCCAAGTGGCCAGCAAAAAATAATAGCGATAATTGCCCAAACCAAGTTATTGTCTGGTGGATTGCCTGCAGGCGTGGTTTGATTTTCCATGGTGGTTAATTTTTTTAAGATTGGACTACCAAGATACGTTAGAAATTTTAAAAAGTATATATTTTTTGTGGTGTTATACAGTAATCCAGGGGGAGATCTAGCGCTTCAGCAAGGATTTTAGGTTCTGCTTTAAAAAGCGAAAGCCCTATTTTTATACAGTCTTTTTTGCACTGTGCTAAAAATCTGTCGTAGAAACCTTTACCATATCCAATTCGGTTTCCAGCTTCATCAAAGGCTAACAAGGGTACAAAAACCACGTCAAATTGTTGTGGCGGAATGGCTATGCCCGTAGTTGGCTCGGGAATTCCATAATCTGAAATTTTAATGGCTGTGTTTTCCTGTAGAAGTATATGTGTCATTTGGGAGTTTTCAAAATCAGCTTTGGGAATACCTATACTTTTGTCTTTTCCCTGAAGGATGTGTAATAAGAATTCGGTATTAACTTCTTTTTTTTCTGAAATAGATAAAAAAATATGATAGTATAATTTATCCCAAACAGGAAGTTGTAGTGCCTGGTTGGCAATGGCCAGGCTTAAGTTGTCAATTTCTTTTTCTGAAAGTGATTGTCTTAACGAGCTATACTTTTTTCGCAATACATTTTTATCCATAAAAGTTGCTTTACTTAAGACGCTTAATTTTCCTCATCTTCAGATCCTGAGCTATCTGTAGTGGAAATGTGAAAAATAGCATCGCCTTGGTGTACGATTGGGGCATGATTCACATTAATAATATAGCCGGCATTAGGAGCTTTCACCTTAAAACGCATGGCACCATACGGATCTGTAATGGTAGCCAGGAACTCGTCTTTTTCAACATATTTGTTACAGGCAATTTTTACGTGTAGTAACCCGCTTTTTTGCGCTCTAACCCAACGACTTTTTTCTATAAGGACTGTTTTTTGGGTAATTTCGGTAACACTAATTTTTTGATTTAGCATATCCAGGTGTTCCAGAATACGTACCACGCCATCTACACCGTGTTTTACTATGTGTTTATCGCTGTCCAGGCTTTTACCTCCTTCAAATAACAGGCTGGGAATGCCCATTTTTGCACACGTAGCCCGATAGGATTTTGTAAGGTTAGAAGAAAATACGGTAAAAGGCGCATTAAATATTTCGGCTAGTTGCATTAAATGTGGATTGTCTGGTACTACACGTATTTGAGCAGCATTAAAACGCTGTGCTCCCCCTGTGTGGAAATCTAAACAATAATCTGCCAGGGGTAAAATTTCGTTTGTAAAATGAAATGCCACCCTGCTTGCCAAAGATCCGGTTTTGGTACCTGGAAACACACGATTTAAATCTCTTCCATCAGGAAAAGTTCTTTCAGCATTTAGAAAGCCAAAAATATTTAAGATGGGGATGCATATAATCGTGCCTTTTTGGGGTCTGTTTATTTTTTTGGCAATTATCTGGCGTACTACTTCAACGCCGTTAATTTCGTCACCGTGTATTCCTGCGGTTAGTAGGAGTGTTGGACCTGGTTTTTCGGCACGAGAGACAATTACAGGTATTTCAATTTTGGTAGATGTGTATAGTTTGGCAAAACTAAAATTAATGGTTTTGGTTTCTCCCAATCCCACATTTTTACCTAAAATAATAAAATGATCTTGCGGTTGCGTTGCCATAATTAGACACTTCGTTCAATATATTTTATAATTTCCCTTGCAATATCCTTTCCTGTGGCGTTTTCTATACCTTCCAAGCCTGGAGATGAATTTACTTCCAGAATTAAAGGTCCGCGAGACGATTGCAACATGTCTACCCCGGCAATACCTAATCCCATAGCTTTGGCAGCTTTAATGGCTGCGGTTTCTTCTTCGTCTGTTAACTCTATAATTTCTGCCGTTCCACCACGGTGTAAGTTGCTTCTAAATTCACCTTCTTTCCCTTGTCGTTTCATAGCGCCAACAACACGTCCATCAATTACAATAGCCCTAATATCTGCCCCACCAGCTTCTTTGATAAATTCTTGCACTATCACGCGTGCTTGTAGGTTGTTGAATGCTTCAATTACACTCTCGGCTGCTTTTTTTGTTTCGGCCAGAATAACGCCAATTCCCTGAGTTCCTTCCAGTAGTTTTATAATTACGGGAGCACCACCTACTTGATCTACAATACCTTCAACATTTTTGGAATAGTTGGTAAAAACGGTTTTAGGAAGGCCCAATCCGGCTCTTGAGAGTATTTGTAAACTACGCAATTTATCGCGGGAACGTACTAACGCCATAGATTCTGTGGTGGTAAAACAGCGCATCATCTCAAATTGGCGCACTACGGCGGTTCCATAAAAAGTAACTGAAGCACCTATACGGGGTATCACCGCGTCCACGTGCTCTACCTTTTTACCTTTGTAGTAGACAACAGGGTTTTTCTTCTCGATAACAATATCACACTTGGTGTGATTAATTATTTCTACCGTATGCTTACGTTTTTCAGCAGCTTGTACAATGCGTTGCGTAGAATAGAGGTTAGGTGCGGCCGATAATATTTTAATGTTCATTTTTAAGTTTTAATTTATAAGAAAGGTCGGTTCTGGTAATGTCTACCACAAAGCGTTTGGTTAAAAACTTTCTGCCCAACAGGACGGGATATTTCATTTCTTCCCGGTCGCTTAGGGTTAAAAATATGGGATAGGTTTTTCCAAAAAGCTCAATTTCAGTTAAAACACGATAACGCGTTTGCTTTATTCCATTGCTGCTTTTTACCACGCGAACATCGTACTTGTCAAAAATAAACTCTTTTTCGTGATATGCAGGGTGATCCGGATCTAAAAACGTGCATTTTAGGTAATCATCTTCAATTTTCATGTTTTTACAATGAATACTAGAAGTGTAAGCACCTGTATCTATTTTTACATCAATTTCATGCAAGTGAAGTAGCGGGAAATCTGCTTTGTCTGTTCTTCCTATTTTTCGTTTCAAAAATTATGATTTTTTATAATGCTTTGGAAAGGTACTAAAAGCCGTTAAAAAGCCTCGTGTTTATAAAGTGTTTAATGAAGTTTTAACGCTTATTCCGTTCCAGATAGCCAATAATGCTTTTAGAAATGTTTTTGCCCGTGGTGGTCTCAATACCTTCTAATCCTGGCGTACTGTTAACCTCCAGCACCAGCGGACCACGGGCACTTTGCAATATATCTACTCCGCAAACCCCTAGGTTTAATGTCTTGGCAGCTTTTAGGGCTACCCGCTCTTCTTCATAACTAAGCTGTAAGGTTTGTGAAGTCCCGCCACGATGCAGGTTACTTCTGAAATCGCCTGCTTTACATTGCCTTTTCATAGCAGCAACTATAACACCATCTATCACAATTGCCCTAATATCAGCTCCTTTGGACTCAGCAATGTATTCTTGTACCATAAATTTAACCTCACTAGCTTGCAGGGTTTCCATAGTTGCCAGGGCATTTTGTTTGCTTTCAGAAAGAATTACGCCTTGTCCATGTGTGCCTTCCAATATTTTTATAATGACAGGTTGATGGTTAAATTTTTCCAGTAACACTTCAGCATTATAATACCCACCTAAGACCGTGTTTGGAACTGGAACTCCTGCTTTTGCTAAAATTTGAAAGCACGTCCATTTATCCCGGGAATTTAATATTCCTTCTGAAGTAACTGAAACTGCCACTCCCGCTGCTTCAAAATGCCGTACTAAACCAGCACCCTGAGCGGTATTGCTAGCGCCAATACGGGGAATTACTGCGTGGAGATCGTCCACCAACTCATCGTGGTAATACACCACTGCTTTTCCCGCTTCCACTGCCAGGTTAAAATAGAGTGGGTTGAGCACTTCCATCTCATGATTTCTTGCTTCACCAGCTTTGATTAAGCTTTGTGTAGAATATAAAGTTTCGCCCCGCGATAATATAGCTATGTTCACGGTGGAAAGATACGGAGAGAAAATGGAATAATATATTCAGAAAAATTTGCCCTTCGACAGGCTCAGGGTGATACGGGATATTTATAAAGATTGTTCATTGGTTTGTCATGCTGAGCCTGTCGAAGCACCTTCCGAATCAGGTTTGCCAAATTCTGTGTAATTTTTAGAAAATTTCACTAAGTCTTGGAAATTACCATTTATCAAAGCCTGTTTCTTTTTTCTGCTCCATCCTTTAATTTGTTTTTCAAGAGCGATCGCATTATTAGGGTAGTTGCATTGCACATACCAAACTAACTTTACAGGGCGTCTTTTTAAAGTATATCCATTATAGGTTGTTCCTGCTTGATGTTGTTCTAGTCTCTTGTCAAGATCAGTGGTCATGCCGGTATAATATGAATTGTCGGAGCATTGTAAAATGTAAACGTAGTAGTATTTCATAATACGTAAAAATATATAATTAATTTTTTGGAGTATGCCCTTCGACAGGCTCAGGGTGACACGGGATATTTATAAAGATTGTTCATTGGTTTGTCATGCTGAGCTCGTCGAAGCACGGTCCGAGTGAGATTTGCCCTTCGACAAGCTCAGGGTGACGTCTTTTTAATTTAAGAGTGTCGGTTATTTGTTAGACTGAGCTCATCGAAGCACGGTCCGAGTGAGGTTTGCCCTTCGACAGGCTCAGGGTGACACGGAATATTTATAAAAGATTATTCATTAGTTTGTCATGCTGAACCTTTCGTCAATCTTAAGACAGGCTCCTTGAAGTATCGAGGTAACATACATTCATTTTTTTATTCCTCAGGATCTGGGACTTCTTCGGCTTCTAAAATTTGAAGTGCCGGCTTTTTGAATGTTTTTTTGTTGGCAATCTCTTTTTCTAACGAAAGCAATAACGCTGGCAATAACAGCAGATTAGCTAACATCGCAAAAACAAGGGTAATAGAAACCAACGCCCCAAGGGCTACAGTGCCTCCAAAACTAGAGATGGTAAATACCGAAAACCCAAAAAACAACACAATAGAAGTGTAAAACATACTCACCCCGGTTTCCCGAAGTGCTGCATACACCGATTTCTTGATCTTCCAGTTATTGGCAATAAGTTCCTGTCTGTATTTTGCCAAAAAGTGAATGGTATCGTCTACCGAAATACCAAAAGCGATACTAAATACCAGAATGGTGGAAGGTTTAATAGGAACGCCTAAAAAGCCCATCAGTCCTGCTGTAATAATAAGCGGTAATAAGTTGGGCAGGAGTGAAACTAAAATCATTTTAACACTGCGAAACATCCACGCCATAAACAAGGCAATGAGCAAAATGGCTAAGGACAGGGAAATTACAAGATTGGTCACTAAATATTTGGTCCCTTTTTGAAACACCAGTGCTTTGCCCGTTACCGTCACTTCATATCTGTCACCTGGAAAGATTTTATCAATTTTTGCCTTCACGTCTTCCTCTAGTCTATCGTAGCGCTCGGTTTTAGTGTCTTTCATAAACACGGTGATTCGTGCATACTGACCTGTGGTATCTACATAACTGGACAGCAAATTTGTGTTTTTGGCGCTGTTTTTTGCGTAGGACAATATAAACGTACGTTCCTGGCTGTTGGGAAGCTGGTAGTACTCTGGATTTCCGTTGTAATAGGCTTGTTTACTGTATTTTACCAGGTCTACCACAGAAAGGGGTTTGGAGAATTCGGGGATTTCTTCCAGATATTCCTGTAACTCGTCCATTCGTTTTAGGGTGGCGAGTTTCATGACTCCTTTTTTACGTTTGGTATCTACTAAAATTTCCAGGGGCATAATGCCTTCGTACTCTTCTTCAAAAAATTTGATGTCTTCAAAAAATGCTTCCCCTTTGGGCATGTCTTCGATAATACTTCCTGATATATTAATTTGGAACATCCCGATAATGCTTCCGCAGAGCAAAAGAATAGAAGCAACAAAAATAGCAATCCGGTGCTCGCGAACCATGCGTTCCATCCAGTCTACAAAGCTGCCAATCCACCGCTTGTTAAGGTGTTTGAGGTGTTTCGTTTTTGGCACACTCATATAGCTATACACAATGGGAATAATGAACAAACTCAACAAGAAAATACAAACAATATTGATAGAGGCAACAATACCAAACTCACTCAATAATTTACTGTTGGTTAAAATAAACGTAGCAAAACCCGAAGCGGTGGTTACATTGGTCATTAACGTGGCATTTCCCACTTTGGCAATTACCCGTTGCAACGATTTTGCCTGATTTCCGTGTAGTTTTATTTCCTGCTGGTATTTATTGATAAGAAAAATACAGTTGGGAATACCAATAACAATAATAAGCGGCGGAATTAAAGCCGTAAGCACGGTGATTTCATATTTCAGCAACCCAAGGATTCCAAAGGCCCAGATAACCCCAATAATTACGGTAATCATTGAGATAAACGTAGCTCGAAAACTACGGAAGAAAAAGAAGAAAATAAGCGATGTCACCAGTAGTGCAGCGCCAATAAACATTCCAATTTCGTCAATAATGTTTTGCGAATTGAGGGTGCGGATGTAAGGCATCCCAGAGGTATGGACGGTGATACCCGTGTCCTCTTCAAAAGTCTCGATAGCGGGGATGAGGTCCTTCACAATAAAATCGCGCCGTAACGGGGTGTTTACAATATCCTTTTTAAGGTAGATTGCAGTACGCACTCCTTGTTTATTGGGGCTATATACCAAGCCTTTGTAAAACGGTAGTTTGTTAAAGAGCTCATAGCGATACTCTTTTAGAATTTCTTCGGAAAGAATGCTGTCCTGTATAAACGGGACAAGTGCAAAAGTTGCGGAGTCTCGTATTTTTTGAAGCTTTTGCAAATCGCCAACCGAGAGGGTAAGGTCAACAGCTTCGTAAGTTTTCAGTTTTTTTGAAAGGGCTGTCCAGGCTTTAAAATTTTTGGGTGTAAAAAGGGTAGCGTCCTTAACACCCATAATAATCAGGTTGCCTTCTTCCCCAAACTTGTCCAAAAACGTATTGTACTCTACATTTACTTCGTGGTCGTCGGGGAGTAGGTTGGCTTCGGTGTAGGTAAAGCGCATATATTGCCACTGCGTTACCATAAATACGGTAATAGCAGCAATTACAATTAGTAACAACGTCCTGTTACGTAATATAAAACGTGCTACGGCACTCCAAAACCCGATGCTAAAAAGTTTGTTCAAGTAGTTGCGTTTACAATCGCGGCAAAGGTAAGGAATAGCTATGGGTTATCACTCCAGTTGGGCAGGGGAAGTTTACCGGATTTAAAACTTCGCATAAAACGTAAACTTAACGCTTACATTGTCTTCAAAATCTGGCAGGTTGTAAAAGCCGTAGCGATAGGCGGCACTTAAGCCAAAGCCAAAAATGAGTTTATTGAGCTCAAAACCAGTTTCGTTATACAATTGGTCCAGCGTGTTAAAGGGGATACCCAAATGGTTTTCGGGATTTTTTAAATCGCCCAGGGCATGTCTTGTAATGAGCACTAATTCTGGTTTAAAGAATTCTGAAAAGAAAAAGCGGCGTAAACTGTGCTTTACCTGCAAGGTTAGCAATTGATCCGAGAAAAACTCGCCAAAATACATGGTTTCAAAACTACGGCGACCTGCGACGGAGAAACGCTGTAAAATTTCGTCTTTTGTGGGGCTGTTAGGGTAGGCGTGGTATAAGTGGGTTAGGGGTACATCCCCTATGGCATAATCTCCTTCCAGTAAAAAATTGGTAGAAGAGAGGTTGGTTCTTTTAATATAGTAATCCAGCTTTAGGCCAAATTTTGTATAATTAAAATCACTACCTGTAATGTCCTCAATGCCTTGGGTTACCTGTGCGCTAATCTTGGGGAAGCCATCAAAATACTCTACGCGTCCATCCTTGGTTGTAATAAAGTCGGTTTTTGGGCTTATCCGGAACGATGCTGTTACTTCTGCAAGCTCATAATTATTGTAAAAAATGCCATCGTTAAAATACTGATAGCTTTCTATTTGGTCTATGCGACTTCTGGAAAGTCGAACTTCGGCTAATATTTTTTCATAGAATTCAGCTTGTACGTTGGCTTGCCATGTTCGTTCTTTATAAAATTGGGTAACATTTACTAAGCGGGGTTCAAATACGGAATACACCCTGTTGTCGGTCAAAAAATTAAACTTTCCTATTTCCTGAATGTCGTCCTTGTAGTATAGGTTAAACCAGGTTTTATATTCTTTGTCCAACCGAATGCTCCCTCCAGCGCCAAATTTAATATCGCGGTCCTTAAACCCTCTGGCAAAATATCCGCCAACTTTAAATCTATCTGAAAATGTATCATTGGTCACCCCGCCAACACCTAGTCTAAATCCTTCGTAGTTATTGTATTTTATAAGATATCGTAAGTCGATATCAAAAAAACCAATGGGGTAAAACCCAGTATTAAACGGATTTGCTTTTTTCTGGGATTTTGTGGCAGTGGTGTCTTTTTCGGTTTGTATAGCAGGTTCTTGAGCAACAACTGCTATAGAAAATACTAAGAAAAACAGCAATAGATAGCCGCGCATAAGTGTGAGGAGATTATAGGGTGCAAAGCTAAAAAGAAAGCGGCTCAATGGCCGCTTGTTTGTGTTTTGTTTAACGTATAGAAAGGGGTTAGACGGTCATAATTTCTTTTTCTTTCTTTTCAAAAATTTGTTCAATTTTGGCGATGTGGTTATCGGTCATTTTTTGAATATCTATTTCCAGGTTGCTTTTTAAATCATCTGAAATATCCAGCTTTTTAATCTCATTGTTGGCATTTTTACGATCGTTACGCACTCCAATTTTTGCTTCTTCGGCTTCTGCTTTTGCTTGTTTTGCTAATTCGGAGCGGCGTTCTTCAGTAAGCGGAGGAACATTTATAATTACGCTCTCCCCGTTGTTCATAGGATTAAAACCGATGTTTGCCATCTGGATCCCGCGTTCAATGTCAGGAATCAAACTTTTTTCCCATGGCTGGATAGAAATGGTCATTCCGTCCGGGGTGCTTACATTCGCCACTTGGGATAAGGGGGTAGGGGTGCCGTAATAATCTACCTTTACACTGCCCACCATAGAAGGGGAGGCTTTTCCGGCACGGATATTTACTAATTGTTTTTCCAAGTGATTAATGGCTTTATCCATTGCTTCCTTGGTTTCGTCTAATATAAATTGAATTTCGTCTTCCATTTTTAATGTCCGCCCAGGCGGGTATTTTTTAATTAACCTTTTTCAGTTCTATTCAAAAATAGGACCAACTCAAAAATACTAAAACATTCTGAAATATTACAAGTTAACTTTAGTCCCTATAGTTTCGCCTGTAACCACTTTCATTAAATTGCCTTTGGTATTCATATCAAAAACAATAATAGGGAGTTTATTTTCCTGACTCAGTGTAAAGGCCGTTGAGTCCATTACTTTTAGCCCTTTTTTAAGTACATCATCAAAACTGATAAAATCGAATTTGGTGGCTGTGATATCTTTTTCTGGATCGCTGGTGTAAATTCCATCTACGCGGGTTCCTTTTAAAATAACATCGGCTTGTATTTCAATAGCCCGTAGAACTGCGGCACTATCGGTAGTGAAATAGGGGTTTCCTGTACCTCCACCAAAAATAACCACACGTCCCTTTTCCAGATGACGAATAGCTTTACGGCGAATAAAAGGTTCAGCAACTTCATTGATTTTTATGGCGCTTTGTAAGCGGGTAGGGATATCTTCATCCTCTAAAGCACTTTGTAGGGCCAATCCGTTAATAACGGTTGCAAGCATTCCCATGTGGTCTCCTTGTACCCGGTCCATGCCTTTGCTGGCGCCAGCCAATCCTCTAAAAATATTTCCGCCACCTATGACAATGGCTACTTCTACTCCTAGCGCTGTTATTTCTTTTATTTCGTCTGCATATTCTTTTAAACGTTCTGGGTCTATTCCGTATTGGCGTGTTCCCATTAAGGCTTCACCGCTAAGTTTGAGGAGGATTCTTTTGTAGTGCATAACTCAATTTTGTTGCGCAAAAGTAATGAAAAAAGTTGGTAGGAAGTAGCAGGTAGGATGCTTCAGTTGTAGATTTTTTATTAGGGTGCCTTCCTGCTTTATTTAAGGACCTATATGTAATATAGAGTATGGGTAGCAAATCCCTAAGAAACGTTGCGTAAAAAAAACCCGTTTTCAGAACATCTGAAAACGGATTTTATATTGTAAAGATACTGTCTAAATTATGCCAATGAAACACGCTTAAATCCAACAACTTCAACACCCTGGTCTGCTACGTATTCCGATACTTTTTTCTTATCGTCCATAATGTAGTTTTGATCCAACAATGCTTGCTCTTGGTCTAAGGTAGTATTGTCACTTACGTAACGTTCCATTTTTCCCGGAAGAATTTTATCCCAGATTTGCTCTGGCTTTCCTTCAGCTTTTAATTGTTCTTTAGCATCTGCTTCGGCTTTCGCCATAGCTTCGTCAGTTAACTGAGATTTTGAAATGTATTGCGGTACATTTTTAAGGGTTTTTCCTAAACGTCCCAACTCAACATTGTCTTTTTCAATAGCAGCAATTCTAGCTTCGGTTTCAGAAGCCACGTATGCAGGGTCAAAATCTTTGTAAGACAATGTTGTTGCTCCCATAGAAGCTACTTGCATAGATACATTTTTTGCTACTTCTTCAGCATTATCGATTGCTTTTGAAAGACCTGTTAAAGCCCCAATTTTATTTCCGTGGATGTATGTTCCTACGAAAGGAGCTTCCAGGATTTCAAAACCACCGATTTCAATTTTCTCACCAATTACGCCTGTTTGCTCGATTAGTTTTTCTTCAACCGTCATCCCGTTGAAATCTGCTTTCAATAACTCTTCTTTAGAATTTACAGTAATTGCTACGTCTGCAATTTCTTGTGCTAATTCTTTGTAAGAATCATTTTTTGCTACGAAATCTGTTTCACAGTTTACCGATACTACAACACCTCTTGTGTTAGCGTCGTTTATTTTTGATACAACAGCCCCTTCACTAGAATCGCGGTCTGCTCTTTTTTCGGCAATTTTTTGTCCTTTTTTTCTAAGAATATTAATTGCTTCTTCCATATTACCTTCTGCCTCTACTAATGCCTTTTTACAGTCCATCATCCCGGCTCCGGTTTTTTTTCTTAATTCGTTTACTTCTGCGGCGGTTACTTTTACCATCGTATTTTTATTTTTTATTGCGACTGCTTTGCACTCGCATTATTTATTAGTATTAATTGAAAAAAAGTCGTCGCAAATTTCAGTTTAAGAAATGAACCTGACGACTTTTTAATTTTATGAAGAGTGTTTTTCTTCAGCAACACTGCAAACAGCAATGGTTACTGTTTACTCACAACTTATTCTTCTTCGCTGGAAGCTTTTACAGCAACCTTCTTTCTTTTAGGCTTGTCTGCTTTTTCTTCTTTCGTTTCCTTCTTTGAAGCAGTTTTTTTCTTTTTTGAACCTTCTTTAGAGTCGTCACCTTCTTTTCCAGATTTACGCTCGGCCAAACCACCTGCAATAGCATCGGTTACGCTTGCAATAATCTTCTCGATAGACTTAGATGCATCATCGTTAGATGGGATTGCGTAGTCAATTTCACGAGGGTCACTATTGGTATCTACCATAGCAAAGATTGGGATATTCAGTTTTTGAGCTTCTTTTACAGCAATGTGCTCACGTGTAGTATCTACAATGAACAATGCACCAGGAAGACGGCTCATATCAGAAATTGAACCTAAGTTCTTTTCTAGCTTCGCTCTTAAACGGTCTACTGCCAAACGTTCTTTCTTAGAAAGGGTGTTAAACGTTCCGTCCTGCTTCATTCTATCGATAGAAGCCATTTTCTTCACGGCTTTTCTAATCGTTACAAAGTTGGTTAACATACCTCCAGGCCATCTCTCTGTGATGAAAGGCATGTTTACATTCTTCACTTTTTCTGCAACAATGTCTTTAGCTTGTTTTTTAGTAGCTACGAAAAGAATTTTACGTCCGCTAGCAGCGATCTTCGCCAAAGCATCGTTTGCTTCCTGAAGTTTTGCAGTAGTCTTGTAAAGGTTGATAATGTGGATACCGTTACGCTCCATATAGATATACGGGGCCATGTTCGGGTTCCATTTTCTGGTAAGGTGTCCAAAGTGTACACCGGCGTCAAGGAGTTCCTTAACTTGTTTGTTGTCTGCCATTTTGTTTTTAGTTTACGTTCTGTAAGTTAGATAGCAACCCGGCATTACCAGGTTTAGATGCTAAACTAATTGTCCCGCCCGGCAAAGAGCGGGACTAACAGCTTATTAATAATTGTATTTGTATGAACTTTCTCAGAAAAATTCTGAGTATTTTCTTTTTGCAAGTAGTAACCAATGTTGAATAAAATTCGAAAACAAAGGTTCCTGAGCTTGTTGAAGAATTAACGCTTAGAGAACTGGAATTTCTTACGGGCTTTCTTCTGTCCGAATTTCTTACGCTCTACCATACGTGGGTCTCTGGTAAGTAATCCTTCTGGCTTTAAGATGCCTCTGTTCTCATCATTTAACGTGCACATAGCACGAGAAATAGCAAGTCGAATTGCTTCAGCTTGTCCGGTGATTCCTCCTCCAAAAACGTTTACAGAAATATCGAATGTTGTTTCGTTATCTGTTAACATTAAAGGTTGTTTTACTTTGTACTGCAACGTTGAAGTTGTAAAATACGTGTCAAGATCACGCTTGTTAATGGTAATGTTCCCTTTTCCTTCAGATAGGTAAACACGTGCAACAGCGGTCTTTCTTCTTCCAATTTTGTGAATTGTCTCCATTACTTGTTCTCGTTAAGGTTAATTACTCTGGGTTTTTGTGCTTCTTGTCCGTGGTTGTCGTCTGCATATACTTTTAGGTTTCTGAAAATAGCTGCTCCTAATTTATTTTTAGGTAACATTCCTTTTACAGATTTTTCTACTAGTCTTGCAGGATCTTTACTGAACAATTCTTTAGCAGTTAAAGAACGTTGTCCACCTGGATAACCCGTGTGGCGAATGTATTCTTTAGCTTCCCATTTGTTCCCTGTTAACTGGATTTTGGCAGCATTCGTAATAATTACGTTGTCGCCACAATCTACGTGTGGAGTAAAACTTGGTTTGTGTTTTCCGCGAAGTAATTTAGCAACTTCGCTTGCAAGACGACCCAATGTTTGCCCGTCCGCATCTACCAACAACCACTCTTTTGTAACGGTTGCCTTATTGGCAGATACTGTTTTGTAACTCAATGTGTCCATTTCGTTCTTTGTGTAAATAGTTAATAATTCATTGTTTTCACCCTTCCAAACAGAATTTTTCCGCTTTTTAAGGGGTGCAAATGTAGTACTATTTATTTGAATAACAAGGTGTGGACAACTATTTTTGATTGAAATTACCCTAAGGTAATAATCAGATCATCCTGCATGACCAAAGTCCCTTCCTTTAAAACGATGCTTTTTACTTTTCCATTATTCGTTGCCAATACAGTGCTTTCCATTTTCATGGCCTCTAAAACAAACAATGGGTCGTTCGCCTTCACTACCTGTCCCTTCTTCACCAGTATTTTGTACAACATGCCCTGCAAAGGTGCGCCATATTGGTTGTCATCTTCGGCATCGGCTTTTTCATTTTGTACTTTTTTTACGTCAATGGAAGTATCTTTTATCTCTACAAACCGATTTTCTCCATTTACCGAAAAGAACACAATTCTATACCCTTCATCATTCGGTATCCCTACAGATAGCAGTTTTACAGCAATGGTCTTACCTGGCTCCAGTTCAATCATAGTTTCTTCCCTTAATTTCATAGGGTAGAAGAAGTTTTTGGTCGATAAAATAGCGGTATTGCCAAACAGCTTATATTTTTCGTGGGCAGCTTCAAAAACCCGCGGATACAAACTATAGCTCAGGAAATCTTCAAACTCAATGGGTCTGCTAAAGCCTTTCTGAAATTTCTTTTTAAACACTTTAAACTCCTCATCAAAATCTATAGGGGTTAAATGGGCGTTTGGCCTATCGGTATACGGTGTATTGCCTTTTAGAATTATTTTCTGAAGTTGCTTCGGAAAACCACCCAATGGTTGCCCTAAATCTCCTTTAAAGAAATTAATAACCGATTCCGGGAACGAAATTGTTTCCCCGCGTTTCATCACATCCTCTGGCGTTAGATTGTTGGTAACCATAAAGATTGCCATGTCGCCCACCACCTTACTACTGGGTGTTACCTTTACCAGATTTCCGAAGAGGGCATTTACCTGTTCATACATTTTCTTTACTTCGCTGAAACGATCGCCTAATCCCAATGCTTCGGCCTGCGGACGTAAATTTGAATACTGCCCGCCAGGGATTTCGTGCTGATACACTTCGGCAGTACCTGCTTTTAAATCTGACTCAAACGGATAGTAATACTCCCGAATGTCTTCCCAGTAATTTGAAAATTGATTCAGCTTTTTCATATCAAACTCGTTGGCGCGTTCATGACGCTTCATCATCTCCACCACCGAATTGAAGTTAGGTTGTGACGTAAGTCCTGAAAGTCCTCCCAAAGCTACATCCACAACATCAACCCCAGCTTCAATTGCCTTTAAATAGGTGGCAGACTGGATAGAGGAAGTGTCGTGGGTATGTAAATGCAACGGGATAGTTACTGTGTCTTTTAAGGCGCCAACCAATTCGGTTGCTGCATACGGTTTTAGTAAACCAGCCATATCTTTTATAGCGATAATATGCGCACCAGCATTTTCAAGGTCTTTGGCGAGCTGGGTATAGTATTTTAAAGTGTATTTTGTTTCGTCAGGGTCTAGAATATCTCCCGTGTAGCTTATGGCAGCTTCGGCCAATCCTCCCGTTTTATTTCGCACATACGTAATACTGGGTTCCATGGCCTTTACCCAGTTCAACGAATCGAATATTCTAAAGATATCAATTCCGTTTTCCCAGGAGGTCTCAATAAACTTTTCAATTAAATTATCGGGATACGCTTTATACCCTACACCATTACTGCCACGTAATAGCATTTGAAACAAAATGTTCGGCATTAATTTGCGAAGCTCACGAAGACGGGTCCACGGAC
Source organism: Flavobacteriaceae bacterium (assembly GCA_002707745.1). Taxonomy (GTDB): domain Bacteria; phylum Bacteroidota; class Bacteroidia; order Flavobacteriales; family Flavobacteriaceae; genus Marinirhabdus. The sequence goes on from PANU01000090.1 coordinate 17,858, forward strand.
TTTCGTTCAAAAACCGAAGGCATACATCGAACGTAGCACCGCCCCACATTTCAATACTAAAGGTGTTGGGATGATTTTTTGCAAAACTTTCGGCAACATTCTTCAGGTCATAGGTACGCATGCGAGTTGCCAACAGCGATTGGTGTGCATCGCGCATAGTAGTATCGGTAAAATGGATTTTCTTTTCGTCCTTTAACCATTTTGAAAAACCGTCGGGACCTAATTCAGTTAACAGGTCTTTTGTTCCCTTCGGAAAAGCTGCCTTAGGGTCAAAAGCAGGAACCATTGGCGTGCGGAATTTTTTATTTTCATCTATAAATTTCACATCCGGGTTACCATTTACGATGACCTCGCCCAAATAATTTGTAATTTTTGTTGTACGATCCTGCGGTAATTTTATGTTGAAAAGTGCAGGCGTATTGCCAATAAAATTAACCGATGCTTTTCCTTCTTTAAAGGTGTCATGCTGGATTACATTCTGAAGAAAATGGATGTTCGTTTTTACTCCCCGAATCCTGAATTCCTTTAAAGCACGTGTCATTTTACGAACTGCACCATCAAGGGTGCGTCCGTGTGCCGAAACCTTTACCAACATAGAATCAAAAAACGGACTAATACTGTACGATTGGTAAATACTTCCTGCATCTAAGCGAATGCCCATTCCCGAGGCGCTCCGATACGTGGTGATAGTACCGTAATCCGGGGTAAAGTTATTGGCAGGATCTTCGGTCGTTAATCTACATTGTATGGCAAATCCATAGGTTTGTAGTGAGGATTGATCGTAAATTTTAATCTGCTTGTCGTCCAGTTTGTACCCGCCAGCAACGAAGATCTGCGTTTTTATCAGGTCTATTCCTGTGACCATTTCTGTCACGGTGTGTTCTACCTGGATTCTTGGGTTTACCTCAATAAAATATACATGATCGTCTTTGTCTACTAAAAATTCTACAGTACCTACGTTATTGTAGTTCACTTCTTCGGCAATGGCCACAGCATAAGTGTATAATTGCTCTTTTACTTTTGCTGAAACATTATACGAAGGTGCCATTTCCACTACTTTTTGATGGCGGCGTTGTACCGAACAATCGCGTTCGTACAAATGACGGATATTCCCATGATTATCTGCCACGATCTGAATTTCCAAATGCTTTGGTTCTTCCACATATTTTTCCAAAAACATAGTATCGTCCCCAAATGCGTTCAAGGATTCACTTTTTGCCGAGGTGAAGTTGTTAGAAAGCTCTTCGGCACTGCGAATAATACGCATTCCACGACCACCACCGCCGGATGCAGCCTTGAGCATTACGGGATAACCAATAGTTTCAGCTTCGGAAAGCGCTATTTTTAAACTTGTAAGCTTTTTAGTATTACTTTGAATAATAGGGACGTTGCATTTTTTTGCGATCTTTTTCGCTGTAATCTTATCCCCTAAGGCATCCATCACTTTTGGGTCGGGACCAATAAAAATGATTCCGTTTTCCGCACATTTACGTGCAAAACCTGAATTTTCAGAAAGAAAGCCATAGCCAGGGTGGATGGCATCTACATTTTTAGATTTAGCCAATGAGATAATGGCGTCGCTGTCTAAATACGGTTTTAACGGTTGGTCGTTTGCGCCAATCTGATACGCCTCGTCTGCTTTGTAGCGGTGTTGGGAGTAGCGATCTTCATAGGTGTAGACAGCTACAGTTTGCAGGTTAATTTCGGTACAGGCACGAAATACACGAATGGCAATTTCGCCACGATTGGCAACGAGGACTTTTTTAATTTTCATGAGAGCAATTTAAGATACGCTAAAGATACAAAATTTACTATGCGTGCATAATAGTTTTTTAAAAGAATTTTTTGAGTAGTCACCTCGAGTGTTTTTAAATAGAGCGTTTAAGCGAAATTGAAAAATGTATCGAGAGGTCACACTATAAAATCATTTTATTAATTTGCCTTAAATGTCACTTCTCGATACAATCCCGAAAGCTTTCGCGATCACTCGAAGTGACGAACAATTAGTTATTACAAAAAAGGATTCTCAGTTTCATAATTTCTAACAATAAAATCCAGGGCACTTTCCAGGATCTCCCCCATGTTTTTCGACTTTTTAAAGTTAATGTCTCCCGTTAATTCCAGTAATCCTTTACGAAGTTGTTTCATTTTTTCGGGAGGGGAAAGGGAGTCGTTTTTCATACACGCCAATAATTCTTCCAGGCGATCTTTCTCGCTGGTGGCGCGTTTTGCTAATAAAGAACGCTCTTCCCGTTTGTATTGCTCAATGGAGGCATCTTTCAAAACCCTGGCCGTTAATTGTACCAACACATTGTTCTCCTTTAAAAACTGTGGCTTGTACACTTTTTGATTGCCCTCGTAGGATTGCTGGTCAAAATCGATGGCACGGATTCTATATTGTATCCTGTCAAAATCGTTAACAAGCACCATTACGTAATTGTATGAACGCATATCGCCTAAGAGTCTCACAAAACAGCGCTCGTTAAACTTCACAAATTCTTTTGCAATTTCCCGTTTGTCCTGTTCGGAACATAATTCTAAATGATGTGCTATAAAATCGTCACCAGGAATACCCGAAATATGTTCTTCAATCAACGTGTTTCCATGGACCAAAAAGTTAATGTGATTGGGAGATAGTAAATGCTCCAATTCTAAGCCATAGATGCGTGAGGCATCTGCTTTCTTTATGTAGAGGAAAATATAATTATCGTTCAGGATATTGCGGACTTTTATCCGGAAGGGCTTCGAATTTCCAAAGGTGCAAAAATCTATACTGTCAATGTTCAAATAAGGTAAGAGTGCATCAGATCCATCGGAATGAAGGATGGAGTACATGCGTTTTAAACTCTCTTCAATTTCCTGTGTTTCAAATTCAGAATAATATACTTGTATCCAGAGCGTATCGTTTCCCTGGGCATCAAAAACGGTCACGGAACCCTGAAAACGCAGCAAATCGTCATAATAAATAGGAATTTTAATGTTGCGTGCATATTTGGTCAAGTATGCTGAAAGTTGATCAGAAATTGGATAAGCTGGCTTTTTTTTGGAAATTAGTTTTTTCATAGTGTGACTTCGGAAAGCTAAAGGTACGTAGTTTTAAACGGTTTCTTAGGAAGATTCTTCTCGTTAAAGTTTTCTTAATAAAAACTAAAAGGTGTCACAATTCATTCGGTTTTCAGTCCTTTATATAGCAATCAAAAAACTAACCCACCGGTCATTATGCAAGATCTCATCAAATTTGCCTGGCTTCCTTATCTTTTTTTCTTCGGAATTACAACAGCTCAAGAGTCTGAAACTAATTCAAAACTAATGACTAAACGTAGTTATACAACAGTTTCGGTTGGTACAACAGCATCTCCTAAAATTGACGGCAAGCTAGAAGAGCCTGCGTGGAATTTGGTAGAATGGACCAGTGATTATGTTGAGTTTGAGCCCGATAATGGCACAGCTCCCACTGAACAAACTAAAATGAAAATTGTCTACGACGAGAAAAACCTGTACGTCGCTTTTAAATGCTATCAAAAGGACCCGGCTACTATAGAACGCAGGATGGGGCGTCGGGACGACTTCCCTGGCGATTGGGTTGAAATTAATATTGACAGTTATGGGGATGACCGTACTGGCTTCTCATTTACCGCCTCGGCTTCAGGGGTAAAAGGGGATGAGTTTATAAGTAACAATGGCAATTTTGACGGCAGTTGGAATCCCATTTGGTATCTCGCTACAAAAATTGATGATGATGGTTGGACTGCCGAAATGCGCATCCCATTGAGTCAGCTACGTTTTAGCAATGCTGAAGAACAGGTCTGGGGGATACAATCTACACGTAGGTATTTCAATAACGAAGAGCGCTCTACGTGGCAACCTTTACCCCCTAATCCACCTGGCTGGGTGAGTGAATTTGGTGAATTACGGGGCATTAGTGGAATAATACCTCAAAAACAGTTGGAAATACAGCCCTATACCGTGGGACAATTGGATACTTATGAAGCAGAGAAGGGTAACCCCTTTCGCGATGGAAGTGATGCGAAATTGACAGCTGGACTAGATGCAAAAATTGGTGTTACCAATGATTTAACACTGGACGTAACCATAAATCCAGATTTCGGACAAGTAGATGCAGATCCTGGTGCCGTAGCCTTGGATGGATTTGAAATTTTCTTTCAGGAACGCCGACCGTTTTTTGTTGAAAATAAGAGTGTCTTTGATTTTAGAATTGGTGGGGGTTCCGACAATCTTTTCTTTTCAAGACGCATTGGGCGGAGTCCACAGGGTTCGGCTTTTGGTCCAAGTACTGCCTATATAGATCAGCCAAACAATACAACCATATTAGGTGCTGCAAAATTTAGTGGAAAAACGAAAGATGGCCTTACAGTAGGTGTATTGGAGAGTGTTACGGCGAATGAATTTGCTGAAGTAATTGATGAAGATGGCACCAAATCTGAAGAACTGGTAGAACCTTTGACCAATTATTTAGTGGGTCGTGTCCAGCAGGATTTTAATAATAATAATAGTTATATAGGCGGCATTTTTACCAGTGCAATCCGGAATATGGACACCAATGTATCCTTTTTGCATTCGCACGCCTATTCTGGAGGTATCGATTTTAAGCATAATTGGAACGAGAGAACCTTTTATATTGACGGCAGTGCAGTGCTGAGTAATGTTCGTGGAAATGCTGAAGCAATTGCAAACACACAAACCTCTATCACGCATCTTTTTCAACGAGTAGACGCAGGTCACGTAGAAGTAGACCCGACCAAAACCCAACTCACTGGAACGGGGGGGCGATTTGAATTTGGAAAAGGCGGCGGCGGGGATTGGCGCTATGCCATTGGCGGAAATTTTAAATCGCCAGAACTAGAATTGAACGATCTTGGGTTTCTTCGTCAAGCCGATGATATCAGGCAATACGCTCTGGTACGAAGATTATTTAATAAACCAACCAGTTGGTATCGCCGTGCAAATACATGGTTCGAACTCTCTACAGCATTTGATTTTGAAGGAAATTATAATCGTATTCAATATGAAATGGGCGGCTACATAAACTGGAAAAATAATTGGTGGAGTGAAATTGGTGGAGCACACAAACCCCGAATTTTCACAAATACCTTCTTAAGAGGAGGTCCTCGCTGGCGTTATAATGACGAAAACTATATTTTCTTTTTTTCAGGAACAGACCAACGTAAAAAGCTAAGCTTTAGTGGTGGAACTGTACAATCCAGAGCAAGACAAGATAATTTTAGCGTTTATCGCTATGAAGTAAACACCAGGTATCAACCTCTTAATAGCCTAAGCATATCGTTAGGTGTAAATTATGAAGAAAGCCCCAGCAAGACCCAATATGTTTCGCAGGGAGATTTTAATGGTATCCCTCGCTATATTTTAGGCGCCATAGATCAGGAAACATTAAGTGCTACCTTACGGGTAAATTATAATATTAACCCAAATCTTACGATTCAATACTATGGACAACCCTTTATTTTTACTGCAGATTTTTCCGACTTCAACTATGTAAATGATGCAATTGCGAAAGATTTAAATGACAGGGTTACAAACTATACTACGGATCAGATTCGTCTGGAAAATGGAACATATGGGGTAGATGAAGATAGGGATGGAGCCATAGATTATAGTTTTGGAGATCCGGATTTTGCCTTTGTGCAATTTCGAAGCAATCTTGTAGTACGTTGGGAATATATACCAGGATCTGAAATTTTCTTGGTATGGAGCCAGGGAGTTACAGGAGCTGGCGATCCCGCAAATAGTTTTAGCACTATTGTAGATAACCAGTTGTTAAGCCAAAAACCCCAGAACACCTTTTTGCTGAAAGCGACAT
>PANU01000091.1 GCA_002707745.1 Flavobacteriaceae bacterium
GTCTGGAACCAGTGATAATGAAATATCATGTGCTTCAAAAATTTGCTTTGAAGATATATCTCTTACTGACAGGTATGCTATTTCATTAAAATACTTTATATACTCTTTATTATTAGCTAATAATTCTTTTGCTCCTTGTGCTCCAATGGCGTTATACATGATTTGCCTCCTCTTAAACTTATTGCCATCCAAAATAAAAGGTCTGCTAGAGTATTTTGTAATCTTAGAATATTTTTCTAAGATTTTAGATTTATTGATTAAAAATCTGAGGTATTTATTATGGTAGATTCTATTCCAAAAACTATTTATAAATCTATAAATATTAAGCCATCCACCTCCGATCACTTCTCCTCCTGCAATTATAATAATAGTGTCATCAGTAAAATTAACATTGTTTTTCACTAGTTCATTAAAGGATAAAGTTGGCAAAGCTCCAAAATCACTCAAATCAGATTTAATGATTCCATAATTAGTAAAATTAAAATCTTTATCACTATTTTCTAAAATTTTTTTTATTAATATCGGGAATAATAAATCTCCATAATTATTTCTATCCGAAGCGGCAAGTGCATTTATATTCATGTTTTTTTAAGTTTAATTATTTCTTTAATTAAAATAATCGCATAATTATTAAAAATAAAATTTAGTAATAGATATAAGAAACCGCCTCCTAATACAGATATTATTAGCAGCTGAATATAATTTGTATCTGTATTATTGTATAAAAACAACCTAATTAACCAATAAATTAAGAAGCTAATAATAATAGTCAAAGAGTTATCTTTGAATTGTTGAAATAAAGAATATTCAATTAGCTTGTCTGTATAGTATGTATTAATAAATAATGATATAACTGAATATACAACTATACTCCAAGCAATAAATACAATGCCAAAAGGTAGTGCGATAAAGACTAAACAAATATTTATTATTTTTTTTATAAATTCTAACTTTAGTAATAGATTGGTTTTTCCATAAACTTTTAGCAAATTCATATTAAAAGCGTGAATTGGATAAAGAGTACTTGCAAAACATAAAATCTTAAAGAAAAATGACATATCAATCCATTTATCCCCTAAAAATATAATGATAAGCTCGTCTGAAACTGCAGATAAAATAAGCATTAATGGAAGAGATACAAAAAAGGTTAAAATCATTATTTTTTTGTAGCCCTCTTTAAGTTTTTCATTATTTTCTTGGATGCTTGATAGTAGTGGGTAAGTGACTTTACTGATAGTTGAAGTTAATATTCTGACGGGATAATTAGTTAAAGTTTTTGCGCGCTCAAACTCACCTAAAGTACTAACAGCAAAAAATTTTCCAAATATTACATAATATATATTTTCTACAATCGAATTTAAAAAACTAATTAACGTAATTTTATATCCAAAATTAAAGTGTTTTTTCAATTTAAGAATAGAAAAATGCATGTTAGGTTTCCAGGAACTAAAGGCCCATAATATCAAGGCAAATATAGTTTGAGTGATAAGATGCATAATAATAATACTCCATACACCATAATCAGCATAAGCCATAAAAATACCAGTGCAAGCACCTATTATAATCCCAGGTATATTAAGAAGCATTAATCTTTTAAATTCCATTTTTTTAATTAAAATTGTTTGCTGTACCGCAGAAAAGGAAGTTATAACAAAAAGCAACCCATATATCCTGATAATATCGGTTAAAACATTTTGGTCATAAAAATCAGCAATGACTGGTGCTGCAGCAAATAACACAAAATATAAAAAAAAACTAAAAACAATATTTGTATAAAATACTGTGGTATAATCTGATGCGTTTGCCTCTTTACTTCTTATTAAAGAAGATGTTAAACCACTATCAACAAGTGTTGCAGCAATTGAAGTAAAAACGTAAATCATGCCCATCAACCCAAACTCTACCGGACTTAATAATCGTGCGAGAAGTATTGCTGCAAACACACCAATACCCCGCACTATAGCAGTGTCTAAAAAAGTCCATAAAAGGCCTGAAGTAGCGGTTTTTTTCAATCCCATGTATTATAATTTCAATAAATAGTCACCATACCCACTCTTTTCCATAGTTTTTGCGAGGGCATGCAATTGTTCTTTTGTGACAAACCCTTTGCGATATGCAATCTCCTCAAGACAGCCTATTTTTAAACCTGTTCGTTTTTCAAGAGCCTTAACAAATTCTGTTGCTTCGGTCAAAGCTTCGTGCGTACCAGTGTCGAGCCAAGCAAAACCACGACTCATCAATTGCATTTTCAATGAATCCCTTTTTAAATACGCTGCATTAAGGCTAGTTATTTCAAGCTCACCACGATTTGACGGTTTAACTTCTGCTGCCAACTTTACGACATCATTTGGATAAAAATACAATCCAACTACGGCATAATTACTCTTTGGGTTTTGAGGTTTCTCTTCAATCTCCAAAACATTTCCTTCAGCATCAAAAGAAGCTACGCCATACCTCTTTGGGTCGTCCACATAATAACCAAATACTACAGCTTTATTTTCTTCTTCAACCGTTCTTACTGAAGCTTCCAACATTCGCTGTAAACCAGCACCATAAAATATATTATCTCCTAACACCAAACATACCGGGTCTTTACCTATAAATTCCTTCCCTAAAATAAAAGCCTGAGCCAATCCATCTGGAGAAGGTTGAACTTTATATGAGATAGAGAGACCAAGATGGGCTCCATCGTTAAAGAGTCTTTGGAAGTTCGGAAGATCGTGTGGTGTGGATATTATTAGTATTTCCTTGATTCCAGCTAGCATTAGCACTGAAAGTGGATAATAAATCATGGGTTTATCATATATAGGCAGTAATTGCTTGCTTACGGCCAGCGTTAGTGGGTGCAATCTTGTGCCAGAACCTCCGGCTAAAATAATTCCTTTCATTTTATGAATTTAAATATGTTAAACATTGGCGTAGGCTATCCTTCCAGTGTGATAAGGGGTAATTGAAATCGTTTATTAGTTTCTCCTTGCTCAACACGGAGTAAAGGGGTCGCTTCGCCAAGGTTGGATATTTTTCTGTAGGAATGGGAGCCACCTTCACATCCAGCTGAGCTTGGGAAAAAATCTCATGGGCAAAATCGTACCAGGAGGCCACCCCATCATTACTGAAATGGTATATTTCCCTTCCTTTTTTGTCATGAGCTATTAAATACTTTATGAAGTACGCCAAATCTACAGCGTAGGTAGGTGTTCCTACTTGGTCTGAAACCACGTTGAGACTCTTTTTGGTCTCTCCCAAACGAAGCATGGTCTTTAAAAAATTATTTCCAAATTCACTATAAAGCCATCCTGTACGTACTATAAAATAGCAGCATCCGATGTTTTTGACAGCTTCTTCCCCTTTCAATTTTGATTTACCATAAATCCCTATTGGGTGGGTGGGATCGATTTCCTTTAGTGGGGCAGCCTTAGTGCCTGCAAAAACAAAATCTGTTGATATTTGTATCAGGCAGCTATCATATGTTTTACAAAGGGAAGCGATATTTTCTGCTCCTAAACAATTTATTGAAAAAGCATTTTCAGTTTCTTCCTCTGCCTTGTCAACACCGGTATAAGCAGCACAGTTAACAATATGAGTAGGTTTGTATTTTTGGAACAGCAAATCCAGGGAGTCGCAATTAAGCAGGTTTGCTTCTTGTTTCCCGAAAAAATGATATACGCATTCTTTATCTGAAGTTGTCGTTACCTTTTGCAGGGATTGCCCCAATTGTCCATCGCCGCCGAAAACCAGTATATGCTGCATATTTAATTTATAATGAACTAAATAATGGAAGTTCCATGTCTTTAGCCGAAATTATTCTTTTCTCCTCAGGAATTTGCCAATCGATATTTAGGGCCGCATCATCATATTTTACTCCTACCTCTGAAGCTTTGTTATAATATTGATCGCATTTATAAAAAAACTTGGCCTTCTCGCTCAATACCGCAAATCCGTGCAGACACCCTTTGGGTACAAAAAGTTGCAATTTATTTTCTGAACTTAATACTATCTCTAGTTTCTGACCATAAGTAGCAGATCCCTTTCTGGCATCTACTACTACATCCAATACTTTCCCTTCCAATACACTAACAAGTTTGGCTTGGGCGTGATCACCGCACTGCGCGTGCAATCCCCTAATAACTCCATAGGAAGAATACGATTGATTGTCTTGCACAAAAGTGGTCTCGATTTCTGTTTTCTGCTGGAATGTAAGGCTATTGAAACTTTCCATAAAAAAACCCCTGGCATCTTCAAATACGGTGGGTTTAATAATTAAACAGTCATTTATAAAAGTTTTTTCAACAGTCATTATAAAAGTTTTACTTATATTGCTTTTCGTAATAATCCTGATAAGCTCCTGAGGTCACGTGTTCCAGCCACTCATTGTTTTGAAGGTACCAATCTATGGTCAAGGAAAGACCTTCTTCAAAAGTTACGCTGGGTTTCCACCCTAATTCCGAATGTATCTTGGAAGCGTCTATTGCATAGCGCAAATCATGCCCTGGTCTATCTTTTACGAACGTTATTAATTTCTCACTTTCTGCTTCTCCCCTATTTAATTTTTCGTCCATTTGCTTGCAAAGGGTTTTTACTAGATCAATATTTTTCCACTCATTAAAACCACCTATATTGTAGGTTTCGGAGTTTTCCCCCTCATGAAAAACAAGGTCTATTGCTTTCGCGTGATCTATTACATATAACCAATCACGTGTATAATTTCCATCTCCATAAACTGGCAATGGCTTTTTATCAATAATATTGTTAATGAAAAGGGGAATGAGTTTTTCAGGAAACTGGTTAGGCCCATAATTATTGGAGCAATTGCTAATAACATAAGGCAGGTTATAAGTTTCACCATAGGCACGCACAAAATGATCTGATGCCGCTTTACTCGCAGAATAAGGGGAATTGGGGTCGTAAGAGGTTGTTTCTGTAAACAGACCGGTCTCTCCCAAAGTGCCGTATACTTCATCTGTACTTACGTGGTAGAATAATTTTCCTTTCAAATCATCCTTCCAAGTTTCTTTAGCAGCATTGAGTAAATTAACGGTCCCCAAGACATTGGTTTTCACAAAGGCCATAGGGTCTGTAATGGAACGGTCTACATGAGATTCGGCAGCAAGGTGTATGACACTGTCAAAACGGTATTGAGCAAACAAATAATCAATTTCTGCTGCATTGGTAATGTCAGCTCTTAGGAACGTATAGTTTTCCGCATCTTCAATATCCTTTAGATTTTCCAAGTTCCCTGCATAAGTTAATTCATCCAGGTTGTAAATGTGAACCTCAGGATATTTCGTTACAAACAAACGCACTACATGGGAACCAATAAAGCCTGCCCCACCTGTTAGGAGTATATTTTTCCTTTTTTTCAAATAAATTCTTTTTAAATTAAACATCCCAAAGAACTAAGCATCAACGCCCTAGGTTGTCCAAGGAAATTGTAGCGGGGTTTGGGATAGAAATATTTTGCAAATGTACTAAATCGAGAGGTGTTTAACTTTCTTTTTTAAAGATAGATTGCAGTGCTTTACGTAATTCCCTAGATATGGTAATGGTTTCTTTATTATCTGAAAGCAAAAATCTTTTTGCCCAAATCTTAACAATTCCTGGCAATATCCATTTCGAAATGGGTATTAGTTTTCTAGCGTGAAGTACGCTCAAGTAATTTCTAAAACGTATTTGTTTACTCATATTTAGGTTGGGAAACAGTGGTATCTCGCAGGAGGAAATATTTAAGAAGGTTGAGATTTCGACAAGGGTTTCATGTGGTTTTGAAACAAGATTCTCGAAAGGAACGACCAGGGTAGATTTTTCAAAAAGTTGCTTAAACCTTTCAATAGATCCCCTGTAAAAACTCATTGCAAGTATTCTGTCCCAGGTTAATCTTCCTTCTTGATATGCTTTTATGTCAGCCTTCATCACCGCTTCAAAACTTCTATTTTCATGCATTAATCCTTTATTCATCCTGTAATGGGATATGGCGCGATCCAATGGATCTCTTATTAAAATAATAATTTTTGCGTCAGGATTATAGCGCTTTATTTTTTCTGCCACCCCTGGTGCGTGTAAATAGGAAATACTACCCTCTGTGCGGTATTTTTCGGTGGTTGATTTTTCAAATAATTTATGGTAATCACTAAGTTTTTTTACATGAGCACGATGAATTAGTTTCGGAAAGTCCTTTTTAAGATAATTCTCTAAAAAATTTTCAGGCTGTGGCTCAAAAATGGCTTTAGGAAGTGTTTCTACAAAATAATGCGGTTCCTTTATGGGCGAAACGTAGATCTCTGGATGCTGTGCGAGTGCTTCCATGAACGAAGTGGTGCCCGCTCTCATGGCACCTACTACAAAGAGATTTGCTTTTTTATTTTTGTTTGCCATTCAATCTTTTTAATACCTTATAAAAATTGATACCCGGGAATACCTTTGCTATGCTATAGATCGCAAACGCAACCCCGGTAAGCATCCTGTCCATTTTAACTTCCAGAAGTTTGGTTTCGTTCTTTGTATAGCCATTTCTATATTTAAGGTAGCACAACAGTACAAATGTATTTAAATAGGTTTGAAACCACTTTTGTTCTTTTGTTACAATATTCCAAGCTACTTGTTTACAGCTGGCTAAATAGGTAGAAAAGTCGCTTGCGCTAAAAATTTTATTGGATTGAGAGGCTAAGATATGCTTTCTGTAAAAGGACAAAGGTTTGTTTATAAACACAATACCAGTATTTACAGCCAGTCGTAACCAGAATTCGTGATCTTCATGGTTTTGCATTCCTTCTACCAAATATCCAGTCTCTTCTATGTGTTTTTTTAACACGACAGCACTACTCATATTAATGGCAGGAAGATGCTTTGAAATAACTTGGTAATGATTTAAAATTGCTGTTCTATTAGGAGGAGGTAACAGCTTATTATTGTAAGCCTTTGTTAAATGTTCAAAAACATGAGAACGGCCTGTGGCAAATAGTTTTTGATCTGGGAACTTAGTAATTGCTCTGGCTGTTTCTTCTAAAAAAGTAGGCGCCCACCAATCGTCGGCATCTAATAACGCTACATAGGGATTCATAGCTTTTTTAATCCCTAAATTTCTTGCTGCTGCTGCGCCTCTATTTTCTGTAGAAACAATCTTTAATCGAACATCATCAAATTTTGTAATTACCTCTAGTGAACTATCCGTACTTCCATCGTTTACTATAACTAATTCAAAATATTCATAGGTTTGTGATAAGACAGAGACCACCGATTTCTCGACGAACGATGCTTTATTATACAAAGGCATTACGACGCTTATCATTTCAAGTATAGAAGTACTTTACATTATCATCCCCGCAGCCACAGTTTCGTGCGTGGCATCATCAATTAATACAAAGCTTCCGGTAATTCGGTTATCGCGGTATTCGTCTATCATTAAAGGACGGGTAGTTCTAATGGTTACACGGCCAATGTCGTTCATATCCAGATCTTTATTGGTTTCATTTCGGGCGTAGGTGTTTATGTCAATTTTATAAACCACCTCTTTAATCATTGCCTTCTGCTCATTACTTGTATGCATAATAGTATACTTGGTACGAGGTCTTGCAGTAGCATTATGCAACCAACACAACATGGCGTCAAATTCCTGTACAGGGGTAGGTTGGTTGTTTTTTTTCACGATCATATCGCCCCGGCTTATGTCTATATCATCAACCAACGTCATAGCAACAGACATAGGGGCATAGGCTTGTTCCTGTTCCCCATCACTGGTGTCTATTGTTTTAATGGTAGAGGTAAATCCAGAGGGTAACACTGTTACTTCATCACCCGGTCTAAAAATTCCACTGGCTATTCTACCCGCATATCCTCTATAATCAAGAAAATCTTCAGATTGCGGACGTAAAACCGTTTGTACTGGAAAACGTGCATCTATTTTGTTAAGATCGCTACTTATGTGCAGTGTTTCCAGGGTATACAACAGCGGCGCTCCTTTGTACCAATCCATGTTTTCACTTCGGTTTACAACATTGTCACCCAGCAAAGCACTAATGGGTAAAAACTGAATGTCCTTTACATATAATTTTGAAGAAAATCCTTCAAATTGTGTCACGATGTCTTCGTAGACCTTTTCTGAAAAATCTACCAGATCCATCTTATTTACACAAACGATAATGTGAGGGATCTGTAATAATGAAGCTATAAAGGCATGACGTTTGGTTTGTTCAATAACGCCATGACGGGCATCTACCAAAATAAGTGCTGCATTTGCCGTAGAGGCTCCTGTAACCATATTACGCGTGTATTGAATATGGCCAGGGGTATCTGCTATAATAAACTTTCGTTTAGGTGTGGTAAAGTAACGGTAGGCAACATCAATTGTAATTCCTTGCTCCCGCTCATCTTTTAAACCGTCGGTAAATAAAGCCAGGTCTACTCCTTCGTGACCTTTACGTTTACTAGTGGTGGTTACCGCTGCTAACTGATCTTCAAAAATAGACTTACTATCGTATAACAAGCGCCCAATAAGCGTGCTTTTTCCATCATCTACACTTCCTGCGGTTGTAAATCTTAGTAATTGGTTTGTGTCTAGTTTCATGGGTTGGTAAATTGGTGGATTCGTGAATTTGTTAATCTGCACGATTGTCTTTTAACGTTTGGATAAATTTGATTCACATTCATTTTATGTAAAATATTTTATCTTTTAAGGCTATAGTATGGTCAATATATTGTAGTCTAGCTGAAATCTCAATTTGAGTTTCTAATTCAGTAGCAGAGCCTAAGCTTATATACAAGAACCTCTTAAATTCTTTCTTTGACTCTCTTGCGGCACCTTCTGAAATATTTGAAGGAATAGAAACTGCTGCACGACGCATTTGACTTGTTAAACCATACTTTTCTATAGCTGGGAAGCTGTTAGTAATCTTATAAGTTTCAACCCCTAAATCCATTGTTTCTTGATACACTTTTAAATTGTTATGAGATTTCATACTACATATTGCTTTTTAAATTCGATAGGCCGCTCATTAACAAACTCGCTCATTCATTCACATATTCACTTAATTACCACTAAAAATACCCTTGCCGTTTCCTGTCTTCCATAGCGCTTTCGCTTCGTTTGTCGTCACTTCGGTTGCCACGTTCTGTTTGTTTCATGGCTGCAACTTCGGTTGCTATTTTTTCCAGGGTATCTGCATCCGATTCAATTCCGCCGGTAATGGTAATATCGCCCAGGGTTCTAAATCGTATTTTTTTCTTTTCAATTTTTTCGCTTTCTTCTAATTTCAGAAATTCTGAAACCGGAATCCATGACTCCTGTCGCCATACTACTTCTCTTTCGTGAGCATAATACAAGGAAGGAATACTAATATTCTCTCTTAATATATAGTTCCACACGTCCATTTCGGTCCAGTTACTAATAGGAAATGCTCTAAAATGTTCGCCTTCAAAATGTTTTCCGTTTAAGAGATTCCACAATTCAGGACGTTGATTTTTCGGATCCCATTGTCCAAAGTCGTCACGATGTGAAAAAAAACGCTCTTTGGCCCTGGCTTTTTCTTCGTCTCTTCTTCCCCCGCCAATGGCACAATCTATCTTGTTATGCGCTATAGCATCCAACAGGGTGGTAATTTGCAGGGCGTTTCTTGTTGCATTTTTACCGCGTTCTTCGGCTACACGCCCCTCGTCTATGGATTCCTGAACCGATCCTACTATAAGCTGTGCTCCTAGTGTTGCCACGAGATCATCTCTAAACTGAATGGTCTCCGGAAAATTATGCCCTGTGTCTACGTGCATGAGTGGAAAGGGAATCTTAGACGGATAAAACGCTTTTTTTGCCAAATGGGTCACAAGAATAGAGTCTTTTCCGCCAGAAAATAAAATCACTGGATTCTCAAACTGCGCCCATACTTCCCGAAGTATATAGATGGCTTCAGACTCTAATTCGTCTAGATAATTTAAATAATATTTACCCATAGGAGTGTAATTTAGGTTCAATGTATTGAAGTATTTGCACAACGGCTTCTTCAACGCTTGTTTCAACTGTATTAATTTGAATATCTGGTGCAACCGGAGCTTCATACGGGGCATTAATGCCTGTAAAATTTTTAATCTCCCCTGCTCTGGCTTTGGCGTACAATCCTTTAACATCGCGACGTTCACAGGTTGCAATAGGTGTATTTACAAAAATTTCAATAAAATTGGTGTGCCCCACAGTGTTTTTGATGGCCGCCCTATCTTTTGCATAGGGCGACACAAACGCAGCTAGTACTACCAATCCCGCATCTACCATCAGGTTTGCTACTTCACCAATACGACGGATGTTTTCGGCACGGTCTTCTGGTGAAAAGGACAGATTGTTGTTTAGTCCTTTTCTAACATTGTCCCCGTCTAATGTGTAGGTATGAATATTTTTTTTAAAAAGCATTTGTTCAACAGCATTGGCAATAGTGGATTTCCCAGAACCAGATAGGCCGGTAAACCACATTAATAATGGTGCATGCCCCATTTGTTTGCTTCGTTGCGCTTTGGTAATACTAAACGTATGTGGTACAATATTTTTCACGTTCTATTTTCTGTTTCTTCTTCTTTTAAGTCCAAAATCTATTTTATACCAAGCGCGTTCGTGCAGGTAATATAATATCATTTTGGTTATAACCTCTGCCACCCCAATTTTTAAGCCCGAGAGCGGATTGCCAGAAATAATCCACGCCAGCACCATAGTGTCTACAGTTCCAACAAAACGCCACGTAATTGTTTTTGCTATGTGGCGTTTCCGACTATCTAATGGCTGTCCGTTTTTATCAATATTTAGTTTAAACCATACCCGTTCATGAATATAATACAGAATAAGTTTGGTAATAGTTTCGGCAACACCTATTTTAAGTCCTAGAAATAAATCTCCCGTAACAATCCACGACAAAAGTATAGTATCCAGCGTTCCAATGATACGCCAGGTAATTGTTTTTGCCAAGTGGCGTTTGTAGGAGCTATCACTCATATCTTACTACACTTCTGCCAAAAAATAGGGGTTCAGTAAGTTTTTCTTATTGTACTTTAATGGTTTTCCTGATTTTGTTTTTAACACCTTTACCCCTACTGCTTTACAAATAGCGTGACCTGCAGCAGTATCCCATTCCATAGTAGGAGCAAATCTTGGGTACAGATGGGCTTCTCCTTCGGCCAAAAGGCAAAATTTTAAGGAGCTTCCTTTGCTTACTATTTCAACTTCCTCTGTAATGGTATCTATAAAATTTTTGGTGTCATCGTTTAAGTGTGACCGGCTCCCAACCACTTTCACTGGAGGATTTTTATGTGTTAAAGGTTGTATGAGTTCCGCTTTTTCAAGTATCATATTTGGGTTTTCTGTTACATCTCCCACTATGTATTTAAAGCTTTTTGAACCTACTGCGTTTGTAAAATAAAGGGTTTTACTCACAGGCACATAAATAACCCCTAAAAGTGGGGTGCCGTTTTTTATAAGGGCGATATTTACCGTAAACTCTCCATTTCTTTTTATGAATTCCTTGGTACCATCTAATGGATCAACAATCCAACATTGTTCCCAGTTTTTCCTTGTTTCATAATCGGTTTGCTTGTTCTCCTCGCTAATAATTGGAATGTTGGTTTTCAGCAAAAAAGAATTTATAACGTCGTTCGCATTTTTATCTGCCAGTGTAAGAGGAGATTCGTCTCCCTTGTGCTCCACGTTAAAGTCTGTTGCATACACTTTTAAAATCTCACCACCCGCTTGTATTGAGGCTTTGATGGCTGTAATAAGTAGGTCTTTCAAATCTCAATCTTTAAAGGTTCGAAATTAACAATTTAAAAACAGAAAACTAAACATTAACTGCTAAAATAAAGTCTTTATACTTTCTTAAAAAAAGAATTTTTTCGTTAAATAAAATGCAAAGCATCAAGATACTTTGTGCTGTCTTCAATTGCTTTCTATCTTTGTTTAACAACAAGAAACTAACAATACTAAAAAAAGCGACACTATGAATTACTTAAACTTAGATAAAGACAAAATTAAAGCTACTGCAAAAGAATTGGATACACTTTTGGCAGATTATCATTTATACTACCAAAAACTTCGGAACTTTCACTGGAACATTGTGGGCAGGAGTTTTTTTGTACTTCATGAGAAATTTGAAGAATTGTATGACGATGCCAAGTTAAAAGTAGATGAAATTGCCGAACGTATTTTAACTCTGCGTTTTCAACCCGTAAGCAACTATTCCGACTATCTGAAAATTTCAAATTTGAAGGAATCTCCTTCAGAAATGAAAGATATTGATATGGTAAAAACCCTCTTAAAAGATCACGGGAGCATCTTAAAACAAATGCGAAAAGTAATTAAAAAAGCCGACGATGCCGGCGACGAAGGAACTATAGACCTAATTGGCGGCTATATAGGCGATATTGAAAAGACAAGCTGGATGTTGGATGCATGGACCATGCAGACGTCCGATAACCACCCAGAGGTGAAGTAACAGGATACTAAGTTTCTGGTTTTAAAAATTTATACCTCCTCAAATTTTGGGATTACCGCTATAATTTGAAGAGGTTTTTTATATATTAAACAAATGCGTAACTTACTTTTATTTCTTTTTTTAGCCGGTATTGTAAGTGGTTGCCAGGATTTTGGTAAACTTAAAATTGTAGCTTCACTTCCTGCTTCTTTAGAAGAAATTAGTGGTATTGAAAAAATTGCTCAAAGCGATTTAATCTGGGCCGTTTCAGACTCTAATAATTCGGCTACTTTGTATGGCTTTAATCCGGTAACTCAAAACACCGAAGAAGCCATAAATTTACACGGTATTGCTAATGTAGACTGGGAAGATATGGCTGCCGACGACAAAGGCAACCTTTACATTGGAGATTTTGGGAATAATAAAAACAAGCGTAAACAACTGGCTATTTACAAAGTTCCCGCTGTAACAAAAAATACCAAACAGCGAACAGTGTATACCACTACGTTTGAATACGAAGATCAAATCCAATTTCCACCCGATAAGAAACAGCGCAATTTTGACGTTGAGAGTTTTATTTACCTCAACAATTATTTTTATCTGTTTACCAGAAACCGAAGCTCCCACTTTGACGGAACTGTAAAACTTTACAAAATTCCTGCTACCCCAGGACATCATACAGCGCAAATGATGGGAAGTTTTACTCCTTGTGACGATAAGCGTACGTGTCAAGTAACAGGTGCTACCATCAATTTTAAAACAGGAATGGTGGTACTTTTGAGCAATTCAAAAATATGGATGCTTTCAGATTATAAGAACGATAATTTCTTTAACGGATCTATAAAAGAAATTGAATTAGGGCATCATTCACAAAAAGAAAGTGTTTGTTTTAAAAACAACAACACCCTGTATATTGCCGATGAACAAAATGGTATCCTGGGAGGAAACGTATACGAGTTTCAGCTTAATAAGTAAGTCCCAGACCAAACTGAAAACGTATTCCCTCGTCTCCATAAAACGTACTTGCATTGGCTTTTATAGCATCGGTCCACCGCACAAACACGCCTCCACCGTAAGAAGTGTGCCATTGTTCACTTGTATCGTTTTTCACCCAAACACGACCTATATCATACCCTCCGTACACGATTATAGTAAGCGGAAATAAAAAGGTTTTCATTTGCTGAAAGCGATAACTGAGATCTGCATTCCCTACAAAACTTTGCTGTCCTGTAAAACGCTCATTTCTAAAGCCACGAAGCCCGGTGTTAGCACCTAATTGCGGACTTTGATAAAACATAGGAGTATCTCCAACAAGAAGATGAGTTCTTGCATTTGTTTTAAGCAGCAACCTCTTATTGCTTAACAATGAATTATAAAAAGTAAGAGAACTTTTAAGAAACCCTGTGAGGGCTTCACTGTCAAAGGCATCTATCCCACCTATAGTTGTATCAAAGGCCATCCCCTTAGTAGGTATTAAGACATCATCAAAATTTTCGTAGGTATACGTAAAAGTGGGTTTAGCAAAATAACGGCGCTGTCCAGTGTCCTGAGCGAGTTGCTGATTAAAAAAATTATTGCCATTTCTAAAAATTTCAACACTCTCTACTTCAAATTTTAACTGAAAAACACTCCCGTAGTCTGTATCCCGCTCCAAACCTATTTCTCCGTTTATATAGCTCAGGTTTACCCGGTTAAAATCCAAGCTTATAGCATCGTCCCTATTTTCAGTTTCATTTCCAAAGCCGAAGAAATTTTCTGTATAGTTTTTAGAGGTGTAAATTCCTCCAACTACAAGGTTAAAATCACCAGCTATGGCAGCAAATCCCTTTTCAACACCTACCTTGATTCCCTGTGTTATGGTCTGGTAATTAAAGGTAATTATTGTTCTTTTTCCGTAGGGATTGGTTATAAAAAGGTTTGTGTCTTTTAAATACCTCAACCCAATTGCGTTTCCCACATCCGGATTATTTAACAAACTCGCCTGTACCGAACTTTTTTGAGCAGGTTTCTTTTTGTAATCGTACATATTTGCTTCGTAAAAATTTGTAAACCGAAACTGTGCCCCTCCCCGTTCAGCTATTTCATTGTCTTTACTTTTTCTATCGTATACTTTAATTTTACTTCCTTCTTCAATCTGATACGTATCTTTATTCTGGCCCCCAATAATTCTAATGAGGATTGGTTTTTTTGCGTCCCCGGTTACTTTAAAAAAATCATCATCATCCAGGCCGTACAACCATATTTCTTCAGTTTCATCGCTACTAAAAATACGCTCAAAAAGTTGTTCTCCTTTTTCACCATCTTTAATTCTGTAGGCTGAAATTTTAGTAGTTCCGTCTGTAGCACGTTCAATTTCAAAATAATCGTCTTTATCGGTTCCCGTAATCATTTGAAATTTCATGAATTCGGAAAAATATCTTGCTACAATGTCTTTAAGATTGTTCTTTCTGGCTATAAAGTGTTTTTTAATTTCAGTAATTGTGGTATCCTGTACCTCGGGAGGTATATTTTTAAAGGCTTTGTGTATGGTTTCTTCTGAAATAGCATGCTGCAAAAAAGCAGCTTGTTCCATCCAGACGGATCTGTCGCTTCTTTTAATTAAAGCTCTGTCCAGTTTGCTGCCCGCTTCGTTAAACCATTTAACATCCTTAATATCGTCACCATATACTCCAAACTGATTTACACTTCCCATGACATTTCGGAGTGCATTTAAAAAAGAGCCATCAAAGTTTGCAAATACCTGATCCCGGTCACGGGGTATAGGTACAAACTCCTTTATTCCGTTTTCATTTTCAAAAACAGCCCAACGCCACTGGTCACTATGCCTGTCCCAGTCGCCTATAAGCATATCGAAAATACGGGCGCGGATGTAGGCTTCTTCGTTTACAATAAAATCTTCGTCTTCCCGCAATGTTTCCAGCAAGTCGTCCGTACTTTCCACATCGTCCGGATACCCAAAGCTTTTCCTGTTTTTAAAATCTTCGGTAGGCCGCTCTACCAGCATATACAACTGATTTCCATAGGCTTCGTTATATTTTCCCAATCGTTTTTGTTTGGGAACATAATACAACTCCGGGGTGGTGTAAAAAACTTCGGCTGCCTTTGCTATTTCCGGGATGGCAAAGGCAGCGTAAGGATGTGCTGCTGTATAAAAGTCTAGAATTAAATCTTCCGGTACGGTATTGGTAAAATATTTTTTCCGTTTACACCTTTAAAGGCTGTATTTTCTAAAAACTGAACAGCACTTTTCTTTAAGGCCCGCAGATTGTATTCTTTTCCGTCTTTGGTTACCACGCGCAACGATCTTGTTTGGTTACCCCCACCGGGGCGGACTATCTCCAGCCCTCCGTAAAGTGTATCCAATACGGCAGTCCTTGCTTTTACTTTGGTGCCATACACATGGCGGTAATGCTGCCCCCAAAAGGATTTGAAAAAATCGGTTTTTTCTACAGCTTCTTCTTCATATACTGAAGCTTCCACATACTTCGGAAATGTATCTGGAATTGAATCTAACACAGGTTTTTGTACTGCATCAAAGATTTTGTGCTTAAATAAAATTTCGGCTGTATTGTTTGCTGAAATTTTATAAAATGAAGTCCAGACACTTCCATCTTCCAGCACATCTACTGAAGTAAAACCATTTCCTCCGTACGAAAAAATCCCGTTATCACTTATTCCTACCGGTTTTGTTTCCGAACCTCCACCAGAAACTATTTGTTTAAATGGATCTTGTTCTATATACTGAAGGTTTTCCTCCAATCCGGACACCAGTAAAATCCTGTGGTCTGGTTCATTAAAAATATCTCGTAATCCTGTTGCTAGTTCATTGTATCTTTTATTGAACCTATCTTGCTTTGAAGTTGCTCCCTGAGACCTTATTTGTGCAATTAAAGAAGCAATTCCAGGCAAGGGAATATTTCCCTGCAAAGGAAAAATATGATCGCGAAACGAAAACCGCCCTGCGTGAAATCCATTGGTAAAAATAGGGTGCGTCATTGCCACAAGTATGAGTTTATTGGCGCTCTTTTTTACCTCTCCTTTAACCTCTGCCATAAATTTTTCCCGCGTTTTTATCTGGCATTTGTCGTTCATCTTTGGGTGTGTATCCCAGTTTTCAAGATACCATTGCGAGTCTATTACAATAAGCTGGATATCGTCCCCAATTTCTATACTTTCTAATGGACACCCGTTATTAGGAGTTAAAAAATCGGTATCGGTTTGTAGTTTTTTCTCCAGATAATCTTCCATAAATTCTAGTCCTTCCAGAGGATTGTAGCGCCATTCATATGGCCCAGGAATAATATGGGTAGGTGCATCCAGGAGTTTTATTTGTTTCACCCGGGCATCCAGTGTTGTTTTCACCGAAAGTGAATCTGTACCCTGTATCGTATTTCCAATAAATAAAAGACGTTTTTCTTTGGAAGGATTTTCAAGTACGGTTTTATTAAATACTGAAGTAAAGATTGTATCGTTTTCATAGGTATTTCCCGCTATAAAAAAGGATCTTGAAATTTTAGAAACGTCATAAGTTTCATTTTCAACCCTGTCCTCGTCCAGCATAATGCCTTTTATAGCACAGGATTGCAGTACCATAACACTTAATAACACTGCAATTGAAATGTATTTTTTTAGCATACGTAATGTTTTAAAATCCAAAATTAAGTCCGAAGACAAAGCGGGTGTCTTCGGTAGAGTGAAAAAGACTTGATGTTAACGTAAAACCTCCCCTGCTGTTTAACCAAAAACCACCACCATAACTGTTGTGCCATCTTTCAGAACTTCCTGAAGGCGTCCAGACGCGACCTAAATCGGCTCCCGTATACACTCCAATTTGTATGGGAAAGAGTTCAATTTTAAATTCATTAAAACTGTAACGAACATCGGCACTTCCCAGCAAACTGGATTTTCCCGCAAAACGTTCTTCTCTAAATCCCCGTAAACCATTGTTTCCACCAATATGTACCGCTTGATGAAAATCGAATCTGTTTCCAAAAATAAACTGGCTTTGTACGTTTGTTTTTAAAACAAGTTTTTCATTAGAAATTAAGCTGTTATAAAATCCAATTCTTGAATTCAGGAATCCAAAAACTCTTTTAACCTCCATAAAATTATCGGTTAGACCAAGGTTTAGGTCAAACATCATTCCTCTTGCAGGATTTCTGGCATCGTCAAAACTTCGGTAACTGTAAACACCTTCCAGGGTTCCATACAAATTAGTTTCGTCTATTACAGCTGTATTTTTAGGGTTTACAACTCCGGTAATAGGGCTGTTTACTATTATGGCTTCAAATCTGCTTTGTAACTTAAAGAAACTACCAAAATATGAGTTTCTTAACAGCCCAATGTTTCCACTAAAGGTTTGTACTTCTACTCTGTTTGCATTATACCCTCCGTCATCCTGCAGGTTAGGCGTTTCATTTCCGTATCCAAAGTAATTAAGTATATAATTAGGGCTGGTTACTCTTGCGCCAAAACTGAAGTTGAGGGTTTTGTACAGGTTGGCAATTTCTCCCTGGTACGCCACATCAAAACTTGAGGTATCGTGATAATATCCGGCATTAAACCTATGCTGCTTTGAAAATGGGTTTCTACTAAAACCATTAATTTCATAAATATACTGTAAGCCTACTCTGGCTCCATCGTCTGGATTATAGCCTGCTGTTGCAACAAAACTATTTTCGCTACTTACTTGTTTTCGGTAATCGTAGGTGTTCAGGGTATATAAATCTGTAAACCGCACTATTCCTCCTTCTTGTTGTATTATTTCATTTGGTTTGCTTTCATGATCGTACACGCGCAAACGGTTTCCGTTTTTAATAGCGTAGGAATCTTTATCTTGCCCACCAATAAGACGTAAAAGCATTGTGCCTTTTCCTTCTCCGGTAACTTCAAATACGTCTTCTCCATCCAGTCCAAATATCCAGAGCTGTTTGGTTTGATCTTCGTAATAGGTAATTTCTTTTTCCAGCTTCCCCTTTTGCCCGGTACTATAATCGAATTCTTTTACAATTACCGAGTTATCTGGCATGCGGGTTATTTCGAAGTAGTTGCGCCCATTTGTCCCAGCAACGGTACGTAGCTTATTCAGATATTTATAATAGGATTCAGCAATAGAAAGCAGGTTATCCCGACGGGCTTTCAAGGTGTTTATAATTTCGTCCAGTGCTTCACCACGGGATTCAGGAGGTACGCTTTCAAAAGCAAAGTCTATTACTTCGTCTGTTACCTGCGATTGTATTACTTCGGCTATATATTTCCATTGGGTAATACTGGAACGTTGCAGCAAAGCGCGATCCAGAATGACCCCTTCAGAATTAAACCATTTAAAATCGGTTAAATTTTCAGTATAAATATGACGTTGATTGCTACTTCCAAAAATAGAGCGGGCTACATCCAGTATATCCCCGTCCAAACTAGCAAAAGCATCGTCCCTGTTTCTGGCAATAGGAACGTATACACTGTCATTCCCTTTTGTATAATACAATGCCCAGCGCCAATGGTCTGGCTCCCGATCCCAGTCTCCAATAAGCATGTCGAATAAACGGGTTTTAATGTAGGTTTCCTCGTCAATTTTTACATTGTTGGCTTTCCGTAATTTTAAGAGAATATCGTCTGTGGTTTCAATATCTCGGGCATACCTGAAAATACGGTCCCCTTCATTGTTTTCGGAAGGTGCTACTGAAATATAATACAACTCATCTCCATAGTCTACGTTATAATTTTTTAAAGCTCTTTGTTTTGGAATATAAAATAAATTGGGCTTATTGTTAAAAATATTAATACTATCGGCCAGAGTGGGGATTGCCATAATTGCATAGGGATGTGCGGCGGTGTAAAACTCAGACCCATACGTTTCCGGTGCAATAAAATCGGATTTCTGGGGATCGTCTATATCCTGATTTTCAGGGTTTTCATTTTTTAATACACTTTTTTTATCTATAACTTTTAAAGCCTGTTTTTGTAAAGCCCGCATATTGTAAAGATTTCCTGATTTATCCTGGAGTAATAGATTTTTATAATCGCTGGAATTGCTTGTCCTTACTACCTCTAAACCTCCATAAAGAGAATCCAGGTTCCCTACTCTGGCGGTAATTGGCGTTGCATAAGCGTCTTTATATTTTTTACCCCACACAGTTTTAAAAAATAAAGCTTCATTAATACTGTCCTGCTTGTAAATGGGTGTTTTTATGGTTTCAGAAAAAGATTCTGGTAATTCGCTTAGGATTATAGTTTCTTTAGGTTTGTGAACTTCTTTTTCAAAAAGTAATGTAGGTTCCTCCTTGGCATCGGCCCCATAGTAACGTACATAGGAAGATCCATCTGTAAATATATCGTACACTGCAAATCCTTGTCCGCCATAACTAAACAGTCCGTTTTTTGCCAGAGCAGCAAAGCCGCTTTTGGCGCCAGAGCCCGATAGTATTTGAATTAGTCCATCCTGTTCTATGTGTTGTAACGAATGTTCGTGCCCAGAGGCAAACACTAAATTCTCGTGTTTTCTGGCAACTGTAGCCAGTTTGTTCATAAACTTATTGGAGAGCTCATTATACCTGTCCTGAACAGAAACACCTCCCTGCGATCTAATTTGTGCAACCAAAGAAGATAAAATGGGCATTGGAATATTTCGTTGTGTAGGATATAAATGTTTATTGGCACCAAAAAAACCACCGTGGGTACCATTGGTAAACATGGGGTGGTGCATGGCAAATACAACAGACTTGTTTTTGTTTTTTTCCAACTCCAGTTCCAATTCAATAAAAAACTTCTCCCTCGTTTTAATATCGCAGTTTTTATTGATATTTGGGTGCAGGTTCCAGTCTTCAAGGTACCATTGGGAGTCTATCATTATAAGCTGAATGTTTGGTGACACCGAAACACTCTTTAAAGGACAGCCATCCATAGGCTGAAACACATGTTGTCCTTCTAATTTTTTTTCGAGGTACTCCTGTTCTCTGGTAACACCTTCCAGTCCGTTGTTATACCAATCATGGTTGCCTGGAATAAAATATAATTGCCCTTTAAAATCTGCAGCAGCATCAAGCTGTGCGTCTAACATATAAGCGGCAACATCTCTCCCAACGGCACCTTCGGGAGGCATCCCGTCCGGATAAATATTATCCCCTAAAAAAATTGTGAAGGTGCCTTCGGTATTTTTATTTTTTATAAATTTCTGATACACCTTTAACCCTGTGCTCATTCCCCCAAGCGGCGATTTACCGGCATCTCCAACCAGGTAAAATGTATTCTCAACTGTTTTATTTAAAGGATATGTATAGGTTGTTTCCGTTTCTCTATATTGTGGGCTATAGGTTGCGCAACTTAAAATTAAGGTGGCAATTAAAAAATAAAACGGAATTATCTTCAACTTCATATATACTATTTGTTTTAATTTTTTTTCTGAATTACTCCCTAAAACAGCGATTTTGAAACGTTATAATGCTGTTAATTTAATAAACACTATAAAAAAGGATGTTATTTTTTAGTACTTTGGATGCTTAAAAATTAACCATGAGTGACATAATTGAAAAGGCAGACAATTTCATCTTAAATCTTTTTAAAGAAAAGCTTGCCAACACTTTTACATATCATAATTACACCCATTCTAAAAGGGTTTATAAAAGTATTAATGAAATTATTGAAGATTCACAAATTTCTGTTAAAGATGCAACAATACTGCGGTTAGCTGCATTACTCCACGACACAGGCTACATACATACACGCGAAGGACATGAAGAAGAGAGCGTAAAAATTGCCAAGAAATTTCTTACTGAAGAAAATGTTGAAGCCGACATAATTGAAGGTGTTGAAAAATGCATCATGGCAACAAAATTTAAAGGCACCCCTAATGGCACGCTGGAAGAAATAATACGCGATGCAGATGCGTCTCATTTTGGGAAAGATTATTTTAAGGAAGCCAGTGAATTTTTACGACAAGAATACTTATTACAGGATGTAGCCGACTATTCCCCGAGAGAATGGCGTGATGAAAATATTAAAGTGCTTTCAGAAAAACACCAGTTTTATAGTGATTATGCACTTAAAAACTGGCAGAAAGAGAAGGAAAACAATCTGGCATCCCTTTTTAAAGACCGAAAAAAAGACAAGAAAAAATTAAAAAAAGAGGAATATAAAGCCCAGATGAAGGCCAAGTACAAGGATTTGAGCCCTGAGCGAGGTATTCAGACTTTTTATAGAACGGCTCTTAGAAATCACATTAAATTAAGTGATATTGCCGATACCAAGGCCAATATTCTGCTTTCGGTAAATGCTATTATTATTTCATTGGTGCTTTCTAACCTGCTATCCAAGCTAGATTCTAACCCATACCTTGTCATCCCATCTGCCATTTTTGTAGTTTCCAGTACAATTACTATGGTTTTGGCCGTTATAGCCACCAGACCAAATGTAACCCGTGGGGAGTTTACAAAGGAAGACGTAAAAAACAAAAGCGTAAACTTAACATTCTTCGGAAATTTTCACCGCATGGAGCTTTCGCAGTTTCAGTGGGCCATAGACGAATTGTTAAAAGACCGGGATTACGTTTATTCTTCTCTTACCAAAGACTTATACTTCCTGGGGAAAGTATTGGATAGAAAATACCGGATATTACGATGGACCTATACTATATTTGTAATTGGTATTATTGTTTCAATTATATCCTTTGCAGTTTCCTTTGCCGTTTTTGATCCCGTAGGAGTGCAGGAAGTAACCGAAAACATTGTACCTCCCAACCAATAAACTACGTTCTAATTGGTAATCTGAGACATTAAGTCGTTGTAAGTGTAGTACTCTTTCTGGTCGTTTTTGTTATTTGTTTCGTATAATACAGAAACTCTAATAGCCTTAAGACCAGTGACACCTTGTAAATCTTCAACTTCCAGGAGCTCCACATCTTTGTCCAGTAGTTTTTTATGCTGTAAAAAAGAAATGTATTTAAGATATTCTACTTCGTCTTCTTTTTGTGAGTATATAATTGAAAGTTTACCAGATTGGGTGATGCGTTCTTCTGTGTCTTTTATATTGGCTTTATCTACTCTTTTCTTTACCACTTCGTAACGGGCATTATAGGTGCCATCTACATCAAATCTTTTTTCATCCATTCTAAAACGCAAAGAGAGGGGAGAGTTAAATGCTAAAATCATAGAAGCTGCATCCAGTTTTACAGGAAGGTTTTCTTTTAATTTATAAAAGCTATTTTCCATTTCGCACATTACCTGTAATTGCCATAAACGTAAATTATACAGGTATACTTTATGGAAATTTTTGGTTTTAGTGATTGCTTCGCCTATGTATAAATTATGTTCTACCCCATCAGTTTTAAAACGCTCAAAATAATGCGGATACATTTCCTGAGCTTCTTTTTGCTTGCGGTCTATAATAGCCGCCATCTTTTTATTAATAAGAGTTACAGACTCATCATAGCCCTTTCGGTTTAAATACACCAGTCCAGAAGAACTTTCTACCATTTCTTCGTATTCTTCTACCATCTCTTTAAGTGTATCATTTTTTTTGGATAAATGCTTAAATAGCGGGACAATTTCATGACGTAAAAACTGGAGTACCTGTCGCTCGCTATTTACCTGCAGCTCATCACTTTCAAAGTCTTCCAGGAAACTTTCAATTTCAAAAGCTATTTGCTCATAAATAGGCAGATTCTCTATGGCGTTGATTCTGTTTATGATTTTTTGGACAAACTCCAGCTGTAAAATAAGGTCTTTTTTAGTGGCGTCATTTCTTGCTTCGGAAGATCCTTTTATATCTATCTGCCCGTAAAGCGGATACACATTTTCAAAAACAATTTCTCTAAAATAGGCTTGTTGCCCGGTATTTTGTGCTTTTAATACCCGTGCAGCCTCGCGGTGAAATTTCCAATGCACGCTGCTGTGGATTGCGGTACATTCGTCCTGTATCATTAGCTCTATTTCGTTCTCTTCTTTTTCTTTAGAACGTTTTACCGAATCTACCAGATTAGGTAAAATATCATGCAGTTTATTGGCATTAATAGTATTTAATGCCTGCGGTATGGTAGAAACAATTTCAAGAATACCATAAATTTCATCCCGCTCTACAACCGGGACTATGATGGCACTTTTTACCTGTTGTTTTAGTAATTTTTTATACAAAACGTTTTCTGGATATAGCGCAGCGTAGCGTTCTACTTCAGAAATACAATAGAATTGTTTTTGCTTAAATAAGGTATAAAAAGAAGCTTCACACAAAGCAGTATTGCATTTTTCTTTCTTTTTTTTATTTAAGATAAAGCTATCTACAACAGGACCAGGGTTTTCTAAAATATCTTCTTCTTTATTGAAAATTGTGAAACCAACTCTTAAATCTTGTATGGAGTATAACGACTTTAAAATTTCTTCAAACTCTTCAACAAAATTTTTGCCATTATCCTGCTCACCTGCCAGTAGGGTAGTTTTAAAGTTTGATATAGATACGTCGGCAGTAGCATCGTACATATTAGCAATTACAAACCCAGAGTACGACCAGGAATTGGGCGGAAACTTTTCTTTCCACAATTCTATATTATTAAAATTGTCCAGTAATTGTGAAACATCGTTCTGGGTAATATCTATGGAGGCCCCGGTCTTTTCAATTTGTCCAAAATCTGCATTATATAAAACCCTATACCATTTTATAACGCCGTGAGCATCAGGAATACTATAGTAATACGGTCGTCTAAAATCGATATTATACCCATAATAGCTGCGTAAAATTAAACTACAGCCCAAAATGTAGAACTCCTCATCGTTCATGTCTATCAACTCCATTTTGTACGAGCTGTCTGCATTTGCCTTAATGGCGTCATACCGTGCGGTAGTTTTAAAGGGGGTGGACTGAAATGGGGCACCAGCAATTTTAATCTCGTTGGTTTGCAAAACTGAAGGAAAAATATCTTCCAGCACAAAATCGATTTGTTTTCGCAGTTTTTTTATATCTTTTTCAGAAGTAAAACCTTCAGAAAGCAACGGGTACTTTTTGGCTACTTCCAACACTTCCTGAGCTCGTTTTTTTTGTAAGTTGCTACCACTGTTAAGGTTAGCTTCATACGTATCGAACAAAGTTTTAAAACTTATTTTAATATCTAACGGGAATTCCCTTCCTGTATCTTCCATTTTAAGTGTCAAGTATTTAACGAGTAAAAATAAGCAAATATTTGTGACAGGCGCTTTATTTACAAGACAATTAACAATTGTAATGAATTCATTTTTTTTGAGAAGAAAATACCTTTATTTTTGTTTTAAAATCTAAATCATTATGAGAATACTTTATACCGCACTACTCACGTTATTGATAGTTGCTTGCCAGGGAGAATCTAACACCTTTACCGTTTCTGGCACAGCCGAAGGATATCCAGATGGCACTCAAATTATGGTATACCAAATAAACCCGGTAAACAATCAGCCCAGCGTAATAGACACTCTTACTATAACACAAGGAGCATTTAGTGCCACCTATCCTAAAAGCGAGATGGCTACTGTAAATTATCTTTCGGTAGCACAAAAAGGAAATGTAGCCTATTTCCCAGAAAATAAAGATCTTCAGGTAACTATTTATAAAGATAGCCTTCAATCATCTTTTGTTACAGGAAGTCCTCAAAACGAATCGTACCGAACCTTTGTTACTAAAATAAGTGAGTTTGCTGAAAAAAAACAGGAGAATGCCCAACGGTACCGAACTGCACAAAAACAGCAAGACGGAATGCTTATGCAACAAACCAGAGATGAAAGTGTTGCACTAAATGAAGAAGAAAAAGCGTACAAAAAAGATTTCATTACGCAACACGGAGGCTCTGTATTTTCCGCAATGCTTATTTCTGAAATGCTAAACAGAAAAGAACTAACAGCACAGGAAGCAAAAGCTGCTATAGACGGCTTAGACCCTAAGTTAAAAGAAAGTGCTACCGTAGCTAAAATTAAAGCTACTGTAGAAAATATGAGTGTTTCCGATATAGGTGCAAAAGCTCCTGAGTTTTCTGCTCCAACTCCAGACGGTACCACTTTAGCCTTGTCAGAAACGCTTGGAAAATATACCATTATAGATTTTTGGGCATCCTGGTGCAAGCCTTGCCGGAGAGAAAATCCTAATGTGGTAAGAGTTTACGAAAAATACCATGACAAAGGTCTTAATATTATAAGTGTATCGCTGGATCGCCAGGGTCAGGAAGAACGCTGGAAACAAGCCATAGCCGATGATAATATGGATTGGTACCACGTATCCAACCTACAGTTTTGGCAGGATCCAATCGCCAAGCAATACAACGTACGTTCCATTCCCGCTACTTTTTTATTGGATGAAAACGGAACGATTATAGATAAAAACTTAAGAGGAGCAGCCTTGGAGGCCAAGATTGCCTCTTTATTAGAATAATACTAAAGAATATACCTTCTCGTGCTTTAATGAGCAGGTTTATGATTACAATTTTTAAAGGGTTACATAAAAATGGCAACAGCATTTTATATTTAACCCTTACTTTTTTCTATATTTTCCCTAGCTTGTGAAGTACAAAAAGCAATACAATAGGCAAGGCAAGCACCAAAACTATCCATAAGTTGGTTTGCAATAAAATAGGTGCAAATCCTAATGTAAGCGCATACCCTGCAATGGCACCGCCAAAGTGAGCATCATGACCTATGTTACCCCTCCTGCTTTTCATGCCGTAAATAGAGTAAAGAAGATAAATTAATCCAAAAATCCAGGCAGGGATAGCAACGGGAATAAAAAACAGATACAGTCCCATATCCGGATAAAACAATATTGCCGAATACAAAACGCCTGTTACAGCTCCACTGGCACCCACGGCACTATAGTGGTATTCGCCCTTATGGAAGTAAAATGATAGTAAATTCCCCATAAGTAAGGCTGCAATGTAAATAAGAACAAACTGAACAGTTCCCAATGCATCAATCACTACATGTGCAAAAAAGTACAACGTAAGCATGTTAAATAACAAATGCGTAAAGTCTACGTGTAAAAACCCCGATGTGAACATTCTAATTTGCTCTCCACGACGAATTCCTGCTATATTAAATTTGTATTTTTCGAAAAAAGAGAAGTCGTTAAAGCCTTTTATAGATATTAATATGTTTGCGGCAAGAATGACAAGAGTGGCAATATCAAGGTTCTGCATTATAGGAAGAAAGTTTTTTAATTTGAAGCAATAAATTTAGTTAGTTTTGCGCTAACAATCGCTATGCAACGTTTAGTTTATCTTTTAGTTTATCCTGTAATCTGGTTTATTTCCATACTTCCTTTTCGGCTTTTGTATGCAATTTCCGATGTGCTTTTTTTCTTTATATACTATATCGCAGGGTATCGCAAAAAAGTGGTTGCTGAAAATCTAGAACTAGCCTTGCCCCATACAACTGAAAAAGAACGCAATATAATTCGAAAAAAATTTTACGTGCATCTTTGCGATATGGTGTTGGAGTCTATAAAGTCTCTCTCTATTTCAAAAAAGGAAATGAAAAAGCATTTCACTATAAGCAATGTAGCGTTATTTCACGAACTGGAAAAAGAAAATAAAAATGTCATGCTTTTTATGGGGCACTACGCCAGTTGGGAATGGGTTACCATTTTGCAAAGTTTTGTAAACCATAAAGGCTATGCGGTATATAAGCGTATTGAAAATAAGTACTTCGATAATCTGATAAAAAAAATACGCGCACGTTACAATACGCAACTTATTAATACCAAAGAAACAATCCACAAAATTGGTGCGGCTGTATCAAGAGACGAACTGGGTATTTTTGGTTTTATTGCAGATCAGACTGCCAAGCACTGGAAAGCAAAGCATTTTCAGGAATTTATGGGTATTAAAGTACCCGTGCTTACCGGTGGTGAAATGCTTGCCAAAAAGTTTGATATGGCAGTAGTTTATATGGATGTACGAAAAGTAAAGAGAGGGTACTATGCAGCAGAGGCTAAGCTTATTACCAAACATCCAAACAACTTCCCGGATTATCAAATAACCGATATCTTTTTAAGCATGGTAGAAGACCAAATAAATGCTGAACCAGCCTACTACCTCTGGACCCATAAACGTTGGAAGTACAAAGACAAGGCAAAAGATTATGTATAATATTGAATTAATACATTAGTACACCGGACTAAAAACGTATTCAAACACCACCCATAAGCGCTGGTTTCTTTAGGGTACGATTGGATAGAGAAAAAATAATTACAAGCTACAGTAGTATATGCGTTTACGCAACAAAACTAAAGACCAGCAATTTCTTTTAACTCTTTAATAAATCTATCTGCAAGCATGTTTGCTTCCTCCTGGCTTTTTGCTTCGGTATAAATCCTTATAATAGGTTCGGTATTGGATTTGCGCAAGTGTACCCAGTTTTCTGAAAAATCTATTTTTACTCCGTCCAGGGTGTTTATTTCTTCGGTGCTGTAACGTATTGCTATTTCCTGTAAAATGGCGTCCACATTTAACTGAGGGGTTAATTCAATTTTCTTTTTGCTCATAAAATAGCTGGTATACCGTTTTCTGAGTTCGCTTACAGCAATTTTCTGTTCAGCCAGATGACTTAAAAACAGGGCAATTCCTACCAAACTATCAC
>PANU01000092.1 GCA_002707745.1 Flavobacteriaceae bacterium
ATTGGAGTCACCCAAATCACTCCAATTATATGCGATCATAGCGAACGAAAAGTTATCAAGCCCGAGCGTTATGAAAAAATTTTACAAAGTGCCATGAAGCAATCTTTAAAAACGTATCTCCCCATTTTAAATGAAGCCATTACTTTTTCAGAATTTATGGCAAAAGAGAAAAATTACAATGGAGTTGCCTGTATAGCACATTGCGAAGAAACAAACAAACAGACACTAAAAGAGATTATAAAACCCAAAACAAACGTATTAATCTGCATAGGTCCTGAAGGTGATTTTTCTACTTCTGAAATAGAAACCGCCCTGCAAAACGGTTTAAACCCTGTACATTTAGGCAACTCAAGGCTTCGTACCGAAACAGCTGCAATAGTTGCCTGCCATAGCGTTGCTTTTTTAAACGAAATGTAAGTTTTCGACATACACAACGTTTGTTATTTGTATTTTTAACTTCTATGAAAAAAATTGTGATACTATTTTTAGTTGTTATGTCCACCCTAAATGCCCAGGAGGTAGCTGTTTTAAAATATGGAGGTGGTGGCGATTGGTATGGCAACCCAACTGCTTTGCCTAATCTGGTTCAGTTTTGTAACGAACAAGCCAACACCAGTATAAACCGACAAACCAAAACGGTAGACCCTGGAAGCGTTGATATTTTTAATTATGCTTTTTTACATATGACCGGGCACGGAAATGTTTTTTTTACAATAGAAGAAGCTGAAAATATTCGGAATTATTTACTTAGCGGAGGTTTCCTGCATATAGACGACAACTACGGGATGGATGAATACCTGCGGAAAGAACTGGTAAAGATATTTCCAGATATTGAATTAAAGGAGCTTTCTGGCAATCACCCAATTTTTAACTATCGTTATAAATTTCCGCAAGGATTACCCAAAATACATGAACACGACAATGCACGGCCGCAGGCGTTTGGTATTACCCACCAGGGCAGGCTTGTGTTACTTTACACCTTTGAAAGCGACCTGGGAGATGGTTGGGAAAACCCTGAAATACATAACGATCCGCAGGAAGTCCGCCTTAAGGCTTTACAAATGGGCGCCAATATTATCACCTATGCTTTTGAACACTAACACCAGGTGCTAACAGGAAGTTAAACAAAGAATAAACGTACGCATTCATAAATCTGCTATAATCAGATGCTTCAGCACGACCACGCCTCTACTCCTTTTATAGAAAAAAAACATCCCGTTGTAGTTGTGTGTGATGGTTTGCAAAGCCCCGCCAACATTGGGGCTATTTTTAGATTGTGTGATGCATTTGGAGTTTTAGAACTAATTTTTAATAACCCAATAGACCTTTCGTCTAACCGGTTGCGTCGTACTGCCAGAAATACCTACACTACGGTAAAACATACAAGTTCTACTAATATTCTGGAAACCATAAGCAAATTTCAGCAAAAAGGCTTTGCTGTTATTACGTTGGAGATTTCAGAAAAAAGTGTACCTATAACGACCCTATCAACTTTATCAAATCAAAAAACGGTTCTAATAATAGGGAATGAACGCACAGGTGTTTCGGAAGAAATTCTCAACAACACAAACCTCATAGTCCATATCCCTATGTATGGTAAAAACAGCAGTATGAACGTTGCTCAGGCTACTGCAATTGCCTTGTATGAGTTAACAAAACATTGAGATTTTGGCATTAAGATTATAGTATCTTTACGCTATGAAGCTAACCCCTAAAAAAATTTCAGCAGGATTACTCCGCACGCTTGCCATTCTTGGGCTCATCGTTCTTTTTTTATGGTTCGTGTTTAAGATAAAAGTATTAGTTCTTTATATTGGTATTGCTGCTGTTATCTCTTTAATTGGAAGACCTCTGGTGCTTTTTTTAAAAAGAAGATGCAGGTTTCACAACACACTGGCTGCATTTTTCACACTGCTGGCTGTTATTGGATGTGTGTCCTTACTATTATACATTTTTGTTCCCATTATTATAGAACAAAGTAAAAGTATAGCCGAGATAGATTTTGAAATGGTAAAACGTGACCTAAATGAGCTGAATATGCAGGCCAGCGACTATTTAGGAGTCGATAAAATTAATCTGGTAGAGGCCATTAAAAATACATCGGCAGTAGAAAATTTTGACATAGAATTAGTACCTAGCTTTGTAGATATTTTTTTTAAAAATTTTGCAGACTTTATCATTGGTCTTTTTGCTGTACTTTTTTTAGCTTTCTTCCTTTTAAAGGATCAAATGTTAATACCAAACGCAGTAACTGTTTTTGCTAATAAAGGGAAAGAAAAGCGCTTTATTTTAGTGCTTAATAAAATTAAGGAGCTACTTTCAAGGTACTTTATCGGACTTGTGTTTCAAATACTTATTCTGGCATTGTTTTACACATTATTACTGCTCATATTTGACATTAAAAATGCACTGGCCATTGCAATTATTTGTGCTTTCTTAAATATTGTCCCCTATCTGGGACCGGTTATTGGGTGGGTGTTGTTGCTGTTAGTTGTAGTTTCAAACAATCTGGGAGCCGATTTTTCTTCCGAATTATTACCACAGTTGGGATACGTTTCGTTCGGGTATGCCATAGCGCAGATTTTTGATAACATTATTAGTCAGCCTGTAATTTTTGGTAAAAGTGTACGCTCCCACCCCTTGGAAATATTTATCATTATTTTAATTGGAGGGTATCTATTTGGAATACCAGGAATGATTTTAGCGGTTCCTGTTTACACCAGTATAAAAGTGATTGCCAAAGAATTTTTATCGGAGTATAAAATCGTACAACGCCTCACTAAAAATTTATAATTTATTTTGAACAAGGCCCTTTTAACTTCTGAAGTACAGGAATTTATCTTTACATACAAAGAAGATATTTCAAAACTAGCCTTTAGTGGCAGTCCGTTTTCTGAAATTTCAACAACCGAATTACTCCAGCAAATTGAAAGCAGACGTACTATTGAAAAAAAACTCCCTACCTGGCATCAAACAAAGAAAATAGTATATCCTCCTAAATTGAACTTAGAGCAAACCTCTTCAGAACCTACTGCACACTACAAAGCCGGTTTAGTACAAGGACAAACGCTGGCCGATCTTACCGGAGGGTTTGGAGTGGACAGTTTTTACTTTGCGGAAAATTTTGAAAGCATCACCTATTTTGACACCAACAAATCACTTTCGGTTATTGCAGCACACAATGCAACTATATTTGGAAAGAAAAATATAGATCATGTTGCTAAAGATGGTATAGAGGCTATCTGTAATCTTCAATTTGATGTTTTGTATCTCGACCCTTCAAGACGCAGTAAAAGTAAAGGAAAAGTATTCTTTTTAAACGATTGTGAACCTAATGTACCCAAACACCTGGCTTATTTACTGGCCCGATGCAACACCTTGCTTCTAAAAACTTCTCCCATGCTGGATATTTCAATAGGATTACAAGAGTTAATGCAGGTTGCAGAAATCCATGTGGTTGCCCTACAAAACGAAGTAAAAGAGTTGCTGTGGGTAATTCATAAAAATCCAAAGGAAAACGTTACCATACACACGGTAAATTTGTCTCCAAATACTGCCGAACATTTTTCTTTTGAAATGGAAAAAGTTCCGGAAATCGTGTATGCTGCACCCTTGCGGTTTTTATATGAGCCCAATGCAGCCATTATGAAAGCAGGTGGTTTTCAGCATATTTCAGAAGCCTTTAAGCTGAAAAAGCTACACAAGCACAGCCATTTATTTACCAGCGAAGCCTTAAGAGAATTTCCTGGACGGAGATTTTCTATAGATAAAGTTGTTCCCTACACCAAAAAGGAGATGCGTGGCATTACTTTTGCAAAAGCCAATATCACCACCCGTAATTTTCCCGAAAGTGTGGCGACACTTCGAAAGAAATGGAACATCAAAGAGGGCGGCGACGTTTACTTGTTCTTCACAACCCTTGAAAATGAGGACAAAATTATGTTAATTTGCGCAAAAGTTTAAAAATGAAACAGCTAGTATCACTCATCTTACTTATAAGCACTACCCTGGTAGGTTTTTCACAAAATGAAGATTGTAATTATAAAATACAAATAGACACTGAAGAAGAAATCTTTAAGCTAACCAATGAAAAGCTAACAGATTATCTTCTGGGGACAGATAAAAATGTATTCATTTACTTTAGTTTGATGCGCGAAGAAGATGTAAAGTCTCTAGTAATACAAGTTTCGGTTAATGCTAAGGAAAAACCTCCTTTAATGTGCTTTAACAAAGACAGCAGGGTTACCTTTAAACTGGAAGATGGGAGTTATGCATCTTTACGCTATCTGGGTGTAGAAAATTGCGGGCGTTTAACAGAGAACGAAGAAACATTAAATAATAGTACATCTGAAGCTGCGTTTCTACTGGACGAAACAAATATTAAACGCTTAGAAGCATCAAAAATAAGCAGTATGCGAATAACCACGATGCAAACAGACTTTGATATTGACTTCCAGGAGGTCTTAAGTAACAGCCAGATTCCTATTCCAATTTATCCTAAAGAGTTCTTTATGAACAGCTTGAAATGTTTAGAATAAAAAACCTCTTTTTTTTTTGTTAGATACGGTATATAAACATACATTTGCATCCGCATTTAAAAACAAAGACGTTCTTTATTTGTATTGGAGAGGTGCCGGAGTGGTAACGGAGCAGATTGCTAATCTGTCAGCGCGTAAGTGCTGCCCGGGTTCGAGTCCCGGTCTCTCCGCAAAAACAACACCTCGGGGTGTAGCGTAGCCCGGTCATCGCGCCTGCTTTGGGAGCAGGAGGTCGCAGGTTCGAATCCTGCCACCCCGACAAAAACCGGACAATACTTAATTGTTCGGTTTTTTAATTTTTATTGGTTGTATAGTGTTACAACTTACAAAGCTGTAACTAGGATTCTATTTTAGGACCAATATATATATGAGGGCAGTTAGCTCAGCTGGATACCAGCCCGTACCGAATGGTACGTTCGGGCGGGGAGCACCTCCCGCTAAAGCCATACGGTCACGCATATAAAGAATAATTGAAATTTTGGTCGCATAGCTCAGCTGGATAGAGCACCTGCCTTCTAAGCAGGCGGTCCCAGGTTCGAATCCTGGTGCGATCACTTAACTCCCCGCTCATAAAAGCGGGGTTTTTTGTTTTATAGTATTAAAAGTTTCTTCCAGATTAAAGCCTGTAAATTTTCAGCATTTAAATCACGCGTTCCTTATAAGTATTTTCATTATTTTTATGGATTAATAAATAAATTGCCATGAAATATATCCTACCCTTCCTCCTGCTTACAACAGTGTTACACTCCTGTAGAGAGCCTAGAAAATTAAGCTCAACAGATCCTGTGAACTGGGAAAAAAGAACCCTTAAAAAAGCGCAGCAAGACACTCTGGAAAATGGTAGTACGTTTCTTTCTATCTATTCGCAAATATTTTTGCGTACAGATCAGGATGAGGCAGATCTTACCGCTACGGTAAGCTTGCACAATCCCAATATAAACGACACAGTATTTATTAATAAAGCCGTTTACTATAATACCCATGGAAAAGCTATTCGAAAATATTTCGATAAGCCCATTTTTATTCGTCCTATGGAAACTGTACAGATTGTAATTGATGGCGTGGACAACGAAGGCGGTACCGGTGCCAATTTTATCTTTGATTGGGAAATAAAGCCCACAACAAGAGAGCCGTTATTTGAAGCCGTTATGATTTCAACGTACGGACAACAAGGAATATCGTTTGTTACAGAAGGAAAAAGGGTGAAATAAATAGAAATGTTTACTCGGGATATTCCACCCGTAAGTGATAGATATTGTTTAGTTTCTTTTTTAGTACTTTTTTTATTTGCTGAATTTCCTTAAAGGTAATATTTGCATTTAAAAATTGCCCTTGCTCCGTTTGTCCGTCCACTATTTTCTCTACAAATGAGTCTATTTTTGAAGAAGTTGGATCTTTTAAACTTTTACTGGCTGCTTCCACACTATCTGCCATCATTAATATTGCTGTTTCCTTGGAAAATGGTATAGGCCCTGGATACTGAAAATCTTCGATAGCCGCACTTCCATTTCGTTGTTCTTCTTTCTTATAAAAATAATATACAACACTATTGCCGTGGTGTGTACGGATAAAATCTATGACCCGGTCGGGCAAATTTCGGCGTCTGGCCATTTCAATTCCCTTAATCACGTGGTCTATTATTATTTTAGCACTTTCTTTAGGGTCCAGTTCATCATGCGCATTATAACCGCTTAATTGGTTTTCGGTAAAATTGGTTGGGTTTTCCATTTTACCAATATCGTGGTACAACGCCCCTACTCTAACCAACATAGCATTGGCTCCAATTTCGTTTGCTGCTGCTTCAGCAAGATTTGCCACATTTAATGAGTGGTGAAATGTACCAGGTGCTTTATTACTCAATTCTTTTAAGAGTTTGCTGTTGGTATCACTCAATTCCAGCAACGAAACGTCGGATACCAGTCCGAATAGTTTTTCATAAAAATAGATAAGTGGGTGCGCAAATAAAGTAGCCAGACCAGCCAGGAAAAAATATCCAAAGTTTTTCCACTGGAGCAACTCAACATTTCCTTCCTGAATGATGAAAAAAGCAAAATAGCCTACAATATATACCAGCGTAATTTGTCCTACTGAAATAAAAAGATTAGCTCTTCGGTATAATTCTGAAACCGTTAAAATGGTTACAACTCCGGCTATAATCTGAAGAAACAGGTATTCAAAACTATTGGGCACCACAAATCCTAATAACAACAAGGTTAATACGTGTGCAAATAACCCCAGCCTGGGATCAAAAAAGGCTTTTAAAATTAAGGGCAGGATACATAAGGGAACTACATACACATATTTGGCATCCAGTTTTACAACAATAGTCGTGAGAAACACCATTAACACCACATTGAAAAAGATAAATGTAACCTTGGTATTATTGTTATAGATGTCTTTACGGTATTTTTTCAGAAATAAAAAGAGCATTAAAAACACCAGCGAAACCAACATGGCATACCCAAAAATTAACCAGAATCTATTGCTTTTACTCCACAGTTGCGACTGGTATTCGTCTTTTAGAGAACTTAGTATTTGATAGGTATTCCCCTCTACCACTTCTCCTTTTGCGATTATTCGTCCGCCTTTTTCAACAATTCCCTGATTGGGATTAATGGCATCCAATTCAGATGTGATAGCGGCTTCTGTTAACTTTGTATTTGCCGTTACATTAGGAATAGAAGCTCTGTTAAGTAATATTTTCAGTAAATCTGAAAAAGCTTCAGCATTGTTTCGCAGTATGTATTTTTGAACCCGTTCCGGGATTTCATCTTTTTTAATAAGTTGCGAATAGGCTATTTCATCTATTTCATTGCCCTTTTTTAAATACACTAGATCATCTTCACTATGTGTATTAACTTCAGAAAGTACTCCAAAACGGTATATTTCATCCAAAAAAGATGTACCCAGTGCCTTTACCCTGCTTTTAGGCACCGTAAACAGACTGTCTACATAAGTAGTTTCCAGCAATTGATCAAATTGACCTTTACTTTCGGTAACCACAGCTGCATCGTAGTCGAAATAAGGAATGGCGTTTTCTCTTATGGCATTCCGTTCTTCGGTAAGAGTTTCTTCAGATTTTTTAATGGTGAAACTGAAAGGAGCGTATAGGTTTTCATATTGCCAGGGTTTCCCTTTCTGAAAGGTATATTTAAACTGCCCCCCCTTTGGCAACAGGTAAATCACTAAAAACGTGCACGCTATAAATAGAAAAATCCTATAAATATTGGCCTGGTTCTTAGATAAAAATGCAAAAAAGTGTTTCATAAACCTATTACGTGTAGTAAAGGTACTATTTAGGTTTCATTAGTACAAAACCGAAGTCTAATAAGATTGAATGTTCGGTATAAAATATGTAATTTTGCATTCCTCTAAACAGCAACCCTATTGTTACTGGTACGCTGTAACGCAAGAGGTAATTAGATTAAATATTCGTATTAAAATATATAACATGAGTAAGAAAGTAGTCATCGTATCGGCCGTTAGAACTCCTATTGGAAGTTTTATGGGAAGTTTATCTTCCTTAACCGCAGTTCAACTTGGAAGTACCGCCATTAAAGGAGCTTTAGACAAGATAAAGTTGGATCCCGCTAAAGTTCAGGAAGTTTACATGGGTAATGTAGTCCAAGCTGGTGTGGGACAAGCACCTGCTAGACAAGCTGCCTTAGGAGCGGGAATCCCAGATACTGTGCCTTGCACCACAGTAAATAAAGTATGTGCGTCTGGAATGAAGGCTGTTATGAATGCCGCACAAGCTATTGCCCTTGGCGATGCAGACGTAGTAGTTGCCGGAGGAATGGAAAGTATGAGCAACATCCCACATTACGTGCATATGCGTACCGGAACTAAATTTGGGCCTG
Organism: Flavobacteriaceae bacterium; assembly: GCA_002707745.1. Taxonomy (GTDB): domain Bacteria; phylum Bacteroidota; class Bacteroidia; order Flavobacteriales; family Flavobacteriaceae; genus Marinirhabdus. The sequence continues at coordinate 8,399 of PANU01000092.1, forward strand.
CAACATTGATTGATGGTATGCAAAAAGACGGGTTGGTAGACGCGTACGACCAGAATGCCATGGGAGTATGTGCAGATGCCTGTGCTACCGAATATAAATTCTCCCGCGAAGACCAGGATGCTTTTGCTGTACAATCTTACAAACGTTCTGCCAAAGCGTGGAGCGAAGGAAAATTTAACAATGAAGTAGTTCCGGTTTCTGTTCCACAGCGAAGAGGTGAGTCTGTAATTGTTTCAGAAGATGAAGAGTACAAAAATGTAAAAATGGAGAAAATTCCGGCTTTGCGTGCTGCTTTTACAAAAGACGGAACTGTTACAGCTGCCAATGCTTCTACCATTAACGATGGTGCTGGAGCAATGATTTTAATGAGCGAGGAAAAAGCAAAGGAATTAGGCTTAACTCCGCTTGCCACTATTAAAAGCTACGCAGATGCTGCTCAGGAACCAAAATGGTTTACTACCGCTCCAGCCAAAGCGCTCCCAAAAGCAATTGCGAAAGCGGGAATCTCTCAGGACGATGTAGATTTCTTCGAATTTAACGAAGCCTTCTCTGTAGTGGGTCTTGCCAATATGAAAATCCTTGGACTAAACGATAGCAACGTAAATGTAAATGGTGGTGCCGTTTCCTTAGGTCACCCATTGGGTTGTAGCGGGGTAAGAATCTTAATCACTTTATTAAATGTGCTGGAACAAAACGACGCTAAAATAGGTGCTGCCGCTATCTGTAACGGTGGTGGTGGTGCCAGTGCAATGGTTTTAGAACGAAATTAATTCCCCTGCTTTTTTTTAAATGAAATACGGCCTGTGTCATCTTAGTATTGTTCCGTTGCGTCTGGAGGCTTCAGATGCCAGTGAAATGGTGACTCAGGTATTGTATGGGGAAACGTTCAAAATATTGGAAGCCCGTAAAAAATGGAGCCGTATTCGTTTAAGCTTCGATACATACGAAGGCTGGATAGATAACAAGCAGTTTGTTTTTACTTCTGAAGAAGACTATTTAAAACTTACCAAAAATACCCCAAAGCTGATTTCAGATATGGTAGGAATGCTTACTACCCAAGAAAACCAGTTATTAGCACTTCCCATGGGCTGCAATGTAGCCGCAGCTTCCTATTTAAAACATACAGCCGAAAGTGCTGTTGTATCTAAAAAATTTCCAAAGCAACACATTGTAGACACAGCCATGCTCTATCTAAATGCGCCCTATCTTTGGGGAGGCAAAACCCCTTTTGGAATAGACTGTAGTGGCTTTACCCAAATGTGCTACAAACTGAATGGCTACAAATTACTCCGCGATGCAAGCCAACAAGCAACTCAGGGCGAACCCTTAAGCTTTATTGAAGAAAGTGAACCAGGGGATCTGGCTTTTTTCGACAATGCCGAAGGAAATATTACCCACGTTGGAATTATTATGGAAGACAATTACATTATCCACGCCCACGGTAAGGTACGAATAGACAGACTGGACCATACAGGAATCTTTAATTACGAACAACGCCAGCACACGCATAAACTTCGGGTGATAAAACGTATTGTATAAAAAAACCTCTTGATTTCTCAAGAGGTCCTTAAATTTTTTAAAATATTTGTGGATTTACTGCTCACCTTCCATTTCGGCTAATTTAGCTTTCATGGCTTTAGACTTGGCATCCTGTCCTGTTTGACTGTAAATATTCATAAGTGTTCTTACCAACTCTATGTTTTCTGAACGTAATTTTATAGCAGACTCTAAATACGGAATTACATCCATATATAAATCCTTACGTTTTTGTTTTAGAGCATCGTACCTTTTATTATCGGCTGCAGAAGTTCCCAGGCTGTTCATCTCTTCAACAATAGCACCTTCCTGCCCCAACATGGTGGCTGCAATATTAATTTGTGCAGCAGCATAATTTGGATCTAATTCCAATGCTTTTTTGTACTGCTCAATAGCTTTATCGTTTTCACCATTTTTTGCAAAACCTACTCCAAGATTGTATCTAAGCTCTGCATTGGTAGGGTCGGTAGCAATAATCTTGTCCATAAGCATGTTATAGGTTTTCATATCGTTATTTTGATATGCCATATCTGCTTCGGCGCGCATTAAAGAAACATCGTCTGGATTTTCTTTTCTGGCATCGGCCATGACTTTCATTGCTTTTTCTTTATCTCCTTTACTGGTATAAATAATAGCAATATTTTTAAGGATGTCTCCTTTTACAGATGCCGCCATACGCTCATCTGGATTGGTATACTTTCCGGATAACATTCCGGTTGTTCTTGCGCTTTCGTCTGCAAAAGTTACAATTTCACCTGTTTCAGTATCGGTTGCAATCCATTCTTTAGTGATGCCAGTATATCCTAAATCTAATAATTTTTCATAGTGTTTTAGGGCTGTATCGTAATCTTTTGCCAAAATGGAACTTTCAGCAGCGTTGTACAAATCTAATTCTACATCTGCTACGGTATAGCTGGTATACAGCTTTTCGGTAGCCAGGGCATAATTTTTAGCTCGTTGATCTGTAACAGCGCTATTAACCAATGCGGCGCGCAACTGTTGCACTCCTGTTTTGGCATCCGAATTATTCGCATCCATTTCTAACGCTTTTTTAAAGGCGTCTGCTGATTTTTTCATTTTTTCAAAACCGTTATTCCCTGCATCGGCCAGGTAAATTTGACCTTTTAATACATAAAATTCGGTTTTCATGTCGGCATCGGCACTTGCTATAGATGCTTCAGCTTCATTAATGTAACTTATTGCTTCTGTTACATCGCTATTTTTTAATGCTCTTTCGGCTTTTTTAATTTCCTTCTTTTGTGCAAAAGAAGTGGCAGAAACTAGGAGGACTCCTGCCATAACTACTATTTTTTTCATTGTAAGTGTTTTTACTGTTTATTCGTTATTTTCGGTTTGTGTTTCATCATTGTCAAGAGTCGTGCCATTCTCCTCCTGGTTGTTTTGTGCTCCTTCGGCAGCTGGAATTACGTTTCCGTCCTCATCCACATCCATATCCTCATCGTCATTCATTACTTTGGCAACGGCAGCAATGGAGTCGTCCTGGCGTACCTTAATAAGGCGTACCCCTTGTGTGGCACGACCCATAACGCGTAAATCTTCTACCGCCATTCTAATTGCGATTCCGGATTTGTTAATAATCATTAATCCGTCGCTATCGGTTACGTTTTTAATAGCTACTAAATTACCTGTTTTTTCGGTAACACTAATAGTTTTTACACCTTTACCACCACGGTTGGTGATTCGGTATTCGTCTATACTGGAGCGCTTTCCGTAGCCATTTTCTGAAACTACAAGGATATCACTCTCCGAATCGTTTATGGCTACCATGCCTATTACTTCATCATTTTTATTTCCCAGGGTAATCCCGCGAACTCCAGAAGCATTCCGACCCATCGGACGGGTTTTTTCTTCTTCAAAACGGATGGCCTTTCCAGACTTTACAGCCAGCATTACCTGGCTATCGCCTCTTGTTAGCTTAGCTTCCAACAGCTCGTCACCATCTTTAATGGTAATAGCATTAATTCCATTGGTACGGGGTCTTGAATATTGCTCTAAAGGCGTTTTCTTCACCTGACCTTTTTTGGTTGCCATGATTACATAGCGACTGTTTATATAGTCTTCATCTTTTAAGTCCTGTGTACAGATAAATGCTTTCACTTTATCATCCGGTTCAATATTTATAAGATTTTGGATAGCTCTACCTTTAGATTGACGGCTTCCTTCAGGAATTTCGAATACACGCATCCAGAAACATTTTCCTTTTTGGGTAAAGAACAACATATACTGGTGGTTGGTACCCACAAACAGGTGTTCCAGGAAATCTTCGTTACGGGTGGAGGATGCTTTTTGACCTACTCCTCCCCTGTTTTGTTGTTTGTATTCGGTTAGTGATGTTCTTTTAATATATCCTGCATGTGAGATGGTAATTACTACCTGCTCATCTGGAATTAGATCTGTAATACTCACATCGCCTCCGGCATACTCAATTACAGAACGACGTTCGTCTCCGTACTTTCCACGAATTTCTTCGAGTTCTTCTTTAATGATAGCCATTCTACGCTCCTTTTTAGCAAGGATGTCTTTATAGTCGTCAATAGTGGCCATTAATTCTTCGTACTCACTACGTAATTTATCCTGTTCCAGACCTGTTAACTGGCGCAGACGCATCTCAACAATAGCTTTTGCTTGTATTTCTGAAAGCTCGAATTTGTCTATCAATTTCTGTCGTGCTTCATCTGCATTGGCAGACGATCTAATAAGGGCAATTACTTCGTCTATATTATCGGAAGCAATAATTAATCCTTCTAAGATATGAGCGCGTTCTTCGGCTTTTTTCAGTAAGTATTCGGTACGTCTTGTTACTACTTCATGGCGGTGTTCAACGAAGTAGTGAATCATTTCTTTAAGATTCAGCATACGTGGACGCCCTTTTACCAGTGCAATATTGTTTACACTAAAACTGGATTGTAGTTCGGTGTATTTGTATAATGTATTTAAAACGATATTAGGAATAGCGTCACGTTTCAGAATGTATACAATACGCATTCCATTACGGTCACTTTCATCACGAATGTTTGCAATACCTTCTATCTTTTTATCATTCACCAGGTCCGCAGTTTTCTTGATCATGTTCGCCTTATTTACCTGATAAGGAATCTCACTCACAATAATACACTCCCGGTTATTTACTTCTTCAAATCCTGCTTTTGCACGCATGACCACACGACCACGACCAGTGTGGAACGCCTCACGCACTCCTTCATACCCGTAGATGGTTCCTCCTGTAGGGAAATCGGGTGCTTTTATATATTGCATTAAGCCGTCTATGTCTATATCGTTATCGTCTATATAGGCAACGGTTCCGTCTATTACTTCGGTTAAATTATGTGGAGGCATATTAGTAGCCATTCCTACTGCAATCCCAGAAGCTCCGTTAATTAACAATCCTGGCACTTTGGTAGGCAGTACTGTAGGTTCTTTAAGGGTATCGTCAAAGTTTAACTGGTGGTCTACGGTATCTTTATCGATATCGGCTAGCATGTCTTCAGAAATTTTCTGCATACGCGCTTCGGTATAACGCATTGCTGCCGGGCTATCCCCATCTATACTTCCAAAGTTACCCTGGCCGTCTACCAACATATAGCGCAAGCTCCATTCCTGTGCCATACGTACCATTGCATCGTACACCGAAGTATCTCCATGCGGGTGATATTTACCAAGTACTTCCCCAACAATTCTAGCCGACTTTTTATGGGAGCCTGTAGAGCGCACCCCCAATTCGTGCATCCCGAAAAGGACGCGCCTGTGTACAGGTTTCATACCATCGCGCACATCTGGCAGTGCACGTGACACGATGACCGACATCGAATAATCGATGTAAGCCGACTTCATTTCATCTTCAATGTTAATTGGGATTAATTTTTCGCCTTCAGCCATATACTAATTCTTTATGTATTTGAGTTTATCGTATTGTTATATAAAGCTGCTATAATTTTAACACACCCTTTAAGATTGGGATATTAATAAAATTGGCGTCCTTTTCTCCTCACTCTTAGCCTTTAGGCATAAAGAAAAGATAAAAAAGTCACCACAGCACTACTATAACAAACGTTCATATAATTTTGTTAATCAAGAAAGCAAGATACTTAATTCTGAAGGTTTGGGAGGGCAAATCCTGCTGTATTATTCACCTTTTTATTAACAAATATTTAGTAGCTTTTCGTTAATAACTATCGTAGTTTATGCTTGCTATTTACTTAGTTTTTTTGTCCTTTTACTTCATACTGTAATGAAAGGGCATCATTTTTGACTTATTTATTCTGAAATACTTTCAGAATTCAGTAATTTTAGACGTACAGGAAACACACAATATGGATGATAATTTTTCCCCCAGAGTAAAAGATGTAATCGCGTATAGCAAAGAAGAAGCACTGCGGTTGGGTCACGATTTTATAGGTACCGAGCATTTAATGCTGGGACTATTACGTGATGGCAACGGTAAAGCAGTAACTATTTTAAATCAGTTAGCTATCGATCTCAATCATTTACGCCGTAAAGTTGAAATTTTAAGCCCTGCAAATCCAAATGCTGGTGCCAGTTCCAACGATAAAAAAAACCTACACCTTACAAGACAGGCAGAACGCGCATTAAAGACTACCTTTTTGGAAGCAAAACTATTTCAGAGTTCTTCTATTAATACCGCTCATTTACTGCTTTGTATCTTACGAAATGAAAACGATCCCACAACCAAGCTGTTGAACAAGATGAAAGTAGATTACGACGGTGTAAAAGATCAATTTAAACTTATGATTACAAACGACGACGATTATATAGAGCCTACTGCCGAAAGTTTTCCTAACGATGATGACACATCTAACGAAGATGATAACAAGGAAAATCTTTTTGGAGCAGCCAGCGGCACCAAAACAAATAAAAAATCTAAAACTCCTGTGTTAGACAATTTTGGGAGAGATTTAACCGCACAGGCTGAAGAAGGTAAACTAGACCCAGTGGTAGGACGTGAAAATGAAATACAACGTGTTTCACAGGTTCTAAGCCGAAGAAAAAAGAATAACCCATTACTAATAGGAGAACCAGGAGTTGGTAAAAGTGCCATTGCCGAAGGACTTGCCCTGCGCATAGTGCAACGCAAAGTAAGTCGTATTTTATACGATAAGCGGGTGGTAACCCTCGATCTGGCAAGCCTGGTAGCGGGTACAAAATACCGAGGACAGTTTGAAGAACGTATGAAAGCTGTAATGAATGAGCTTGAAAAAAACGACGATATCATTCTGTTTATTGACGAAATACACACCATTGTAGGTGCCGGAGGCGCTACAGGTTCTTTGGACGCAAGTAACATGTTTAAGCCTGCCCTTGCGCGTGGTGAAATACAATGTGTAGGTGCTACAACCTTAGACGAGTACCGACAATACATAGAGAAAGATGGTGCCCTGGAAAGAAGATTTCAGAAAGTTTTGGTGGAACCTACTACAGTAGAAGAAACCATTGAAATTTTACAAAATATCAAAGAAAAATACGAAAGCCATCATAACGTACATTATACACCCCAGGCTCTGGAAGCTTGCGTAAAACTAACCAACAGGTACATGACAGAACGTTTTTTGCCAGACAAAGCAATTGATGCCCTGGACGAAGCCGGATCTCGTGTACATATTACAAACATTCATGTACCAGAAAAAATTCTAAAACTGGAAGCCGATCTGGAAGAAGTACGGGAGCATAAAAACTCTGTGGTAAAAAAACAGAAATATGAAGAGGCTGCAAAACTGCGTGATGATGAGAAAAACCTGGAAAAACAATTAGCCGAAGCTCAGGAAGCCTGGGAAAAGGACAGTGCCCTTCACAAAGAAACTGTAGACGAAGAACAGGTTGCCGAAGTAGTTTCTATGATGACCGGCATCCCCGTAAATCGTATTGCACAAACTGAAAGCAACAAACTTGCTGCCCTGCCCGACCGGATTAAAGGAAAAGTTATTGGCCAGGACGAAGCTGTGGCTAAAGTAGTAAAAGCCATACAACGTAATCGTGCAGGTCTTAAAGACCCTAACAAACCTATTGGTTCGTTTATTTTTCTTGGCCAGACCGGAGTTGGTAAAACACAATTGGCAAAGGTTTTGGCGCGCGAGTTGTTTGATAACGACAATGCCCTTGTTCGTATTGATATGAGCGAGTATATGGAAAAATTTGCTGTATCCCGTTTAATCGGTGCACCTCCAGGATATGTAGGTTATGAAGAAGGCGGACAATTAACTGAAAAAATCCGTCGTAAACCCTATGCAGTTGTTTTACTGGATGAAATTGAAAAAGCCCACCCGGACGTATTTAATATGTTACTACAGGTGTTGGATGACGGTTATTTAACGGACAGCCTGGGTCGTAAAATTGACTTTAGAAACACTATTATAATCATGACCTCCAACATTGGTGCACGCAAACTAAAAGATTTTGGTACTGGTGTTGGTTTTGGAACGGCTTCACAAGTAAGCCAGGCAGATGCAAATGCCAAAAGCATTATTGAAAATGCTTTAAAGAAAGCTTTTGCTCCAGAATTTTTAAATCGTGTGGACGATGTGATGGTATTTAACACCCTGGAACGTGAGCATATTCATAAGATTATTGATATAGAACTGGAAAAACTATTTGCCCGTATAGAAGACATTGGTTACACCTTAAAAATGACTGAAAAAGCCAAAGATTATATAGCAGATAAAGGCTTTGACAAAGATTACGGTGCAAGACCGCTTAATCGCGCTATTCAGAAATATGTGGAAGATGCCCTTGCAGAAGAGATTATTAATTCTAAACTCCACGAAGGCGACACTATTACAATGGATCTGGATGAAAAATCCAATGAGCTTACTATAAAAATTAAAAAGCCTAAAAAACCAGCAACACCCGAATCTGAAGAGACCAATTCTAAAGATTCCAACGCTACATAAAATTAGTTTTTAACCTTTATTAAAGCCCTCTTCCCATTATACCTAATGGATAGAGGTTTTTTTTTGTTCCAATTTTAACAGGGGTCTTCAAAGTTTTCAAAAAAATAAATGCACCCTGCGGAAGTATCATTTTTTGCTATATGTTTATTTAATTGAATCATACTATAAAAATTCAAAAATAAACGTTTCAATCCGCTCCTGGTTTTAATAGTGTAAGTAAAGCTATAAATGTTAATTTTTTCGTACCTTTATTAGAACCAACCTATAGCTTATGCTCTCTCAAGCAAAAATTTCATTTGATTTCGGAACTATTGAATTGCACGAACATTATGTAATCACCATTATGAACGAAGGAATTACCGTAAAACCAGAATACAATGAGGAGCTTGTTTCCATTGCTAATACCCATTATAAAGGGAAGCCTTTTGCATATATTACGCACCGTAAAAACTCGTACGCAGTAGATCCAAGTGTCTATTTTAAAACTTCTAAGATTGAAAATTTAGTTGCCTTTGCAGTGGTTTCTAAAAACCCTATTGCCTCTAAAACAGTAGCCGTAGAAAAAATGTTTCTTGAAAAACCGTTTCAGCTATTTACAGAGCTTGATGAAGCTATAGACTGGGTGTCTGAGATTGTACGCACTGTAAAATAACTATCCTGAAACAAATTTAAATGTTGCTACTTGTCCATTTCTTCCTGTAGCTTTCAAAATATAAAGCCCTTTCTTAATATGTCCAGTTTGCAACACCATGTGACCATTGTTATTATTAAGTTGCTTTTCCAAAACTTTCTTTCCAGAAATAGAATAAATTACAACTTTTTCTATTTCCGAAGCATTTTCAACCACGACGGTTTCTTCTTTTACATATATAAAAACACCTTCCAGAGGAGATATAACAGCGTCTATATTTAAAATACTTGGAGAACACGCTGCTATTTCTTCTAAGTTTTCATAAACACGCGTTCCGTTTTTAAAAGAACAGCTTAGATGCCCTACATTGTCAAAATCCGGGTGTCCTCCTGGTGCTGTTAAAATAGACAAAGAGCCTACCCCTTCTATCCATACAGCATTCTGGGTACTTATTGTATTTCCGGGTGTGGGTGAAAAATAAAAATGACGGTACATGTTGTTGTCTGCCAAAGTTCTGCTCCTAATTGAATCTAGCCGAAATAAACCTCCTTCAGCTGGAAACGGGGTAATAGGGTTAAACATCTCAAAGGTGTCTCCTTCTTCTAATGAGAAATCGTATAGCAGGTAATCTTCAACACGGTTAGGAAGAAATATTTTTAAATACACCTTTTTTTCAGCAACAACTTCCCTTAGCAAAAAAGTTCTGGAAATATAGTGGTATCCATCCAGTATTTTAAAGTTCATGCCATTTACCAGTGTGTCTCCATCGGTAAAATAGGTGTCTGTAATACAACCAGAGTTACAGGTAGTAAATTTCCATTCGTTCAGGTTGTCCAGCATAGGAACATATTCCTGTGCATAAACTTGTGTACTCACAAATCCAAACATTAAAAAGCAAAATACAATTGTATATTTTTTCATGAGTAAAGCAGTCTTAAATTTTAAAAGAGTATTTCATTATCTACACTAAAGCTTTGTACAAACGCCACTGCAGCGTGAATATCGTTTGCAAGCAACCGGTCTTCTGCAACAAAAGGAACCACGTTTCTAAAAGCAGTTACAAAACTTTCTACCAAAGGTGAAGATTTTTTAGGACGTCTAAACTCCAGTGCCTGTGAAGCATTCATTAATTCAATAGCCAATACGGTTTCCAGATTATCTACAATACGCAAACATTTGGTGGCTGCATTGGCACCCATACTCACATGGTCTTCTTGTCCGTTACTGGATACAATACTATCTACACTTGCTGGAGTGGCCAACTGTTTATTTTGGCTTACAATACTTGCAGCCGTATACTGCGGAATCATAAATCCGCTGTTTAACCCCGGGTTATTGACTAAAAATGCTGGTAAACCGCGCAAACCAGACACCATCTGGTAGGTTCTTCGTTCCGAAATATTAGCGAGTTCTGCCATAGCAATACCCAGGTAATCTAATGCCAGTGAGAGCGGTTGTCCGTGAAAATTTCCGCCAGAGATAATTGTGTCGGCATCAATAAAAATATTCGGATTATCGGTAACACTGTTAATTTCAGTTTTAAATGTTTTATGTGCAAATAAAATAGTGTCTTTGGTGGCTCCATGAACCTGAGGAATACATCGAAACGAATAGGGATCCTGTACATTCTCCTTTTCAGTTTTTCCAATATCACTATCTTTTAAAAATTCAAGAATTCTTTCAGCAGTTTTTACCTGTCCGCGATGTGGCCGTACCAGATGTACTAATGCGTTAAACGGACTGGTGTTACAATCGAAAGCATCTACAGAAACGGCACTCACCAAGTCGGCCAGATAGGAAAGTTTATGAGATTTAAGCAGGACATAAGTTCCGTAGGCACTCATAAACTGAGTTCCATTAAGCAATGCCAGACCTTCTTTTGCCTGCAATACAATGGGTTTCCACTTGTGTTTTTTTAGGACGCTTTCAGAAGAAACTATCTTGTTGTTTACCCAAACTTCTCCCATGCCTAATAAAGGTAATGCCAAATGTGCTAAAGGCGCCAGATCTCCGGAAGCCCCTAAACTCCCCTGGTTATAAATTACTGGCAGAATATTGTTATTATAAAAAGCGATAAGTCGCTCAACAGTTTCTAATTGCACCCCACTATACCCGTAACTTAGCGACTGTATTTTAAGCAAGAGCATTAGTTTAATAATGGGCTTTGGCACAAATTCTCCGGTACCACAAGCGTGAGATTTTACCAGGTTTTCCTGTAGCTTACTTAAATTTTCATCGGCAATCTTTACATTGCAAAGAGAACCAAAACCTGTATTTATGCCATACACAGGGCTTTTGTCATTTTCAATTTTTTGTTGAAGATACTCGTACGATTTTTTGATATTTAGAATGGCTTCTTCAGAAAGTGCCAAAGTCATATTTTGTTCAAGTATAGTACTAAGTACAGGAAGGTCTAAATTTTCAGTACTTATATAATGGATCTCTTGCATTGGACTAGGTGTTTTTACAAAAATACAATTCTAAGTAGGAATAATTATACTAATTTCATAATTACAAACTATCTACAGTTTTTAGACGAAAACGTACCCGTGAAAAAATTTTTATCCTCGTTACGGCTATTCCCTTAATCGCCTGAATAGAAGAACAACCCAAGAAATAGATCCAGTAGGGTATGTGATAGCCCCCAACGCACCTAGACCGTTAGATCCTGCATTAAAAAGCATGTTAGCAGAACTCTTGTAAGTTTTTGACGCTACTGTACTTAGAGATCAGCCTTCTATATTGGCTAAATAAACCCTCGCTTACATAAAACGGGAAACCAATAAATTATTCTGTTTAGCACTTATAATTTGCGATATCCCTGAACCATTTATTCACTACTATTGCAGCACCATTTACGCATTTTTTGTTTCCTGGTCTGAAGATTCGGGAGCAAACAATTCTAAAAAGGCAGGACCAATATTTTCAATGATTGTACTGGCAGTTAAGGCTTCAAAACCGATATCCTGCGTAGCAATGTTTCCGGCACTCCCGTGCAAATACACTCCAAATACTGAAGCAATTAAAGGATCGTATCCTTGAGACAACAACCCAGCAATCATCCCCGACAATACATCGCCGCTCCCTCCCGTTGCCATTCCCGGGTTTCCGGTAGTATTTATATATAATCTGTTTTCTACAGCTACAATGGTATTGGCTCCTTTTACAACAATAATTACATTATGTTTTTTTGCAAATTTCTTAGTCATTTCTAACTTTTCAAAATCGTCTTTCCATTCCCCGATCAACCGCTTTAATTCTCCGGGATGGGGTGTTAATACCGAAAGCTCTGGAAGTGTTTTAAGCAAGGATTCGTTCGCTGAAATACAATTTAAAGCATCTGCGTCCAGCACTAACGGACTTTTAGTAGTGCTAAATAAGGTCTCCAAGGCCGAAACCGTTTCAGGTTTTGTTCCAATTCCCATACCAACGGCAATAGAAGTAGGTGTAAAAGCTACGTTAATACTGGTAATTAAGTCATCTTCTTTATCGGTAACCGTCATTGCTTCTGGCACACAGGATTGAAGAATATTATATCCACATTCTGGAATAAAAGCTGTTACAAGTCCGGCACCAGTTTTATACGCTGCTTTTGCAGAAAGTACTGCTGCACCCATTTTACCATAGCTTCCAGCCACCACCAAGGTATGCCCAAAGTCTCCCTTATGAGCATATTTCTCGCGCTGTTTATAGAATTGCTGAGCCTCAGGTTTAGCAATAATTTGTGCTAAAGGTTCTGTTTTGTGAAGATACTCTGGGTCCAGTCCAATCTCCAGCACTTCAAAATAAGGAACAAATTTCCCTGTCTCTGGTAAAAAGAAACTTAGTTTTGGAGCTTGAAACGTTAGGGTGTGACTTGCTTTTATAACTGCATCTGGATCTTGTAGTGGCTTGTTAGCATACATTCCGCTAGGGATGTCGATAGAGAGCTTAAAAGATTTTTTACTGTTAAGGTACTGTATAAGTTGCTTCACCCAACCTTCTGGCGGACGGTTAAGGCCAATTCCAAAAAGGGCGTCTATGATAATATCTTCTGGATTAATTTCAGGAAAATCTTCTTCTGAAGTCATTAATTTTGGCCACTTTTTAGTAACCCCCTTTATTTTATCGTAATTAACCAGAAAGCATTTAGAACGTTTATCGGTAAAATTAGCAATATACACATGTACATTGTATCCATGCTCGTGCAACATTCTGCCTAAAACCAAGCCATCGCCCCCATTATTACCTATTCCACAAAAAATATGAACTGGCACCTGTGCACCTTGCATGCGACTGTGCAACCAGTTAAATATTTGGGTACCGGCACGCTCCATTAAATCTAATTGCGTAATGCCATGCTTTTCGGTAGTTATTTTATCTGCTTCGTGAAGTTGTTTGGCTGAGAATATTTTCATGCGTGTATTTTGAATCTAAGGTAAAGATACTTGTATTCAAAAAATGTAGCAACTTAGATGTGCAAGAGTTTTAGAGTGTAGTCTTTTTTTATTTTTATTAATACACTTTAAAAATCATAAGAAACAGGTCACAAAAAGAAACTACTAGTCCCTACTTAAGTGATACAGCATTGGTGTAAGAGAGTAAAGCTTCTCTATAAAATTTACGGTGTAGTTTGTTTTAATAACGCCACTGTCTTTCTTTGTTCAATTCTTCTTCTTTATTTAATTCTTCCTGTGGAATTACCTTTAAAAATGAAGGATGTTGCTCTATAGCATACTCCAGTTTTTCAACAATTTGATCTACTGTTTCATTTTCATAATCAATTTCTAAGGGTTCTTTAATTTCCATAGACTGTAAAATACCCCGTTTTTTTATACGCAAACCTTTTCTGTCAAAAGAGCGTCTAAAACCGTCAATTACTATGGGAACTACCATAGGTTTATTTCTTTTTATAATATGTGCCGTACCGCGTCTGATTGGTTTCCAGGGTCTTGTTGTTCCCTGCGGAAATGTAATTACCCATCCGTCATCCAATGCTTTTTTTATATTACTTACATCGCTCATTTTAACCTGGCGGTTTACTTCTTGTCCCTCGGCGCGCCAGGTACGCTCAATACTTACGGAACCAGCATATGCCAGTATTTTGGGCAACAGTCCGGATTGCATGGTTTCTTTGGCAGCTACAAAATAAACGTTGAGCTTAGGGTTCCACAGGTAACCTATGTTTTTAATGCTGTCATCGCGACCACTTAAACTTGCATTAAATACGTGAAACATAGCCACCACATCGGCAAAATAGGTCTGGTGGTTGGAAACAAATAAAACATTGGTTTCCGGAAGGTTTTTAAGCACCTCACTCCCTTCTATTTCAAGCTTATTAAATCCTTTAAATCTTCGATGTGTAAGCGCTCCTAAAATGCGAATAAGCCAGCGTTTCAGGAAAAGTATATGTCCAAATGGATTCCTTTTAAAAAGCCCCATAAATAAGTGTTCTGTTATAGCGTAATAGGTACATAGAAAATCTACATAAATTGAAGGGTAAAGATACTAAAATATGCCGTTATAGCAGTTGTTTTAGCATTTCTCTAACTTCATTAAGTATCATAGCAGTAGCACCCCAAACCACATTGTTTTTAAGCAAAAATGCAGGTACTTCTATTTCTTTGGCATAAGAGGTTGATAGTGTTTTGGTTATTTTGGAGGCATCGTCCATAAACTCCTGTAAAGGTACTTCAATAATGGCTTCTACCTCTTTTTCTTCCGGGACAAAATGTGGTAGTTCATAGGTGGTTCCAAGATAAGGTTGCACAAAAAAATTACTGGGCGGAATGTAAATTTCGGTCATTTTTTTTAAAACCTGTACGCTCTTTTCAGTTACCCCCACTTCTTCTCTGGTCTCCCGCAAAGCAGTTGCCTGATAATCTGTATCGCCTTGCTCCCATTTACCACCAGGAAATCCTACCTGAGCAGAATGAACACCTTTATAGGTTTTACGAAGGATAAGTACAAAATACGTCTCATTGGTTTCAGAAGGATAAAACAACATTAAAACGGCTGCTTTTTTTGCCGTTTTAGTGCTCCTAGCTACTTTTTTAAGTTCTAACAAACGTTCTATAGGTGCCATTTTTAAATGAAACTGCTCCCCGGGCAAATTCATTTTTTTTATTTTTACAATCTTTTCTTTAAATTCTGAAAAATCCATTATGAGAGTACTTATTGCACTACTTTTTATTGTCTTAATTTACGGCTGTGAAGATACCAAAAAGGGTACGGTAGAAAAAGAAAAAACCACCACCAATACCGAAACTGACATACATGAACGAAATAATAATACCACAACTAAAATTTCAGAAGAAAAAAATAAAGAGAAAACCTCTATAGATTTTCTACAACTCACCAATGAAAATGCAGTAGATTTTTTGACCAAATACGGAGCTGAAAATCCTGAAACAAAGATAAAAATTACAACACGCCTGGGAGTAATACATATTGAATTGTATGAAGACACACCGCTTCACCGTGCAAACTTTGTGTACTTAGTGAAACGCAACTATTTTGAGAATACATTTTTTCATCGGGTTGTGCCTAATTTTATTATTCAGGGTGGTAATAGCGATTTGTCCAGTACCAATAAAAAACGAACTGCTATTGGAGCTACCTACCTCCTGCCAGCCGAAATTAACGGGCGTGATGTTTCCTACGGAAGTATTGTGGGAGCAAAAGAATACCGGGAAAATCCTGATAAAAAAACAGCCCCTTTCGAGTTTTTTATCTTTTTAGGACCACCAGCGTCTACCAGCCACTTAAACGGAAATTATACAGTATTTGGTAAGGTTACAAAAGGTATGAATGTAGTGGAGAAAATTTCGAGACTGGATAAAGATAAAGCTGAATGGCCTTTACAAAATGTGTACATCACTGCAGAAATAATACATTAACATCTTAAATAAATACATAAATGTGAACTTTCAGTAATTACAAATAAAAAACTGTTTATCAGCATTTTAAATGTATTTATATTTTGCTATTTTAAATTGAAATACTTACATTAAAAAGATTAATTTTTAGGCAAAAGAAGCACAGTACATTTCCAAGAATGGCACTTAATTCAACCATTACTTTTTCGGTTCCCCTCATTTAAAATCCTTACTTTTAGCCTCACAATCGAAATTCAAAAAACTATGGAAAGCATCAGTGTTTTCGACATGTTAAAAATTGGCGTTGGTCCATCAAGCTCCCATACACTTGGTCCATGGCGCGCTGCAAATCTCTGGATTAAAAGATTACAGCGCCTGGAACAATTTACCGGGATTGCCAGTGTGCGTGTACAACTGTACGGCTCCCTTTCTTTAACAGGAAAAGGTCATGCGACCGATATTGCAGTGGTCATGGGTTTAATGGGAACAGATCCCGTAACATACCCTATAGAGAACATTCAAACTGAAATTGATAAATTGAAGGAGACAGGGATACTTTTATTAAATTCAGAAAAGAAAATTCCTTTTTCATTTAAGGAAGATATTAAGTTTAACCGAAAATTTTTAGAATTTCATCCTAACGGGATCACTTTTGAAGCTACCCTACGCAACGGGGCCAAACGTAGTGCTACATACTACTCTATTGGCGGCGGCTTTGTGGTTCAGAAAGAACGCAACCGTGCCAAGCGGCAAAAAGAAAAGTTTAGCAGTTTCCCCTATCCCACCGAAAATGCCGCGCAAATACTTGAATTTTGTACACAAAATAATCTTTCAGTTAGTGAAATGGTCTATAAAAACGAGCTTTCACTTCGCGACCCCGAGCGGATAGACGAAAAGCTAAAAGCCATATGGGAGGTAATGCTGGACAGTATGTATGTAGGGTGCCATACCGAAGGCATCTTGCCAGGAGGGCTTAATGTACGCCGAAGAGCCTACGATACCCATGAAAAATTAAAAGGCGATACTCCATATACCAATG
>PANU01000093.1 GCA_002707745.1 Flavobacteriaceae bacterium
AGTGTTTTTTGGACTGGTTTCCTTTTTTATTTTGTTGAAACAGGAAAAGCCAAGCCTACTTTTACTCACATTGCTGGCTATTCCTGCCTTATCATTTTTTTCGCCACTTATACAATTTTTTCCTGTAGGTCTAGGGTTAAAAATGCTGGTAATTAGTTGTGTTTTTGTAGTTTTATTATTCGGATTATTGGTGCCTGTCTTCGGTTTTTACCGTTGGAAAAATGGCATTTCAGTCCTTAGTTTTAGTATTGCTATCGTGCTCTTTTTTGTTGCTCATGCTAAAAGCGATTTTACTGAAACCCGCCAAAAACCCAATAGTTTAATCTACTATCAAAACGCCGATACCGGCGAAAATTTCTGGCTTACCTATGACAAGGTATTAGATACGTGGACACAAGGGTATTTAGGCGAAAACCCCGAAGAGGCCAGCAAATACGTTACAAGCGTAGCAGGAAGTAAATACAACACCGGGTACAGCTTTGCTGCCGCAGCTCCGTCCAAAACCATCCTACCGTTTGAGGTAAGGCTCGAAAACGATACCGTAAATCAAAATCTTCGGAATGTTACGTTTACCATTCTCCCTAAACGGGATGTTCACGAAATAGGACTATATACCGATGTCTCCACAAAATTTGAATCGCTCACTTTTAATGGAAAAACTGTTTCAAAAGATACCACCAACAATGCTTTTTATGAAAGAAAAAGTAATATGTTGCTCCGTTATTTTGTAGCGAACGAAGACTCCCTGGAGGTTTCGCTTTCTGTACAAAAAAATACCCCGCTCAATTTTCAGGTGTTAGAATATTCGTACGACTTGCTGCAACATCCGCAATTTACAATCAACAAGCGTCCAAAAAACACCATGCCAAAACCTTTTGTAAATACCGATGCCGTAGTAGTGAAACGTAGTTTTTCAGTAAATGAATTACAAAAGAAAATGGTTGTGAATGACACGGTGGCTTTGGAGACAGGTAATGAGTAGCTAGGGTGGTTATTAATTAAATAATGATCGTCAGTTCGAGTGATTTTATTTTAGCCTTAAAGCTGAAATAAAACTATATCCAGAACTTTTAGAATAACTATGCTTCTGTATACAACTTTCAGTGAAAATCGTGAGATTTTCACCAAACACCCGAAGAGACAAAAAATTTGGAATTTATGACAATAGGAATTGCAGGATTAGGATGGTTAGGGAAACCCCTGGCTCGTAAATTAACAACGCTTGGGTATCAAGTAAAGGGCACTGTTACTTCAGCTAAAAAAGCTACAACATTGCAACAACGAGGGATTAACGCTTTCCCCCTTGAGATCACCGAAGCTGGTGTTATTGGTGAACCACAAGGGTTTTTAAAAAGTCTGGATATTCTTATCGTAATGATTCCCCCGGGATTGCGAAGGAATACAGGAGCCGATTATGTGCTTAAAATGACACATTTCCTTGCTGAAATTGAAACCGCTCAGGTTCCTGCTTGTATTTTTATTAGCAGTACTTCTGTGTATGGAGATGAGCAGGGCAACGTCACTGAAACCCTCCTTCCTGCCCCTGAAACTGAAGCCGGTCGCCAGTTAAAACAAGTAGAACAGTTATTTTTTACTTTAACAAGCCATACGAGCATTGTACGCTTTGGCGGACTTATAGGCGGTGCAAGACAGCCTGCAAAATACCTGGCGGGACGCACCAATCTAAATGGTGGAAAAGCACCAGTAAATTTAATTCACCGGGAAGATTGTATTGGGATATTGATTGCAATTATTCAGCAAGAAACCTACGGACATATTTTTAATGCTGTGCATCCAGACCATCCTTTAAAAGAAGATTATTACTCCGATAAAGCTGAAATGCTTGGCTTGGAACCTCCTCAGTTTTCAGAGAAAAACAAAGAAGCTATTTTTAAGAAAGTGAACTCTGTAAATTTAGAAAAGGTGTTGGGATATGTGTTTACAAAAGAGATTTAAACTGTCCCGTTGAGAGTCTACCCCGTTGCAGAAAAAGGGAATAAAAAAAAGAGGCTGTCTACTAAGTGTACTCATAGTGTCAAACTGAGCTTGTCGAAGTTTTAACAGTATTGACTAGCAATACATTTCGACAGGCTCCATGTGACAAACTCATGATTTTGACACTTTTTAGACAGCCTCCTTTTTACAAATTTTAAATTTTTACAATTACCAGATGCGCACTCTATTTTCAGGAGCTACGTACATTGGGTCTCCTTCTGTAATATTAAAAGCTTCATAAAAAGCATCTATATTTTTAAGGGGCTCAATAGCACGGTACATTCCCGGAGAATGTGAGTCTGTTTTAACCTGGGTACGAAGTGCCTCTTCACGTTGCTTTGTTCTCCAAACGGTTGCCCAACTCATAAAGAAACGTTGCTCCGGCGTAAACCCGTCTATTTTTCCAGGGCGTCCATTTTCTTTGTAATAGCGCTGTAAGCCATCATAAGCTCCTAACAAGCCTCCCAGGTCTCCAATATTTTCACCTAAGGTAAATTTCCCATTAATGAATACGCTATCCATAACTTCAATATTGCTGTACTGCTCGGCTAATTTATTTCCGCGTTCAGTAAATTTTTCTAAATCTTCATCAGTCCACCAGTTCACTAAGTTTCCTTGTGCGTCAAAACGAGAACCACTATCGTCAAAAGCGTGAGAAATTTCATGACCTATTACGGCTCCCATTCCACCGTAGTTTACCGCTTCGTCTGCTTTATAATCGTAGAATGGCGGCTGTAAAATAGCGGCTGGAAATACAATCTCGTTGTTAAAGGGATTAAAGTATGCGTTTACCGTTTGTGGTGACATTCCCCACTCGGTTCTGTCTACGGGTTCATTAATTTTATCCAGATTGTCTTTAAACTGCCAATTGGCAACGGCCATCATATTTTCGTAATAACTGTTACTGGCTTTTACATCCATAGAGGAGTAGTCTTCCCAGGTATCCGGGTACCCAATTTTAACAGTAAACTTGTCTAATTTTTCAATGGCTTTTACCTTTGTTGAGTCGCTCATCCAATCCAGGTTAGAAATTCTTTCTTTATAGGCAGCAATTACATTGGCAATCATTGTTTCGGCTTTCGCCTTTGCTTCTGGCGGGAACATTTCTTCCACATACAATTGTCCTACTGCTTCGCCTACGCTTCCGTTTACAGTTGCTAGCGCACGCTCATCTGCCGGACGTTGTTTTTTAGCCCCACTTAAATACTGGCTGTAGAACTCCCAATTTGCTTTTTCAATTTCGGTAGAAAGTGCTCCTGCCGAACTGTTTAACGTTTGCCAACGCATTACAGTTTTCCATGTATCAATATTCTTTTTTGCAAGGGTATTTTGCACGGTTTGCATGTATGTTGGTTGCATTACAATAATGGTATCCAGTTTTTTGGCAACTCCCATATCTTTCAACGCTTGTTCCCATTGTACAGCTGATACCATTTTTTGCACCTCTTCTAGGCTTCGAGGATTATTAAAATTTCTAAAGTCGCGACTTGCCACTTTATCCAGTCTTGGTTCTGCCAGTTTGGTTTCAAAAGCCAAGATAGTTTCGGCTTGCTTACGGGCAGCAGCTTCGCTATCTCCTAAAAACTGAAGCATGCGAGTAATATGATCTACGTACTTTTCTCTTATCTCAATAGATTTTGCATCGGTATTGGTATAGTAATCACGATCTGGAAGTCCTAAGCCTCCAGGGGTGATATACGCAGCGTTCATTGCACTGTTACTTGGGTTAGAGAAGGCTGCAATACCGAAGAAAGGTTGTGCTACCTCTGTAGCACGTGTGGTAACAACTTTTTGGAAATCCTCAACAGTCTTAATGCTTGCAATGGCATCTAGTGCAGGTTGTAACGGCTTGATGCCCGCTTCATTTCTTGCTACAGTATCTAACTCTGAAGTAAATATTGCAAGGGCTTTTGCCTGGTCTGTATCTGCTCCATAGGCTCCGCTTTCTTTAGCATTGTTTAAAATTTTAAGTACGTCCTGGTCTGTAGATTTACGCAACACACCAAAGCCTCCCCAACGCACCTGGTCGTCTGGAATTTCAGTGTTTTTCATCCAATTTCCGTTTACGTAATTATAAAAATCTTTTTTTGGACTTACGGTGGTGTCCATATTAGATAAGATAATACCGCGTTCTTCGGTATCGGCTTGTGCCATGTCCTTGTCTTTATTTTTATCGTCACAAGAAGTAACGACCAAGGCCAAAGCTGCTACTGCTATAGTAGAAGTTATAATGTTTCGTTTCATTTTTTGGTTTTTAAATATTTGAGTATTAGTAAGAAAAAAGGTGGTTTTGTTACACTTAATTTTCATTATTATCTTTAATTTCAGCTTTATAAACCGAGTCTAGAAATTTCTTTTGTTTTTCTAGTTCTTTCTTTTCGGTTTCTTTAAGTTCATCGTCAATTTTGCCTTTCGTAAAGGTTCTGTTCATTTCAATAAAAAGATTTTGAGCGGCTTTATTCATTTCTCTTAAACTTTCTTCCAGCTGTATAGAATCTACTTTTCCTTCTTGTATTACTTGTGAAAGCAACTTTGCCCGGGTATTTGTAATTACAAGCCTTGCATAAATGGGACGGGTGTTTAAGGTGTCCGGAATTTTAATTAGAAGAGAATCTGTTTGCTGAGTTAACTGTTCGGCTATATTTTGCAATGCAGGTAAAGTATTGCCTTTTAATCTGGCAGTATTTGCTCCAAAATCTTCAAAAACCGACCACGAGACTGCTTGTACTTTGGCAGCATCTGAAAGTGGTGGTAATGCAGCCAGATTACTTCCATAGCGTGTAGTAGTGTCTTCTAATTGTGTATTGGCTTCATTTTCTTCCTGAGTTTCTTCGCAGGAATACAAGCCAACCAGTAAGGAAAAAAATATAACAATGAGTACAAAACGTTTCATACAGTAAACCTATGAGCGGCAAATATACTAGTAAAAATGCCTTCAAAAGTTAAACCTTTGCAAAATTGAAGTGCTATACAGGTGTTTATTTTTATTGCTGAAATATAAACTGCATTGCATTTAGTAACTTCGCAATCCAAACTACATCTTATTTTTATGAAAAAGAGAATCCTGATAATTGGCGCCTGTGGGCAAATTGGAACCGAACTTACCGCAACATTAAGAAAACAATATGCTCCACACAAGGTGGTTGCAAGCGATATTCGTGAAGGCGATACTGAAATGATGCAAAGTGGTCCATTTGAAGTGTTGGATGCTATGGATTACGATGCGGTGCAGGATGTAGTTATTAAACACGAGATTACCGATGTGTATTTAATGGCAGCCATGCTGTCTGCTACTGCAGAAAAATTTCCTATGCGAGGCTGGAATTTAAATATGAATTCGCTTTTTAATGTTCTGAATCTTGCCAAGGAAGGGAAGATAGATAAAATATTCTGGCCCTCAAGCATTGCCGTTTTTGGACCTACTACCCCAAAAACCGACACCCCGCAACGCACCGTTATGGAACCTAGCACTGTGTATGGCATAAGCAAGCAAACCGGAGAACGCTGGTGTGAGTATTATTTCAATAAATATGGGGTGGATGTTCGTAGTATTCGATATCCCGGGCTTATAAGTTATAAAACCCTCCCAGGAGGTGGGACAACAGATTATGCAGTGGACATATACCACAAAGCTGTTAAACACAATTCGTATATCTGTTTTTTAAATGCTGAAACTACCTTACCCATGATGTTTATGGACGATGCTATTAAAGCTACCATTGGTATTATGGAGGCTCCTTCCGAACAAATAAAAATCAGGAATTCGTATAACCTGGCAGCCATGAGCTTTAATCCCGAAGAGATAGCAGCCAGCATTAGAAAACAACAAAAAGATTTTCGTATTTCTTACGAACCAGATTTTAGACAAGCCATTGCCAATTCCTGGCCCCAAAGTATTAATGACTCCAGCGCTCGTGAGGATTGGGGTTGGAATCATGAAGTGGAGCTGGACGAAATGACCAGGATTATGTTGGAGAATTTGAACAAATAAAGTAGGCAAAACTATAAAAAAGTTTCGCCTACTTTATTTATATTTTAGAGCAAATCTATCCCTTTGCTTTTAAAGCCGTTTTACTTAGTTGGCTGTAATACTAAGGTTATTTTATTAAAATCTGCTGCACTATTAACTACCGTCCGGTATTCCTCATAGAGTGACACATCCACTTTGTTTTTATGGTAGTACTCATCTGCAGTTATGGTAAGCAGGTTTCCGTCCAATTCATAATACGAATTGAATGAAAAGTGTGGTTCACCGTCCTTGGCATACGCGTGCTTAATTTTTATATCATCCAGATTTGCAATGTTGTAACCTTCGGGAATTTGGACTGTAATAGTACGCAGGTAGGTGCGGGTGTGTTCTTCTTCAACATCCAGTACTCTTTCGGTTTCCTGGTACATTTCTATTTGTTTGCTAATGAGCTCTCCAATCTTAAACAGATATTTATTTCCGGCTTTTTCAACAAATGCTTCACTATCATAATTTAGCACAACAGTAAAAGGTTTTATTCCAAAAAGTTCCGGTTTACCATTAATTATTTTTTTGCTGTTAATAGTTACGTTTTCATTAATTCTTGTCACAAAGCCTTCCATGAGTTCATCTTTATCCTCTTGCTTTACCAAATGAATATACGGCTGTATAAAACCACTATAATAGCCTCCCATAGCACGCTCATAATCTACTATAATCTTGGAAAGATTGTCCTTTTCAAAGGAAATATCAATCTTCATATTATCTACCGTTTTATCTGCTGCCAAAGGCTCAATGTATTTAACTTCTCCCAAACCAGAGCTAAAATCACCCAATTCTACTTTTTTAATAAACAATCCGTAATTATCGGTTAGGAATGGTGGTGGGTACCCGTAGCGTGTGTCGTAATCGTTTGGAGAAAGATAGGTCTCAAACTCCGGGAAGTAGAGCAAGAAATCGGTTAAGAAATTAAAGGCTTCAAAGTCTTTATCGAATTTAAGAATTTGACGGTCGCTTGTAATCACCAGCTCATGTTCAATTCCCAAAGAGGTTAACAGAGCGGTATACAATTTCAGGACTCCGGTTTCATTGCCCACTTTATTTTTTAATACTTCATCAAGGTCTTTAGCCTCATCGCTACCTGAGTTGGATAAAAATACATTGGTCTTAATATACCTGTCAAGACTTCTTATTTTTTCTTCGGTTTCTTTGCTTTTACCGATGGCTTCCTGTGCAAATTTTTCAATGTTTTTTTGGGTTCTTTTTGAATGTTCCGGATAGTAAAAGGGATACAATCGTTTCACCAAATTACTATACGATGAAATTCCTGTAGTATTGGAAGCCGTATTGGCATTAAGTGCATACACCAAAAAAGCTGTTGACGCCCAATAAGCAGCTACTCTTTCTTCTGTAATGCCCACAAAATTTGTTTCAGGCAGGCTCCAATGGTTCCGATCGTATTTGGATTCCAGTTGTACTATTTCCGGAGCAGTATTATAACTCTTAAAATTGAAAATTAAGTTTGATGGAGCATATAAATCGAAAGAAACATTATTTTTAGGATAACTGGACTGCAAATTTATACGATTACCTGTATACTTTGGGGAACGCTCATACACGTATATATGCTCTACAATACTCCCAATTTCAATACCTTCAAGTGCAAAATATTGTAATTGCTGCCCTGTTTCTTCATTTTTAGACTCTATAATTTTTGATGGATCTATTTCAGTAATTTTTCCATTCTTTGAAATTACCCGTGCTTTATTTACTATAATCTTAGACGAGCTTGAATAGGGTAAATATATTTTATTGTATTCTTCAATCTTTTCATTGCTATTGAGCCAAAGTACTTCGTGTTCTAAAAAGTACTCTGTTAATCCGCCCTTGTCGTCATTACTAAATTCTGTAACAATGGCGTGTTTAAGTGCTACAATCTTTTCGGTACTTGTTGTGGGTACTTTAAAATCTGGTGTTTGGTCCCATTGGTAACTTTTATAAAAAGGTTGCTGTGCAACTGTTGTTAGAGAAACAATACACAGCAAGAAAACAACTATTTTTTTAATCATGATTTTATTTTTTTAAGGACGATTACTTCTTTATAGGCTTTATCAACTTGGTCTATAAGTGTGTTTATTTCTTTTTGCTGAGGTACGCTCAACAAAATAAAATCTATCACTACTTTATGGTAATAGGTTATAGTATTATTGTTTGTTTGGTAAGCTACTTCAAAAGCCATCAGGCTGTTTGAGCCTTTTGTATTAGGGGGAAGGTAGTCTACCTCATACCCTTTGGGAATAGTGAAAGTGGTACTGTAAGTTAGTTGTTGTTTATAGTCATTCTCTATTGGCAATTCTCTATTTTCTTCAACTTTGTAAGTGGTTGCAATTTTGTTAAGATTTAAATTAATGTAAATTTCATCCCCCAACATTCTGGCGTGATCGTCTATGGAGAAGTTATAGTCTACCTCAAAAGGGTTCTCGTAGCTGAATTTATTTGTTTCGGTAAAATCATTAACTAAAAACTTATTATTTCCTTTTTCAAAAATACCCTTGTAAAAAGTTATGTGCTTAGGGTTGGTGTCAATATTCTCCAGTTGAGCAAACAAACGGGTTTTAGGATAGCCAGAGATTATAGCTTTTGAGGTACCCACAATTCTATCATTTTCCAGTGTAATTTTTGTAGTTTCTGAAATGGCATTCCTGGACGCGGGCACTATGGGTATTGTTTTAATGGTAAAAGTATCTGGACCATTTCCTATTAATGCCTCTTTACCTTGTATAAAAGAGGTAGGCATATCTATTGGAGTGTATCTTCCAGTAGCATCCAGATAGTAGGTTTCATCTTTATCTGTATAAGACAATATCATGTGGTTGTCTACAATTGGGGTTGGCACTTCATTATAGGTGTATGGAATTTCTCTGGTACCTACCCATGTAAGATTTCCTGTTAAACCTGCTATATCTAGCATTTCTTTCAAAATACTTGAATTATCCTTACAATCGCCGTATTTTTTATTAAAAACATCGTTGGCTTCCCGCGGAATAAAGCCGCCTAATGCATACTCAAAAGCTATGTATTTAATATTCTCCTGGGTCCAGTAATAAATAGCCTTAATTTTTTCAAGGTCGGTATCCAGTCCAGAAATCAGATTGTTTACAGTACTTTTTAACTCTTCACTGCTTTCTTCCTTGTTAACATCTTTAACCAGGGAAGCATACCACCTATAGAGGTCTGATACATTGGTAAGCACTGGTATGTCCTGTCCATCTACTTTATAAGAATTTATAACAGGGATAATATGGGGGACTACTGTTTTAAAAGATGGTGCATCAGGTTCATAGGTATATCTATTTATATTTTTAACACGCCAGCGGTAAATATTTTTATTTCGTTTTTCTTCTTTTTCAAACTGAATGTCAATATTTTGGGTATTAAACTCTAAGAACTTAATATCAATATCTTTATGAACCACTATTTCTACAGTGCTATTTTCGATAGGATAATAATTTCCGAAGTAAAAAGGGCTTAAAAAGCGAGGGTCTTTTACGTTTTCTTTATATTCCAGTCTGGTCTTGGAACCTTTTCGCAGGTTTCGGTACACAAAATCGATGGACTTGGTGTCGTCATAAAACGATTTTCCTAAATCGTCGCTCTCGGTAAAATTTTCCACAGATTCTTCTTTGTATCTGCTGCCATCATAATTAAAAGCACTGGCCTTAATGCTTTCCAGTTCAAAAAAAGATGAAAATTTAAGTGACTCTTTGGAGTTAATTGTAGCGCCGTCATCCAGATAAAGATCTTCTTCAACAAAATCCTGTGCAATCGTAATATTATCTTTTGAAAGGTCTATCGCTACATTTTGTACCTGTTGTAACCGAATGTACCGGTCTTCGGGGTACTTACTTTTATACTTTAAAAAATCCTCCGACTCCTGTGCCCAGGATAATGATACAAAACAAAGGCAAATAAGCGCAACTAGCTTGGTTTTCATATTTTTTCTGAATTCATTAATATACCATTACGGTATGTTTCTTTTTTAATGAGCTTTCCTTGCTCATCATAATAGTTGCTAATACCGTGCCTATAATCGTAAACATAAATAATTTCCTCTTTTAATGTACCGCTTGGGTAAAATTTTTGCAGTTTGCCGTGAAGTTGATCATTTGCATAGGTGCGCAGTTCTTTTTTAGTACCATCCTGGTAGTACGAAACATCTGCTCCGTCCAGCTTTCCATCCTTATACAATGTTTCGTATTGTAGCTTACCATTGTAGTGATACGTATTATAATTTCCTGCTAACTCCCCGTTTACATACTCAAACTCTCTCGATACTTTCCCGTTGTTGTAATAGGCTTTTACTTTTGCAGTTCCGTTTTTTACAGGGATAACAGCGACTTCAGCACCAGCTTTATCCAGGTAGCTATAGCCTGTTAAACGACCGCTGTTATAATATCGTATAAGTTGAAGGTTCCCCTCTTCTCCAAAATTTTCTTTTTTACCATGGTTTTTACCCATAACTTCAAACTCTTTACTTTTTAGTTGTCCGTTTTCGTAAAAAGATTCGTAAACACCATTAATTTCTCCTTCCTGATACACTGTTTTAATGCGTTCCTTTCCGTTCTCATGATATCTCACATAAACTCCTTCCAGTTTATCTATGTCGTAATTTCTGGTAGACTCTAAAGTTCCGTTGTCGTAATAATAGTTCCATTCTCCATCTTGAAACCCTTGTATAAACGTTCCTTTAGCTGTGGTGTTTCCATAGTAATTTTTTCCTGTGTAGGTGCCATGCTTAAAACCATTTTTATAGGTGTATACATCTCTTGGGTTTCCGTTAGCATAGGTATATGCAACTTCATAGATTTCATTATCGTTAACCAAATCTACTTGTTGTATTTCTGTTCCATTTTCATCCAGCAACACTTCTTTTAGGAGATTTCCGTAGTGGTAAGTACTTATCCTGTCCTTAGTTCCATCTACACTATAACTAATCTGGTCTCCATGATAGCCTCCGTTATGATAAAAAGCGATGTAACTTAAACCTCCATCGGGATAGTAGTAACGCCATTCTCCCTGCTCTACCCCTGCTACATACCAACCTTGTATTTTTAACTGTCCGTTGGGATAGTAAACGGTATAATAACCATCAACGTCATCTTCTTTGTAAGTACTCTGCGTTTCTATTTCTCCGCTAAGATGGTAGGTGGTATACACTCCATTTAATTTATTGTCTTCATAAACTCCTTTAGATTGTAAGATCCCATAGTCGTTGTAGTACACCCATTCTCCTATTTTTCCTCCATCCACATCGTAAATGCCTTCAATTAATTTGATGCCATAAGGAGAATATGAAATATAGTTAAACTTGCCTCCTCTTTTTTTATCTTCTTTAATTAAGTTTCCTTCTGTATCAAAAAATTTATAGGCTACTATATTTCCTCTTTTATACTCATATTCAATATGTAATGAGCCTTCTGTGTTATAAAATTTTGAGGTTCCTTCAATTTCACCGTCATTATATAAAGATTCCGACTCCAGAACGCCATCGCTGTAGTAGCTTTTCCACCAGCCATTTGCTTTACCTTCGTTATAATTTCCTTCTTCTTTTATCTTTCCGTTCTTAAAGTAATCTACATAGGGCCCGTGTAGATGGTCGTCTTTGTAATTTGATTCTCCTGCTATTTTTCCATTACTATAATACCGTGTTTCTGCGCCGTGTTTCTTTCCACTTTTATAGGAGGTTTTTAAAAATTCCTGACCGTTTAGGTGGTATTCCAACAAATCGCCCGTAACCTCCCCGTTTTTATAATTTACATCAAATTCTAACAGCGGTTTTCCAACAGCAAAGTAAGAGCGATAGTTCCCATCTATTTTGCCTGCTTTATACTTAATTTCGTGGGTAAGTGCCGCTTTGTTATTATAAACTATATAATCTCCTTCTAATGCATCATTTTTATAGGAGGCTTTTGTGTTTAGAGCTCCGTTAAGGTGATAGTATGTATACTCTCCATTTTTTACACTATCTTTATAATGCACTACTTCCTTAGCATTCCCATTTGTGTAGTTCCATCTCCACACGCCATCTCTTTCTCCTTTTTTATTAAATGTTCCTTGTAAAAATTGTTGTCCGCTTGCTTCAAAAAAGAGCCAGTCACCTACAGGTGTATCAGCTTTAGCTTCTCCTATTGCCCGGACAATCCCCTCAGAATATTCGTAGGTTTTTGTATCGTTCTTACTCACCAGTTCCAACCATTTAGAAAATGCTGCAGGAATAAATTCTTTTGCTTCAGTACTGTTTCTTTGCACAATTTTTTGAAGCGATTCATTTTCAATACTATAAGCTAAGGCATAACTAAAATCATTAAATAATCCTTCCTTAATTATCCACTGGTAAAATGGGACGTATTTCTCACTCCAAAAACCTCCCTTTCCTTTAAAATCTTTAAGCTTGGTAAGTAATGCGTGGTTCTGTTTAATTAGCGCAATATCTATACGATTGCCTGTATCATACCCCTGAGAAAGAGCTACTTTCTGATTTAAAATCAAGTTAATTTCTTTAAAAGCAGGGTCGTCTACAGAAAGCTCTGTTTCTTCTTCCTGTTGGTCTGAAGGATTCGCAGAAATATTATTAAGCTGATTAAGTATGGGGAACGTTTCAGTTAAATCGGGCTGCAGGAGTAAAAAAATATTAAACGCCATTAAAGCTTGTGCTTTTTTGCCCTGTTTATAATACAAATTTCCAATTTTAATATGGGGAGCATCATTAAATGGATTTCTCAGGATACTTTCCTGATAGGCCATAACAGCATCTTTGCTTTGTCCTAGCTGTTCCAATGCGTATCCTTTGTTATACCAAAGAGTAGCATTCATAGGGTATTTTTCTATGGCATTATTTGCCAAATCAATCGCCTCCTGATAGTTCTCTTTATTAAGAACAGCTGCCAGTTTATTAATATGAAAAACTTCCTGAACGTCGTGACAACCCAGTGCAATCCCTTCGTTTGCTGTTGTAATAACTGCATCAAAATTTTCTAGTTGTAACTGGTAATACGATTTTGTTGAAAGTGCACTACAGTAGGTGGAGTCGTTTTTCTTTATTTTTTCAAGAACCTCAACCACCCCTTTAAAGTTGTTGGCAGTTAATTGTTGGTCAATTTCTTCTGTAAGATTTGTGGTGGAAACAAATTCTATTTTTTCCTGACTATAGAAAATTGAGGTCAGGAAAAGAGTGGCGGGCAAAATAAACTTGAGCATAAAATATGAAGGATGTCTAATTAAACAAGTATACACAAATTGTCCAACTATTTAAAATTTTAAAGCTTTAAATTAAATGGAAATTTCTGAAGCTACATAGCAACCCATTCCAGCCAGAAATTAAACATTTAAAGCGTAGCCATCCCGTTTTATTTTTAAGTATCCTCACACAAAAAACCCCGATCTAAATTAAAAGACCAGGGTTTTAAGAACCTATAGACACTTATTTCACAGCTATTTTTTACTTACTTTTTTAACAAGTTCTCCCGTTTCCGTTTCAATAGAAAAGAAATAGATTCCTGTTTTTAAAGCCGAAATATTCACTTCGGTAGTTAGTGTATGTGGATCTACCGCATTCATCAATCTTCCTTGCAGGTCGTAAACTGAAATACTTTTTATAACCGAAGGTGCTGTAATATACACCACTTCCCTTGCTGGATTAGGATACACAATAACGTTTGTGGTATCCATATCAGGTGCTCCCAGCACTACCTGAAACGATGTGATAGCATCATTTGTTTCTACAGGGAAATTATAATCGAAGTAAATATTAGCTTGCAGACTTACCTCATCTGTAATCACTAAATCTTCATTGGTTTTCATTTTAAGCAGGATATTTCCGTGACCTCCTGTGTCCAGGAAAATTTCAGGAAAAATAAACTCCACCAAATTATCTACTACGTTTACATACATATCGTCCGATGCAGTAAAAACCTGTAAGCTTTCCTGATCAAAATCGTCTGGGTTTATCTCCATGGTAACCACGATGTTTTCGGCAGGTGCATTCCCGGTATTTTCAAAATTAATTACATAGTGCAGGTATTCGCCAATATAGGTTGTGGCCACACTCTCTCCTTCAATACAAATTACATTGTTAGGATCATACGCTCCCACAACCACTTCTTCATAATCGAAAATATTGTCATTTGGCGATACATCTCCTGCTATTGGGTTTATGGTTGCCGCAAAGGTTAACACATCATCAATATTTACAGGGGGGGTGTCCATAGGGCTGTTTACACTTAACGTTATTAAAATGCTTTCATGTTGTAGGGGTTGCAAATCTGTATAATCAAAAACGAGGGATCCTGGGTTGGTTGCGCTTGGCGACTCCGAAGCAGCAATAAAGTCTAACTCATCTTCCTGGTAATTAAATTCAACAGTACCGGATAAGGTCTGGTTGCC
Source organism: Flavobacteriaceae bacterium (assembly GCA_002707745.1). Classification (GTDB taxonomy): domain Bacteria; phylum Bacteroidota; class Bacteroidia; order Flavobacteriales; family Flavobacteriaceae; genus Marinirhabdus. The sequence continues at coordinate 14,405 of PANU01000093.1, forward strand.
TTTATTTTTGTACGTAAGCAAATACGTTGCATCAAACCCTGGCCTGGAGCCAATAAGAGGTGCAATTACAACTTCCATGTCTGGATTAATTCCATTTGCTGCAATACAAAAATCCTGTGGTGTAATGCTATTATCTATAGCAGGAACTACGATACTTGCTGGCGAAGGAGTTACCGTAAAATAGGCAGGGTTTTCAAGATCTGGCATAATGTTATAGGTTCCTATTTCGGCTACATACACATTATAAACACCTAAACTATCTGCATAAACAGTGGAGTTACCGCCTCCAACTAAGTCAATATTGTATTTAAGATATGGAATATCCAGATCTACCGGATCACAACCATCACCTGCTTCATCAAATTGGGACACGCCTGTAATAGTGTTATAATCGCCCCCGGGAGGAAAACTACAGTAGCTATTTACATTATAGTCTGTCCCTGCAAATCCTTGGATTTCATTCACCTGAAACTCATCTGCGCATACATACTGTAAGCTAGGATTATTTCCAAAACCCCAATTTTCACTCCAACTTCCTGCGCCCATGTTTAGGCTTTCATCACTACCATTTTTAATAAAAACAGTTTCGAGTAATGGGTTTCCAGCAATATATAGTGCCGTTAAGTTTATATTGTTAATACAATCTAAGGTTGTAATAGAACTACCAAATACAGCAAGACTTTCAAGTGTAATACATGTTGAAATATCAATAGAAATTAATGCTGAGGGAGCTCCCGGGTTGCCATTTTGAAACTCAACTTGAATTAGGTTAATGTTACCTGTGAGATCAAGGGTTGTAATGCCAGGACCATCAGATTGAAAAGTTTCTAAATTCACAAACGCTTCAATTCCAGTTATATCTGAAATACCTGAGTTTGATAGAGACATAGCTGTTGTCGCCAATGCTTCTGTTACCTGTATTTCGCCATCCATATTGGTGTCCACACCATCGGCGATCAATTCAGCTTTAAAATCCGGATCGGGAATGTTTACTATTTGGGCGCTGGCAATACCAGTAATTAGTAGCAGGAGAAGTAGTATATTTTTCATAATAGTTAATTTTCAATAAATTTAAAAAAGTCTGTTTAGTATTATAGGTCTCAATGAGCAAACGCTCTATTTCAATTAGAATTCGCTACATGGCTTTTAAAATGGTTTGTAACCGTTCCCTTTTTCGCTGAGATATGGGCAAACGGCTCCCATCTGCCATCACGATGTAGCCACCATCTTTTTTTATATACGATTTTAAATAACTCAGGTTTATTAAATGCGACTGGTGGATGCGCTCAAAATTATGTTCGGCCAGAAGCTCTTCGTATTCTTTCAATGTTTTTGAAATAAGGACGGGCTTGTGGTTTTCAATATAAAATTTGGTGTAATTATCTTCGCTTTCACAGCGAATAATATCGCTTATATCAAATAAATGAATCCCATCGGAAGTAGAGAGGGCAATGCGCTTAAAATTGTCTACATTTTTCCGAATGTTCTCCAAAAGTAAGTCTATGTGTGAAAAGTCGTTCTTCTTTTCAACTACAGTTTCAATTTTTTTAATCACTTTTTGCAATTCTTCAGGGTCAACGGGTTTCAGCAAAAAATCCAGCGCACTAAACCGGAACGCCTTAATGGCATACTGTTCGTGAGCAGTAATAAAAACGATGTTGGAATTAATGGTGTTATTTTTCTCCGCAACTTTCTCCAGAATATCGAACCCTGTACCGTCATTTAACTGAATGTCCAGAAAAACCACCTGTGGCTTTAATCTATCCATTGTCTCAACTCCCGAAGCGACACTATCTGCTTCACCAATAATCTTTATATTGGGTGCAAAAAGAGCCAAGAGTTTTTTCATCCCTTCTCTTAGATTTTTATCGTCGTCTATTAAAATTGCGTTTATCATAAACTAATTTACTTCCCTTTTATTAATTGCTGGTGTATTGTAGTGGCAATTGTAGCTTTATTTTAGTTCCCGTTATTTCGTTGCCTTTTGTCATTTCTTCAATTTCTATACTGGCTTGCTTTCCAGTGGCTTCTGAGATCATTTCCAACCGTTTTTTTATAATGTCTAACGCCATGGACTTATGTGCCAACACCAAATTTTCTTTATTTTTCCTGGATTGGTGTATTCCTACTCCATTATCTATAATGGTACAGTGCAAAGAGGCGTTTGTTACTGAAAATGTAATGGAAATAGTTCCGTGTTCTTTTTTCGGAATAACCCCATGGATAATTGCGTTTTCAATAAAAGGCTGAATTAATAAGGGCGGAAGCGCCACATCGTCTTCAATATTCGGATTTTTTGTAATGCTGAAGTTGAAGCTATCATTAAACCGAAGTTGTTCCAGTTCCAAATAATTCTGAAGGCTTTCAATCTCCTTGTCTATTGGAATAAGCGACTCCTTTGAATATTCCAGGGTTAACCGCATTAATTTTGAAAATTTTGAAAGGTATTTTATAGCACTGTCGGTTCCATTCTGGACAATAAAACTGGAAATAGACCCCAAGCAGTTAAAAACAAAATGCGGATTCATTTGCAGGTGTAGTGCTTTTTGTTCGTATTCTGCCAGTTCTTTCTGAAGGGTAAGTGTTTTCTTTAACTGCTGGCGGTTATAGATTAAAAAACCCATTCCAAATAGCAGCAACGCTACTAAAGCTCCAAAAAGCAATTTTAAGTTGTTGCTTTTGGCTTCTTCTTTTAGAAGGAGTTCACGTTTTTGGGTTTCTTCTTTCTGCAGGATTTCTTTCTTTTCAAACTCATAGTTCATAGCAGCTTCTACCGCCTTTCGCACATCGTTTTTTTTATGAAGGCTGTCTTTTGCAGTGCTATACGCTTTAAAATGAACCAATGCCTGACTCGCATTTCCGTCCTTAGAGTAAATAGCACTCAATAATTTTTGTGCTATTACTATCTGTTCAAGCACATCTGTTTCTTTTGCTAATGCCAAAGCACTGTTTGCAGCGGTTAAGGCTTCAGATTTATTATTTCTATTGTTTTCAAATTCTGCTACAAGTAAATAGGTGTCTGCGAGACCAAATTTATCGTTTATCTCTTTAAAAGTAGCTACGGCACGTTGCCAGTTTTCCAGTGCCATTTCTGGGTACTCTCTTGCGTTGTAGTACATCCCTATATTATTATGCCACTCGCCCAGGGCTCGCAGGTTAGGGTATTGGTCGAGACTGTTTTTTGCAGCTGTATAATACTCAAACGCTTCATCCAGCTTGCCTTGCTTAAAATAAATTGTTGCAATGTTGGTTTGGGTAATGCTTTTATTGGGGTCTTTCCGTTCTTTTTGAATTTCAAGTGCTTTTAAGAAATAGTGCAACGCTTTGGTGGCCTCTTCCTGCGCTTTATACACCACCCCAATATTGTTGTAAATTTTTGAAGCCTGTCCTTCGTCGTTTAGGTTTTCGTACACTTTGGCGGCCTCCAGATAGTATTGGAGTGCTTTGGCATAATTACTCTGCTCCGAAAAAACCACTCCCATACTGCCATAGGTTCTGGCAATGCCCTGGTTTATTTCATCATGGTTCTGTGGAGTTTTGGGCAGTTCTTCAAATACCGCTTTTGCCCAGACAAAGTGGTCCATTGCTTTTTGATAATCTCCCAAAATAATATGAGCCGTACCTATATTTAAATACGCGGTTCCCTTTTGGGATTTCAATTGGTTTTCTTCTGAAATTTTAAGAGCCATAATCCCAGATTCCAGCATTTTACCAGGATCGCTGTACTTGTATTGATTGGAAATAGCATTGTAAAGTCCCGCCTTTTCTACTGCCGATTGGGATGCAGAGAGTTCTTGCTGTAGGCTGTCTATAACTTTATCCTGTGCATAAAGATTTGTAACACATAATACTAACACACATAAAATAGCAGCTAACCTCATACTTTCTTGTAATAAGAAAACGAAAATATAAGAAACTAACCAATTTCTGCAATTTGATTTAGAATTTGCGAGGTTTGAGTTAGAATTTGAATTGCTAGTCTCACCCCAAAATTTTTAAACTCTTATTCTCTCCATGTGTAAGCAACACTTAACGTAAGCCAGTTTTTACGCAATTCTGGCCCCATAACTGCTTTGCTAATATTGGTCACTCCTATATTATACTTAAGATTTATATCTATTGTTTCAATTAAGATATACCCTACGCCTAAAAAAACACTGGCATCAAAAATGGTAAAGGCATCTCTAAAATCGAATAGTTGATCGAACGAATCACCCTGCGAATAAGGTACTTCCCCAAAGAAATTCGTGCCTAATTCTCCACCAATAAAAGCTTGGTATTTATTATCATAATCATAGTGGACACTCAAAGGAAAATTAATTGCGTGTATAATGAGCGGGTCATCAAAACCTTCAATTTTTGCACCTTAGTTAGTGTATGACGAGCCATATCTAATGGCAAAGGCATCGCTTATATATCTGAACTGATACACCCCGAAGTGAAACCCAGTTTTTGAAGAGGCACCTTCCAGTCCAGAAATGTTGGCTTGTACCACTCCCACCTCTATACTACTGTAACAGTCGTCACATAAAAATCCGGAATAATAATATTGGGCAATAGCCTGCTGGCTTACAATGCATGTAATTGCTAAAAGTAAAAGTTTCTTCATAATAAGGGGTTTTAAAATCCAGGGTTAGAAGGTTGCCTATTTTTCAAAGGGAGCGAAGATAAATAATAGGTTTTAGAAATCAAGTAGGAAAATATAAATTGAGATGGGAGTACTTCATTAAAAAAACCTCATGTTTCTGTGAAGCCTTATTTTCGCCAGGCTCCTCTAATTGGGCTTCCTTCCACACCCGCTCTTGATCACTTACTCAGGATAAACTGCTCGCTAATAAATCTCGGTAAATTACATAAAAAAGACCTTACTCGAAAGTAAAGTCTTTTTATTCGCTCCTCTTTCCCGCTAAAAGACGGGACAGGCTTAGGGCTCGAACCAACCACGATACCTATCGGGGCTCAGATTAACAAGGATGCCTACTTTTGAGCCTGACAATTATCTCAGGATATTTTTTAAGATTATGTATATACACGCTACTCTTCATCTTTTTGATGTGTTTTTCAATCGATAAGGCTTGA
>PANU01000094.1 GCA_002707745.1 Flavobacteriaceae bacterium
CTGGAGGAAAATATTTTTATTAATGCTTCTTTTATTCCTTCTGAAAATTTAGTAGCACTCATTAAAAGTCTTAAAAAAAACCAGGCTGTTTTTCTAGAGGACGAGCCTATTGCTTTTTTTACGACGGAAGGACAAGAAGTAGATTTTGATACTTATGAAGTAACCGAATATACCCATGACGATGTCCTGCGCATTGAACATACCTGGGATATCTTTGCTAAAAACCATGAAGCCATCCAACGCGATTTCCATTTGGTGACCCAAGGAAGGACCTCACAGCCCATACCAGAAACGGCAGTGGCTTTTAATAAAGAAAACATCTTTATTGAAGAAGGTGCAAAACTCCCTTTGTGCTCCCTAAATGCAACCGAAGGTCCCATTTACATAGGGAAAGATGCCGAAATAATGGAAGGTAGTGCTATTCGCGGACCTTTTGCCCTTTGTGAAAGTGCCACCGTGAAAATGAATGCCAAGATTTATACAGGTTGTACCATTGGGCCGCACAGCAAGGTAGGAGGGGAATTAAACAACAGCGTGCTTATGGGCTACTCCAATAAAGGGCACGACGGTTTTCTGGGGAACGCTGTCATAGGTGAGTGGTGTAACCTGGGCGCCGATACCAACAACAGTAACCTTAAAAATAACTATGCCGAAGTCCGTTTGTGGGATTACGAAACCCAGGGTTTTGCCCGTACGGGACTTCAATTTTGTGGTTTAATGATGGGCGACCATAGCAAGTGCGGGATTAATACCATGTTCAATACAGGAACCGTAGTAGGGGTGAGCGCTAATATTTTTGGAAGCGGATTCCCACGCAATTTTATCCCAAGCTTTAGTTGGGGCGGAAGTGGCGGAATGACCACCTACAAAACCAACAAAGCCTTTGAAGTAGCAAAAATAGTGATGGCAAGGCGCGGTATTGAGTTCACCGAAGCCGATGCCGCTATTCTTGAACACGTTTTTGAAGAAACAGCTCAGTGGAGAAGGGGGTAAGCTATTTTTAATTCCAGATGCTATTTTTGAATCTCTACCATTCCCCGGTTAAAATCATCAACTAAAATCCCGTATCTTTAACCTGTAAAGACCCTATATTTAAACCTAAATGAAACCCCGCTTCTTACTCACTTGCCTGTTTTTTATCTTTTGTTTCAGTTGTAATGGAATAGACCCCAAAGGTGAAAAGGAGGTGCGTGCCTTTATAGAACGCTGGAACAGTAACCATACCCAATTAAAAGCCGCTTACCTAAAACAGGACTATATGGATGTGGTGGGATATTACGGGAATGAACGCACCAAAACACAGGTGCAAGAAGATAAACAACTCCTGTTTCAGCACTTTCCAGACTATACACAACACCTTCTGGACGACGAGCTTACTATTACCAAAGAAGCAAATACGTATCTGGTGGTTTTTAATAAACAAGTACAGTACAATGGGGTGAAAGAAACCTATGCGTCCTATCTTTCGTTGGTTTTAAAAAACGGGCAGTACAAAATATTGCGCGAAGGAGTGGCAAAAGATGCCAAAAACCAGGATTCCCCAATTTTTCCTGATAATAGGGAAACCACTCTGGCAACTCCACGAAACCGGCAGCTTTTTGGCGATTTTAATGGCGACGGTCTTTCCGACTATGCATTTGTAAAAGGTCCGGAACTGCTGGGAAACACCCGGGAAAATAAGCGAGTTACCATAGATTCGCTCTGTAAGGGTAGCTGCACCAGCGTAATCACCTTTAGCGCCCCAGACCTAAAAGCCATTACCGTAACAAACGCCTACCAATCGCAGTTAGAAAATCTAAAAGACCTAAATAGCGATGGTGCAGACGAGATAGGTTTCTGGAACATAAAACCCACCACCAAAAGCCTTTATATTTTTGATGCTACTACCGGCGAACTACTTACCCCGCCCGTGGTCATAAACACAGCTGTGCATAAAAATCTAGATCTTATAGATGTCTTTAAAAAGACGGGGCCAGGTAAGATTACGGTAACCAGCAGTAAAAAACGGGATGGGAAGTGGGTTTTGGTGAGTGATGTTGTGGAGGTGGAGTGAAGGCGACTATATTAATTTCCAAGTTTATAATATTTTTTCTGAAATTATAGTTTCCGTTTTTTCCTCAAGGTTTTAGGTATATTTGGGCTTCCCCGATATTTTTATTCATAGTGCATTGCTATTTCCCTGACTATTTACGTGTTTATGGTTATAGAAGAATGATATAGGATTTTTATATTTACAGAGAAACAAATTGGATAACCACCTCCATAAACAATGTATATGTCCGAAAGCCAAAACAATAATGCCTTAATCAAAACTTTTTGAAATATTCTTAATTGTTTTTACAACAGTTGCTATGCCTTCTTCAAAAAAAACCTCCATAATCACCGCCATTAGAGAAATCATCGAGCTCATCCTTGAAAATCTAAACAAACGTCCGCGCACCTGGCATCAACACGTAGTACCTTATGAGGGGGATTGGGCAGTAAGACGGGAAGGAAATAAGCGCATTACCTCAAAACACCTCAAACAAGCTACCGCCATTAACAAAGCAAAAACCATTGCAAAACGTAAAAAAGCAGCTGTAATTATCCATCGTGCAGACGGCACCATACGGGATCGTATCAGTTTTGATTAGCTGGAAGTTTGTAATTTCCAAATAGAAAATGAGAAAAAAATACCAACGTCCAACACCATATTTTTAGATAGCGTGGCAACAAATGCCTTTAATTAATTAGCTTAGAATCCTAAAAAAATCTTTAATCGATTCTTCAAAAACAGTAACCGGAATACGATGTGCCAGATCCTGACGCAGACGAATGTTGTACTCGGTATTTGTCGCGAGCGTTTTGGATAAAAATTGCAAGGTTTTTGCAGGATCAATTACATCATCCTTAGCCCCTAAAACAATATGTTTAAGACTGAGTTTGGGGTTTGGGAGTTCCATAACTTCTTGTTTAACTGATCGCTGGGCAAGAGCTGGATTAAACAAAAGGGCAGGGCGCTGTAATGCATCGGCAAGATAGTAGCCTGCAAATCCACCCATACTGCTACCAATTACCACACCTATCAATGGGTCGTGGTTTTTATATTTTTTGTACAGTTGTGTAATGGTATCGGGATTGTTTCGATAGTCGATAGGGGGCGCAAAAACAGTCCCAAAACGTTCCAAGATGGTTCGCTTTTCTTCATTCAAACTGCTGTCAAGCCCGTGGAGGTATAAAATATTCATGGTTTTAAAGGTGACAAAATTTTTATAATAATCAAAGTTACCCCAGCACAAAAACTAAACCTCCCTCCGCAACACCTCCAAGGGAGAACTGCGCAATACGGTTTGTATGTTACTTAATCCAATGGCTACAACCAATAGGGTAATTCCCGGTAAAAACACCAAAAATGGAATTAAGGAGGGAGCAAAGGGTTCCTTAAACACAAATAAAGCCAGGCACAAGCTGCTCACTAAGGCCAATGCAATTCCAACCAGACTCCCCAACAGGCCTAGAAAGACATATTCCAATGCTGAGATTGTTAGGATCTGTTTGTTTTTAGCACCCAACGTTCGTAGCAATACACTTTCTTTAATCCGTTGGTATTTGCTGGTTCGTACGGAGCCAATAAGTACAATAATGCCGGTAAGGATACTAAAAAAAGCCATAAAATTGATCACCCAGGACACTTGCTCCAAAATATCTTCCACCAGGGTATACACCTGTCGCAGATCGATAATGGTTACGTTCGGAAATTGAGCAACCAAATCCCGTTGCAGGGTTGCGGAGGCTTGTTCGTCTGGCACCCGGGTGGTAAAAACATTGAATTGTGGCGCTTGTTCCAACACACCTTCGGGAAATACAACAGAGAAATTAAGCTGCATCTGTGCCCAATCCACCTGGCGGATACTGCCAACGACGGTTTCCATAAGCACCCCTTGTACATTAAACACCACAGGGTCGCCCACGCCCAGTTGAGCATCTTCAGCAAGGTTGTCTGAAATGGAAATATACACAGGTTCGCCTTCTTTCTTTTGGGAAGTCCATGTGCCTTCCAATAATGTTTCAGATGGGGTAAGCGCATCGCGATAGGTGGTTCTGAATTCATGATTTAAGATCCAACCGCGAACCTGGCGTGTGGTATCTTGACGGATTTCATTGACCAATTTCCCGTTGATGCTGTGCATCCGCATGGTGACCAAGGGAATATTGTTGAGGACTGGCAATCCTTTTTCGGTAATTCGATTTGCTACTGAATCACGCTGTTTTGGTTGGATGTCCAGGATAATAATATTAGCATTTTTAGCCGTCTGCTCAATTTCTGTCTTTGCCAATAGTATATCTTTGGTAAAATACAGCGTGCTAATTAAAAACGTACCCAACCCTATGGCGACCACCAATACAACGGTTTGATTGTTAGGTCTGAACAGGTTAAGCATACTTTGGCGGGCGGTATAGCTCCAGCGCTTTGGAAAAAACCGCTTTACCATTTTTATAAAAAACAAAGCGACCCCTGCCAACACCGCAAAGGTTATGATGGTTCCGCCCACAAACACCAGGGCATAAAATGCATCTTCAATAAGCCAGAATGAAAATAAAAACAGGAATGCTAAAATGGCACCAAACACTATAAATCGTGCTTTGTGAGGGGCTGCAGACGAATTTTCATCCACGCGCAATACGGTTAAAGGCGAGACATACCACGTTCTCAATAAGGGAAGCAGCGCAAATAAAACAGACATAAACAACCCTAGTAATACACCAATAAAAACGGGTTGTGCTGTAATTGTAATGGTAAGGGTGAACGGTAAAAATTCTTTGAGCAGATACGGAAATATCCCTTGAATCCCTATGCCTATCAGGGATCCCAAAGCGCCTCCAATGATCCCGATCCCAGCAATTTGGATCAGGAAAATCAGGAAACTTTGGCGTCGGGATGCCCCCATGCATTTTAAAATGGCAATGGTCTTTAATTTCTCCTTGATATAGATATGTACCGAACTGGCGATACCAATACAACCCAAAAGCAATGCAATAAAAGCCGCTAAGTTCAGGAATTTCCCCACATTGTCATACCGCCTGCCCAGACGTCGGGTAGTACTGGTATGCGTGTCCAGATCGGCATTTTCCAGATCCAGTACGGGCTCTAATTTATCCTCAAGACGTTTTAAGTTTACCGTATCGGGTACCTTATAGAAATATTGGTATTCCTTTCGGCTTCCAAATTGCAGCAATTTGGTAGCTTCTATAAACCGATATGGAAGGATAACCAGCGGCGCCACCGAACTTGAAATGGCAGAACTTCCCGGAATAGATTGTAATGCCCCTGCAATGGGGAGCGTTAGTTCACCTATCTTTATAGAATCGCCTGGCTTCACATTAAACTGGAGCATCAACGTGGCATCCACCAGGGCACCACCCGATTCTTGATAGGTAGTCGCTGATGCAGCCGGTTGGGTTTCCATAGTTCCATAAAAGGGAAACGCGCCTTCCAGACCACGTACCTTCACTAATTTGGTGCCTCCCTTCTTCGGAAAAGCCGCCATGGATACAAAGTTTACTTCATACCCATTGGGTTTCAGTGAATCGATGATCGCCTGCGCTCGTTCTGTTGGGATCTGCCTGGAATCGATAATAAAATCGGCTCCCATCAACGTTTTCGATTGGCGCTGAATGTTATCCTTTAAATTTGTGCTGAACAATTGTATGGCCACAACCGCCGCAATGCCTAAAATAATTGAAGCCATAAACAGCAGCAAGCGTACCTTGCTGGCTTTGGCATCGCGCCATGCCATTTTAAAAAGCCACGGGGTGTTTAGGTTCTTGTTAGAGGTAGAATTGTTCAAAATACAGCGGTAGGTTGATTAGTTACTATTTTTCCACCTTTAAGCTCCAATATTTGTTGCGTACGGTTGGCCAATTCCAAATCGTGGGTAATAATTACCAACGTTGTTCCATTTTCTTTATTTAAGTCTAATAACAACTGAATCACTTTTTCACCTGTTTCGGCGTCCAAGTTACCTGTGGGTTCATCGGCAAATAAGATGGAAGGGGCGTTTGCAAAAGCCCGTGCCAATGCCACACGTTGCTGCTCTCCACCAGATAATTGTGATGGATAGTGGTGCATGCGGTCTGCCAACCCTACCTTTTCTAATAGGGTTCTACTTTTTTGAATAGCATCCGTTCCCCTTTGCAGTTCTAAAGGCACGCTTACATTTTCAAGTGCCGTAAGGGTGGGTAGCAATTGAAAATTCTGAAATATAAAACCCACTTCCTTGTTTCGTAATTGAGCGCGCTGGTCTTCAGTTAGGCTATTCAAATCGTGTCCGCAGAGGGCTACTGTACCGGCATTTGGTGTGTCCAACCCCGCACACAATCCAAGTAAGGTGGTTTTACCACTTCCTGATGGCCCTACGATTGAAAAGGTCTGTCCTTTTTCAACATCAAAGGAGATGTCGTGCAAAACTGTTAATTGCTTGTTACCACTGGAGTATGTCTTTTCCAACCCGGTAATGTTTAATATCTTTGACATGAGCTAATTTTAAATACTTACGAATGTTCAATGCACATAATAAACATTTTCACTTAAAATTACCACCTTCATTAGGGTCGAAACTCATAAAGTTTAGTTATTTTTTTATAGCCTTATTTATGGTGTCTTGTGGCGATACAAAAACTGAAAAAACTCCTGAAGATCAAAAAACGATACAACAGACTGAAGATACGGTAGCAACCAATGCTGCAACAAAGACCATTCTGTTTTTTGGGGATAGCATTACTGCGGGCTATGGCCTGGAAGATAGCGATGATGCCTATCCGGGAGTAGTGCAAGCAAAAATCGATTCGTTAGACCTGGATTATACAGTGATCAATTCTGGTGTAAGTGGCGAAACAACCGCTGGCGGTAGAAACCGAATTGATTGGGTGATAAACCAAGATCCGTCAATTTTTTTACTGGAACTGGGAGCCAATGATGGCTTACGGGGCGTAGCTTTAACTGAAACTAAGTCTAATCTGCAGGCAATTATTGACGTGGTACGGAAAAAAAGTCCGAAGACTACGATCATTCTTGCCGGAATGGAATTGCCTCCCAATATGGGACAGGAATATACCAATCAATTCCGACAGCTTTACGAAGACCTTGCTGAAGAAAATGACATTACTTTTATACCTTTTATCTTAAAAGATGTTGGGGGAGTTGCCTCTTTAAATCAAGCAGATGGTATTCACCCAACTGTTGAAGGACATAAAATAGTTGCCAATACGGTATGGGAAACATTGAAACCGTTATTGGTAAACTAAATTTTGGAGGCTGTTATTGATTTTATGAAGAAAGAAGATGAAATAAAAAGAATAAAGACCCCCTGGCCAACCAAAAATGCTATGGAACAAGTGTATAAAATGAAACTTTGGGGCGATAACAAAACTGATTTTTATTCGGGCGAAGGATCCCATAATCCTGAAATAGTACTCCCATATATTGATGCTGTAACCGCATTTTTAAACTCTTTCGAACGCCCGCTCACGGTATGCGATTTAGGGTGTGGAGATTTCAATGTTGGAAAAAAACTGGCACCCCATGCTAAAAAGTATAGTGCGGTAGATATTGTGCCAGACCTTATCGCTTTTAATAAAGAAAAATTTACAGCAGATACTATAGCGTTCCACTGTCTGGATATTGCAAAAGATGCTTTGCCTTCTGGAGATTGTGCTATAGTTAGACAAGTACTGCAACATCTTTCAAATGCTGAAATACAAAGCATTTTGAAAAAATTAAGCAATTATAAATATGTGATTTTAACCGAACATATTCCTGAAGGGAATTTTGTGCCCAATAAAGATATTATTTCCGGACAAGGGATACGATTGAAACAACATAGTGGTGTAAATGTTTTGGCTGCTCCATTTAATTTTAAAGTAAAGGAAGAAAAACAATTAGTGTCCGTTAATTTGAATAACACTAAGGGAATCATAGAAACTTCGCTTTACAAGGTGTTTTGATATAACCATTTCTCTAAAACGAATTGTAGGTTCATTTTAAAGAGTGGGCCGTAGTGATATGGCAAGAGCATTTTATTCCTCTTCTTTGCTCGCCTTGTTATTTCTGTTTTTAATGTCTCTTTTTTCTTGCTCAGTTAATTTTTCAGCGTGAGGAATAGGGTGTTTTCCTTGTGTGTCCGAATAGTTTGATTTTTTAGTGTCCATGTTTTAAATTTATAAATTGATTTTTTATTTCTTCCGATGGCGGTTACCTTATTCTTCTTCTTCAGAATTTGAGTACGTTGGCTTAAATCCATCTTCTTTAGATCGATCTTTTTCACTATGTACACTTTTACTGCCGCGAGCGGTTTTGGTGCTTGAATCGGGGACCGATTTGCCCTTACTTTGATTGCTTTCTTCTTTTTTGCTCATAGGAGTTTATTTTTGATTCACATATGTATGGGTGAATAATGATTAAGTTTCTTTGTCTAAAGTTACATTCAAAAAATGCCTTTTAAAATTTTAATAACGGTATTTAACATAGCTGTGTTAAATAATTCAGAATTTAAAATCTAATAAGTATCCAAGGATGAAAGACCACAAATGATGAATCAAAAATTAGAGATCAAGAAAGGTTAATCTTTCTATAAAGTGAATATTTCTTAAACGAGTATTACTGTACCTTTAGTTAAAATTTATGCTATGGATATACGTACCAATGAACCTTTTTGGCTGATTAAAAATGCCATGCCCACCAGCTATCCTTCACTGCAGGAAGACCTGGAAACTGAAGTTGTAGTGTTGGGGGGTGGGATTACAGGTGCATTAATTGCATACCAGTTGCTTCAGGAAAATTACAAAGTGGTGCTATTGGAAAAACGGGATGTATTTAATGGCAGCAGTGCAGCAAGTACGGCGATGTTGCAATATGAAATAGATGTGTCCCTTCATCAGTTACTAGATCAGGTAGGAGTTGCAGTGGCGGTGTCCAGCTATAAAGAATGTGAGAAAGCTATTTTTAATCTGGAAAAACTTGCTAAAGAAATAAAAAGTGAATGTGATTTCACCCGAAAAAAAAGTGTGTACTTCACTACCAAAAAACGGGATATAGATTTTTTACGCAAGGAATATGCAACCAGAAAAGAACACGGATTTAAAGTAACCTGGCTGGAAGCCGAACAAGTACAAGCATTAGGGATTGAAAAAGGACGGGCCGCTATTTTATCTGCCTCTGGCGCGTGTATGGATCCGTATAAGTTCACTCAGGATCTGCTAAAAGTTTGTGTAAGTAAAGGCCTTACAATTTATGACCGGACCAAAGTAACTTCCATCACGCATGATAAAGGAACTGTTCAGCTTAAAACTGAAAACGGAAAAAAGGTGACTGCAACACATGTAGTACATTGTACCGGGTATGAAAGTGTCCAAACGGTAAAGGAGGATATTGTGGCTTTAAAAAGTACCTATGCCATGGCTTCGGAAATAGTACCAAAAATGCCGGCATCATTTAAGAAACACATCTTCTGGGATACTTCTAACCCGTATCTTTATTTTAGGGATACTCCTGATGGCAGAATACTAATGGGTGGTGGGGATGAAAAATTTAAGAATGCAAAAGCCCGGAACAACCTGCTTCCTAAAAAAGAAAAAACATTGACAAAAGCAAGTAACGATACCTTCGGTGGAATTCCATTTATCCTAGATTATTCCTGGGCAGGGACTTTTGGCGAAACCAAAGATGGACTTCCCTATATAGGAAAACCAGACGCAACAAAAAACGAACACTATGTGCTGGGATTTGGAGGGAACGGAATCACTTTTAGTGTGATGGGGATGCAAGCCATTGGAGCAAGTCTGGAAGGGAAGCCGCACCCGTTTCTGGAGTATTATAAGTTTGGGAGATAAAGGCAGGGTTTTTAAAACTTTACGTGCTTCCTACACTATCTTTTACTTTAGCATATGCGAGCTCCTGAAAGCTTTTCACCACCATATCTGCATTACTATAATCCTGGTCGGTACTGTGTTTGCTATCGTATCCGGCAACAAATATACCTGCGTCGTTGGCGGCTTTAATTCCGTTAGCGCTATCTTCAATTACCATACAGTGCTCACGGGGTTGCCCGGCAGCTTCGGCAGCTTTTATAAAAATCTCTGGATGGGGTTTGCTTTTCTCCAGATCGGCACCGCTTAGTTTGGCAACGAAGTACTGGTCCAGATCGAACCGCTCAAAAATACGATTGATATTAGGCATTGAAGCCGAAGAGGCGAGAACAAGGGTGAGTCCGTTGTTGTGGTAGTCTTTTATCAGGTCCAGCACCCCATCCAGGAGTTGCAGGGTATCGTCGGTGTCGAACAGTTCTTTAAAGTGTTTTCGTTTACATTTCACCAGGATTTCAGGGGCTTCAGAAAGCTGAAAGTGATCTACCAATTCTTTGCAGATATTTAATGTGGCCTGTCCTGTAAAGCCCGTATACATTTCTTCCGTAACATGGATGTTCATATCGTTAAACATCATAAAATAGGCTTTCCTGTGAAGGGGTTCAGTATCTACAATTACCCCGTCCATGTCGAAGAGTACAGCTTTTAGCATTTGTTGCGTGGTTTTTCTTATTAAGTGACCAAAGATACTATCTTCTATATTCTTTTAAGAAACTAAAAATTCCTTTTTGCTTGTAAGGGCTCCCGAGATTAGTTGTGTCGGCCTCTTTTTGTACACTTTATTCACAACTCATTTACTCTTCAATTTCCGGTAAATACTCACTCACTTTTTTATGCCAGGCAATGTGTTCTTCCAGGGTAGTTTTAAGGTTGTTCATGGATTCTGGAATTTGTAAAAAGGCTTCATCGCAAAGCGCTGCGCTTTTTTGGTGTTCTTCAGCCAGATTTTTCTCCAGGTCTTTATCGTTATCAAATCCCAGCGAACTTTTAATATCTTCCCATCCCATTTCTATAGCGTTGGCGAAGGTTCGGTGTAAGTTTAGCTCTGCTTCTGGTATATATGTTTTAAGGTCGTATACCAGCTGTAAACTAAAAAAGCGGTGCATATCGGCATGCTGCCGCAACATTCCTTTTAAGGTCTCTCCATCTGCCACCACCGAAAACGACAGGAACTTTGCATTCAGGTCGTTGTGCCTGGTAATTAGCTTGTTAATAGTTTTAATAAGTACTGTATGTGTTTCCATAGGGTTATTCTTTTAAATTTTTATTGCCATCGGGCATCATAATAGTACGGATTGGAAATGGAATCTCAATATTATGTTTGTTAAACAGGTCGTTTATGAGTAAAATGGCTTCGTCCTGGGCGGTGTACATCTGACTTTTCTTTACGTAATCTATCCAAAAACGCACTATAAAGTTAATAGAACTATCGCCAAATTCGGTATAATAAAACTCAATTCGCTCGCTGTCCTGTTGCGGGAAGTGGGCTTCTATAGTTTCCAGAACCATTTTTTTTACAGCTCTTAAGTCGCTGCCATAGGCAATTCCGCAGGAAACTGAAATACGTCCACGCGCTGCTAAGCTATAATTTACAAAAGGTTCTTCAATAAATTTACTGTTTGGCATGATCACATATTTATTGTCAGGTTGGCGCAGCACCAAATTCCGTAGGCTTATCTCATGTACAAACCCTGCGTGGTCGCTAGTTTCTACAAAGTCTCCTATACGAATACGGGGTAAAAACGAGAGCATAACCCCGGAGAAGGTATTGCTCAAGGTACCTTGCAACGCTAGTCCTATTGCCAGGGCAACTACACCAGCCCCTGCTAGGATGGAGGTGAGGGCTTTATCCAGATCTAAAATACCCAGGGTTAAAAAGAAGCCAATAAGAATAATGGCAGCATATACCATTTTGGCAATAATCCTGCGCATAGACCGGTTTGCCATGTGTTTTCTAAGAATGCGAAGTACTATATTTTTAAAGAAACGGGCCAGTATAAAAAATAGAATAATCACGAGGATAGCCACCCCAATATTGGGTAATTTAACAATAAAGGCGTCCCACCAGCCTAATAATGTGTCCGAGAGTGTGGCTACAATGCCTTCACTTGTGGTTGTGTCTTCTTTTGTTTTCTGAAATATGAGCATATTATAAAGCATTTGTTAAAACTAAGGTGCCTACTATCCATAAAATAAGCGACAATATGCCTCCTATAATTACAAAATGGTTAAACTTATAGAGTCCCGTTGCATAAATTAAAGTGTTGGTCTGGTATCCCACTGGGGTAAAAAAGCTGAAGTTTGCCGCAAACATTACAGCAAGTATAAAAGGTTTTACATCCAATCCAAACCCCGCTGCCATAGCAATAGCAATGGGTGTCATTTAATAGCTGTGGCATTGTTGCTAATAAACCCTGAAAGAAGCATAGTGACCCCAAACAGCAGGCCAACGACCATCATAGGGGGTTGCCCTTGTAATAGTTTCATGAGTTGATCGCTAATCCACACATCGGCACCACTATTACTCATGGCTATCCCTAAAGGTATCATTCCCGCTAACAGAAAAATGATCTGCCAGTTCACACGGTGGTAAATATTTTCTAAGCTTATTAATTTGAAAATTAACAAAGCCGCTACACCCGTTAACGATGCGGCCAATATGGAAAATACGCCGCTTGCCGCCAAACCAATAACACCCAATAATATAAAGAGTGCAGTAAACTTTCGATGCAAAGGGACTGCGGGTTCATATTCGTGCTGGTTTAAAATAGCCACGTTTTCCAGGGCGTACATCCTTCTTAACTGTTGCTCCTGAAGTTCTACCAATAAGCGATCCCCAGGTTTTATATTAATTTCATTTAGGTTTTTGCGTATGAGCCGTTCCTTTGTATTGCGAAGGTTTAAACGTTTTTTTATAGCAATAGGGTAGGCGCCATTTAAGGACATGCGCCGCATGTGTTTCAAGGTATTACCAATAAGCTTGGATCCAGGAAGAATAAGCAATTCTACATAAGTCATATCACTTTCATTTTCAATTCCGCCATTGTCAAATTTTTTACGCTGTGCATCTCTTCTTCTTTCGTTAATAACCAGTTCGTGTTTCTGTACTAATTCATTGACGTGTTCGAAGGTACTCATAAGTATGAGGTTGTCTTCAGCTTTAATTTCAACATATCTGCCGGGTGCATTTATAACGTTCTTATCACGAATCAGTTTTAACGGGGTGGCTAGTTCTTCCGCCATAAAATCTATTTCCGAAATAGTTTTTCCCACCAGATCACTTTCTGCAGAAATTTTAACTGTAAAAATATAGTTGTCTATATCGTATTCGCTTTGAAGGTCTGCCGAAGGGTCTTTAGGCAGGAACCGTGAGGCTATGGTCATAAATACTATTCCAATGGCAAGGAAGATGAGACCGTACTTCGTGAATTCAAAAAACGAAAACGCTTCTACGCCAGATTGCCTGGCTATGGAGTTTACCAAGAGGTTGGTGGAAGTACCCATAAGTGTGCAGCTACCACCCAAAATACCCGCAAACGAAACAGGCATCAATAATTTTGAAGAGGAAAAGTTGTACCGCTCTGCCAACTGACTAATAATTTTAATAAAAATGATCACCACAGCTGTCGTACTTATAAACGAAGAGATAGTAGCCGAAACTACCATAAAAGCGGGCGTAAGTATTAGGAGGGGAAGTAGCTTGAGTTGTTTGATACCGCGGGTGAGCCATTGTATGACCCCGTTATCTTCCAGACCAATGGCTAAAATCATTAAGGATAATATGGTTATGACGGCGGGGTTGGAAAAACCGCTTATCGCTTCTTCTGGAGTAGTGAGCTGTAGCAATACCAGGGCAATAATGATAAGGAACGCAATCTTGTCTATGGCAAAAAATTCTGTCACAAACAGAAGAATAGTTACACCAATAATAATAAATACCAAGAGAATAGATAATTCCATAAGCATTACTTTTTCAGTTTAAAGATATTGCGAAGAACCTATAGGGCGTATTAAGGAAGTCATAAATAAATAAAACCTGTAGACATCTTTCTAAAAAGTAACTCAATCAGTTTTTTGTACATATGTTCCAAAAACCCAGCCTTCGGTACCATTATCACGGCGAACTCTCGCCCAGGCCAGGGTGTCGTTTACCGCCTGTATTATCAGTACTCGTTCCCCTTCATTGGCAAAATATGTAATAATTTTCCCTTGAAGATTAGGCTGCGCTCTCATACGTACTTCCTTGCCTGTTATAATTGCATTACCAAACGGTTCGGTAGGGCTTTCCACCGCAATGGTGTCGGTTATAATGGTGTCCGGGGTGGTGCTTTGGGATGGGGTAGGTGTGCCAGGTAAAAAAACAACCAGCAAGGCAACAACACCAGAGACTATAAGAATGCTAAATAGCAGGGTTTTACCATTAATACTTTTTTTCTGTTGTTCTTTTTTTTGTTGTGCTTCTAGGAGTTCTTGTTTGCGCTTGCGCGCTTCTCTTTGCGAGGCAAGTAGTTTTTGTTCTGCCTGGTACTCTTCTTCGGCAATACGTTCCAATTCAATAGTACGCTGGTGGTCCAACCAGTCTGATTCTGTGTAATAGGTGCCATCATCTGCCTGGTAAAAGCCAGTAAACACTTCACCCTGAGACGCTGTAAGCTCCATGATGCGTCCTTGGGAGTCTTTAAAAAAAGGAGACTCATTAGTATGTTGTGCAGCAAGAATGCGTTTTAAAGTATTGGACATGGATAGCGCGTTAGTTCTTGATAAAGGTAAATGGAAGTAGTGGTTTTGGGAAAAGGCTTAACAATATTTTAGGTTCATAAAATTTCAGTTAAAAAAGTTTACAGGGTTTTGAAAAACATAGTATATTTGCAACCGCAATCAGGAACCTCGATGGTTATCGGGGTGATGAAACACTCAAGGAGAAATGGCAGAGTGGTCGAATGCGGCAGTCTTGAAAACTGTTGAGGGTCACACCTCCGGGGGTTCGAATCCCTCTTTCTCCGCTGAAAGACCCACAATGGGCGCTAAAAAACCTGTAAATCGTTGATTTACAGGTTTTTTCATTTTATTCCATATCACTTGATATCAATTAATATCAGTTAAAAAGGGACTAATTCGGTGTCACTTAAATCCTTTCTCCAACTGACACCGAATAATATATAAATATTTGATATTCATTTATTTAAAATAATATCGTTTTAAATATTTTTCACTACATTGAAGTAAATTTAAATTCATTCGGTGTCAGTTCAACTTTCAATATTATTCTATATTAAAAAAAGTAAGGCCAATCTTCAGGGACTTACTAATATTTATCTCCGCATAACCCTAGACGGTAAGCGGGCTGAGTGCAGTATTAATCGAAAAGTACATATTGATTTATGGAATAGTAGATCGCAAAAAGCATTAGGGAATTCACCAGAGAATCAGGAAATAAATAGAGAGATTGACTTTATTAGAAACAAAATCTACACCATAGAACAAAAGTTTCAACGAGATGGAATAACGTATACCGCTACTCAATTACGCGATGTATATCTAGGTAAGGACAAAACAAAAAAGATGCTTCTAGAAATCTTCCAAGTGCATAATGACGAAGTTGATAGTCTTATAGGTAAAGACTTTGCTGCCGGAACTGCTGAACGGTATCGTACTTGCAAAAAACACGTAGCAGACTTTATTAAGAAGAAATACAAGAAAAATGATATTCCTGTACAGGATGTAGATCATAAATTCATCACAGGCCTAGAATACTACCTTAAGACGACGCGTAAGTGTGCGCACAACTCTGCCATAAAGTACATCACCAATTTTAAAAAGATCATTCGTATTGCACACGCCAACGATTGGATCGATAAAGATCCCTTCTTACATTGGAAAGGCAAACTTAAAATTGTTGAACGAGAGTTTTTGACGGAAGAAGAAATTCAAAAAATAATAGATCTCGATTTGCAAATGGAACGGCTCGACCAAGTCCGTGATATTTTTATTTTTTGCTGTTTCACGGGTTTGGCGTATGCCGATGTTAAAAGACTTAAAAGGGGTGATATAAGCATAGGTGCAGATGGTGAGGAATGGGTGAAAACAAAACGCTCTAAAACCGATACCCGAAGTAACATCCCGATTCTACCCATCGCTAAAACAATTATCGAAAAGTATAAAGATAATGAGCTATTGATAGAAAAAGATTTGGTCTTACCGGTTCTCAGCAATCAAAAAATGAATGCTTACATCAAAGAGATTGCAACCTTGGCGGGTATTACTAAAAACCTAACCTTTCATTTGGCCAGGCACACCTTTGCTACTACAGTAACTTTAACGAATGGTGTGCCCATTGAATCCGTGAGTAAGATGCTTGGTCATACCAATCTGAAAACTACCCAACATTATGCAAAAATCCTTGATATGAAGGTAAGCAAGGATATGGAAATTTTGAGGAATAAGTTTAAGTAGCAATTAAAGAGGTACACCATAGTCCTTGTTTCTACTGTCATATTTTCGCAGATTATCTTGCTGGCCAGAATTTGGCCAAGTGTTTTCCTCTTTTATTTTAATACCTTTTTCGACGAAATTACCTGCCGCTGTTTTCCAATTTTTTATTTTAAGTCCTCTACTCAGTTCCCAATCCCTGGCTTTGTAATACGCATAGAATTTTTTTCCATCTACAGCTGGCCAATTATTTTCTTTAAAAAAATTTAAAACAACCAGTTCATTTTTTGGCCTTGACAGTTTATTTAAGTTTTCAAATGTTTTATGTTTATAAGAAGGTACCAAATTTTGGCCTGGTTCTGGGACGCAGTTAGCCAATTTTTGACCATCTGAGGCAAAAAAAATGGACATCTGAACTTTTGAACCTCTTGCTGGATGGTACGACGGAAAATATTTTAAATAGCCCCAATCATTAAGGTCACTCAGATAATTATGATAGGTTGTTTTAGATTTGAATTTTGCTTTTTCCATAATCCATTCCCTATTTATGGTTATGATTTTATTAAAAAACTCTCGATTCCATTTCTGAAAGAATGCCAGGTACAATGTAATATGACCCTGCTTAATTCTATTATCATTGTTGAAACGGTCAAAAACAGCGTTGAGTTGGATGATGTAGTTTACTTTATCCATTTGTCATCATCATTAGTGTCCAGATATTTCTTTTCTCGATAAAGGACTTCTTTCTTTTCCTCGGTATATTTTCTTTCTAAAATCAATTTCTTTTTCGGTGGTTCTGTTGCTTGAAAAAGAGCTTGCATCATCGCTACTGTCGGTTTGGTCTGCGATTTCTCAATATCCTTCATAATAGCGATCATTCCGTTCATTCGTTTTTTGATTAGAACGGAAATTCTGTTTTCCAAGGTTTCCATTCGAGGCCCTAAATGTTCCGTTGGTGAAATTCCGTTTTCATTAAAAAAATCCATCATTAAGAGTAATGTCATCGATTGGGATTTCGAGAGCATTTTACTAAATTTTCTAAACTCAATCGCCACAGAGCTTTTGATTTTTAGTGTTTCAAACTTTTCTTTTTCAAATCCTTTATCCATAATTTTTAGTAAAATTAGAGCCCGTTTACGGCGGTTAACAACTATTTTTAGTAAAAAACAGCGTTTTTATTAAAATTCAAAAAAATATAAAAACCCTGAAAACCCCTATAAACAGTATGTTTATGGAAGAATCGAATAAACGTAACAGGGCGGCTGCCCGTTACCCTCTTGCTATTCGATTCCTTCATTTCATTTCAGGATCTTCATACTTTTCAACCAAGCTGAAAAGCTATTTTGGGAACTTTAAACACTATTACTTTTTTAGTAATAAAGTGAAGTTACTTATTTATAAACAACTGACAATCATTAAAATAAACTATTTTTCATATTCATTTTATATGGTTTTATTTGATGTATTTTGATATACATTTCCTTTTAAAATCACCTACTTATTATATCTTGAACGTTTTCCTTTTCTTTTGGTATTAAATTCTAAGTGCTTTACTAATTACCAAGTTTATTTGTAGCAAAATGATACAGATTAAGCCTTAATTCAATTTCATTCACTTACTTCCCATAGCGCCGTCGCCGTTACCTTTTCGGTAACCGAACAAAAATTCTGAACGAGTAAGAACTTATAAAAGTGAAGCCCGGCCTGAGCGCAGTCGAATGGGTGAGCGAACGGTTATGCAGTTTGTCTCGGGCAGAATTTTAAACTTTGTGTAGAAAAAGGGTAGGGTGATAATTTTGCCAGGCGAACGCTGTCGCTTTTTCTGCGACAGGGTTCAAGATAGTCTAGTGAACCGCTTTTCTCGGAATGAAGCTTTTCGCTAAATGTAGAGGAATGGGGTGGAACGGGCTATAATTACTATACCATTTTGATATTATGAGCCGATTAGGAATGCTATTCGGCTCATAATTTTGGATATTTTGAGGTGAATAATGTACTTAATTAGTATTTAAACTTTGGACCATCTCATATTTAAAGCCCATTTAGTATGTTGTCCTATGTCGTATTCTTTAACTTTTTCGGTTGGATTGTGACCTAGTGAGTCAATCAGATTAGAACTTGCCCATTTTATTTTAGAAGAATCTCCTTTTTTTAATAGGCTTTTTAACTCCTGACGTTGTTCTGGCGTTGGTACTAAATCTAATATATCATACTGTAAAATTTCATAACAATCTCCCCACCCTGGTGTTCTTTTAATAGGTGTTAAAACTTTACCTCTGAAATTATAGTTTACGTATGGAAAAACTTCTTTTGAGAGAAAGCTTTCTCCATCACCAATTATCAATTCTTCATAGAATTCTCTCCAATGACTTACTTCTCGATCTACCCCTTTATTAAACCAATCCAAAAATTTAATAGCATTTTTAGCTGGTATGAACAAAGCGAAGTCATCTTTCATGATTCCACTATTTGGTAATTTTGGATCATCCATTGCATCGAAATCTGTCTTTAATTTAGATCGTGTGTCCTCAAGTATTTTATACTTTCCACCCACAAGCTGAAAGTGACCATAATTATTGTTTTTAACTAATAGATATTTGTCTTCTACTTTAATTCTATATAGATATGACATCGAAAACCGAATATTTTTTCCACGGATAGCCAAGTATTTACTAAAAATGGACATCCATAACCTTTTTCTATTGGTATAAATATACTCTCCTAATAATTCTAGCAGAACCAGTAACCCAGCTATACCATACCAAATAACTTCTTTTTGAAAATTTGAGCCACTAAGCTTAGTGTACCCAAAAATTATAACTCCTATTGCAATTAATGCTTGAAAAATTCTTCTAATCATTTTATTTCTGGGCTTGCTTTAACATTGTTAATAGTTTCTTTTAAAATATCAAAAGATAAAGGTTTAGAGGGATAAGCCATTGCTACAGCTTCAGGCAAAACTTTTAATCTTACATCTGAAAATGAGTAACCTACTGGCTCACCTTCCTTCATAGATAGTTTCGCAAGCTCGCTTAATTCTGCATCTCTTAAATTCAATCCTCTTAGACTCTGAACATACAATTCTTTATACTCTTCTTCTGTGGGTCTTTTAAACTCTAGTATAATAGCAGCTCTTCTTAAAATAGCTTCATCTATAAAATGAAGCCTATTTGTAGACATAAATAAAATTGCTCTTCCATCCATTTCTCGTACCTCATCAATTTTCTGGATAAGCGTATTAACAGCTGCTTTCTCCTCTTGGTGCATTTGGCCTGTAGCTCTAGTTGTAGCAATTGCGTCAGCCTCATCTATAAGTAGGAAAGCAAGTCTTCTTTTACCTGCTTGGCTCTTTAATTCAGCAAATGCGTCATTAACAAGTTTACCCATTTCACCGTGCATCCCTTCTCCACGCACTCTAGTACTCAATTTGAGAAAAAAGCCTTCTTTTTTAAGTTCACGAGTCATTTTATCTGCAATGCTTGTAGCTGAAATAGTTTTACCCGTTCCTGCATCTCCTGCCAAAATAATAAGTGGATATTTATCCTTTAATTGAGAAATTATTGGCAAATCAACTTTATGGTGCTTTTTACTCCAATCTGATAAGCTATCTTTATCTAACAGTAGTTTTAGGTTACTATAAATCCTATCAAATTTAGATTGAAAACCTACTAAACTTTTTGTCTGTTTCTGTACTTCCGCATTAGGAAGGGTAATTATATTGTCGAATATATCTGCCATTATTTAAAATTAGTTTTTTGAACTTCATATGTTTTGCTTCCATATAATTGTGCTTTATCGGAACTTAAA
Source organism: Flavobacteriaceae bacterium (assembly GCA_002707745.1). Lineage (GTDB taxonomy): Bacteria > Bacteroidota > Bacteroidia > Flavobacteriales > Flavobacteriaceae > Marinirhabdus. The sequence goes on from PANU01000094.1 coordinate 20,137, forward strand.
TGTGAGAATGATAAGTCTTCAGATGAGCTTGTCCAATTTATTTCAAAATCATCAGAAAATTTACTTCTCTGATCGACCGATAGAGCGTGCCAAAAAGATGTATAACTTAGTACAACAGTCAAGTAAGTATCTTCATCTGAAGGCCAATCATAATTTTTGCCTGCTCTGTCACCTTCATTTGTATTACCATTATCGTTAACTGTAAATTTTGCAGCACGCACTTGGTATCCAGTATTATTCCTTTTTAATATTATGGTTACACAAGACAAGTACTTATTTTCTGCAAGTTTTAAAATGTCTTTACTTAATCTATCGACATAGGTTGTATCCCATTTCCCAGTTCTTCTGGCAATCATTCTTATATCAGCTATACAGTTTTCGAATGTCTTACGAATATCTGTAACCGTATAGGTACTAGTTTTTGTAGTTGTGTTATAACTCATATTATTTTATATTAAATGTTGGACCAAATACAGATTTCCATTCATTAATTGTATCACCTTCATTGTTTCTATCTTGGGCTAAGTTTAAGGTGTCAAACGCTTCCTCAGCCTCTTCTTTAATCTCATTCCATTTAGAAATGTCTATTTTCTTTGCGGCATTATTTTCATTATTAGTATCATCCGCTATATAAATAGCTGTATTATAGTAAGGAACACTATTTATAGCGTGCGCAAATTTTATATCTGGGAAAGAGGATTCACTTAAAAATTGAAAAAATCTAATTATAGCTTCTTCTACATTAGATTCAACACCCTTAGTTATATCTAAATACCCTACGATTAGCTCAATTGCGAAGGATGAAATCCCTCCTTCATTGTCAAATGGTTTTAATTCTTTATAGTTTTTCCACCATTTAAGCGCTCTCACAATTGAGGTATAGCTTGGATTGGCTTTTCTTAGACTTAGAGAAAAATCAAGATGATTCTCTACACTTGTTATATATTTACCGCCACCACCTCGTTGTGGTTGCCATACATATCGAACTGGACTGTTAATTGGAACAACTGGAACAATGTCTACCTCTAACCCTGAACTATTAAATCTGATAGTAATAGATTTGGTATTCCCATCAGCATCGACATCATTAGGGATATCTTTGGTAGGGTATATTTCCTTTAGGTAATTAACAATATAATCGTGAACTCTCTTCAAATCATTTTGAAGATTATCGTCTCCAGTAACAAAAAGTACCAGATCGATGTCTATAGGATTATCTCCTGTTGCTTTTAAAATTGTGTGTTTTTTCCAGGAACCGGCAAGCAGGTATTTAGACACCTTCATTCCTGTACTTTCATCATTTTTAATTTTGTTCTCTAATTTCGATTTCAGATTATTAATCTGATCACGATATTTAGACATATTATCCTTTTGTAGTTTTATTTTTTCTACAAAATGGCCAATTTCATTATTGTTTAACTTCATCTATTAACAGTATTTAAAAATTAATACTGCAATACTACGACCTTACTATGCAAAGTAATTGCATAGTTATCGGAAGGACTTGAGAGAACCTAGTTTGCCTGGTTAAAGTCTTCCACAATTTTAAAAATCACATCAGCCTGTTTTTCAGTAAAAACACCATCTATACCCATACTGTGGAAGTTCTTAAAGGGTGAGTCATATAGTTTACTAGGCTCGATAGTTCCATTTGTGGTTAAGACTTTTTTGATGGTATCTAGAAACTCTATTTGAATTGCATTGAGCTGAAAGTCATTAATGAATTTAGCAAAAGCAGCATCTACCTTTTCAGGACTCAAGCCCGTTAATGATATTATATATCTTCGAATCTAAGATGATGTCTAATAACACTAAGTGCGTAAAATTAGATTACTCAAATGGTAGGTCAAATGGATAGTATTTGAGTAATCTAGTTTTCGATACTAATATTATAAATTATATCATAGGCTACATCTTTACGGATGTCAAAAACTTGATTTTCCATTTTCATATCCCTAGAGGTTAATCGCTCTACAGGCTTTAAACCGTGTGCTATTCCTGCATCGATTCTAATACTAAATGCAACCTTACTTGATTTAAAGTCGAAGTATCTATAATGTGGTAATCGTTTTTCTTCTTTAAAGTTTACTTCAAAATCAAAATGAGTTCCTAACTCTTTTAAATCATAGACATAGTCATCCAACTCCTTATAGTTGTGAATGATATACTCTGGATAGTTAGGTCCTCTAAAGTCTGATTTAGCTAGATGTACATTAAGCGCAGAAATATTGATAGGCCATATTTGCTTTATCTGATTTATAAACTGAAGCATTAGCCTAAGGGAAAACTCCGACTGATTGTATTTGTCGTAATAGGATACCTCAAATGATTGATTAGCTATTCTAGACAGAAAATCTTCTGTGTTATTAAGATTTGCATTCATTAATTGTGCAATATCATTGCTTTGGTTGTTTCTAGGTATACTGCCTTTTATTCTAGATTCATAGAGGTTGCCGGCTGCTAGTTGCGGTATGATAAAATCAGGATATTGATGTGTAGTAGCTTTTTCTATTTTAAAAAACTTCTCATTGATACCAGATGTCCAATCTTCACTTAATGAGTCGTAATCTCCTTTGGAAATAAAATGTATAGTCTCTCCGTTATTTAAGACTACTGATAAGTGAATAGGGTAGTCTAAAAACGAATTTCCAGAACCTTGCTTAAGATTGAAATTATGAGACAACAAATAGGCTGATAACTTTTCCTGATTGTTCTTGAAATTAACAGTTCCTTCTACTACGAGGTTTATAGCAATTCTATCTCTTTTCAGCTTGTCAATCCATACAATATCATCTACTTGCCACTCTGAAATTTTATTATTGATGTGTATGTATACTTCTTTGATACCTCGTTGATACTTTAAAATGTTTATCTCATCTGCAAGACGACCAAATACGAAACTTACATTGTCATCTTCTGCTTGTAATTCTTTGGGTAATTGATTTTCTATTGCAGATTGCAACCATTGTATTGCTAGATGACGTTCTAAATCTTCTATATGCCACTGCGTGCTTCTATCAATAAGACATTTTGTACAAGCAGTCTGGCAATCACAATTTTGTAAAACATCTAAAGCGAGTTTTAATATTTTCTCTGCATACCATCTAAATTGAGAAGCATAACCTGCACCACCTTTTGCAGTATCGTAAATGAATATCGTTTGATATCCTTTGTACTGTTTTATTCCAAAACCTAATTCAGCCTCTTCGATAGCAAGATGTTCTGCAAGTGATTTTGAGAAAATGACTCCTAGGGAGTAGGCTAATTTCTTATCGTTAACATAGGATTGATTTCTGTTTTTTAAACGTATTTCTGTAAAGTCAGTTTTGAACCTACTTCCCAATATAATATGCTCTCTTATGTTTTGCGCAGAACACGTGCTTTGTCCGTTGCCATCTCTTCCGCCTCTGAGCCTTCTGTGGCCTTCTAATTTTTCTGTCGAAGTTTCTACCTTACCACAATCTAAACATAAACTATAGCCTTCGCCTTCACCAGTATTATAAAAAAGTATCTGTGTGTCTTTTTGATTTGCACTAGTTCTAAAATCAATAAAGCGATTTTGATTACTCGCCCAAGGTTCAATATTTAATAAAAGTGGTTCCAAATATTGAGGTTTACTTTTTTCTGAAACTACACGAGTCGGTGTACTATACAAATCGATAGAAAATCCAGCAGGTTCTACCAGTTCTGTGAGAGAGCCTTTATGCTCTCCTAACTCTAAACCTTGAAAAGCACCAATATTACACTTGGGGCAAGTATCACTAACTTTCTGTTCTATATCTACTGTTCTCTGATAACCGCAGTTTTGACATCCTTGAATTGCATTTCTATCAGCGGATTTTCCCCAGTTGTTTTTCATTACAATCCCGGAAGATTTATAATTCAATCCATCAATAAGAATACTATTACCTGGAGCAAATTCTGTTAGTGCTCTAGCTATAGGATAACTTGGATTTGATTTAAACATTGGGTTTTTGCTTTTCAAGTCTGACATTGTGATTTTTTCAAAATCAACAATACCTGTTGGTAACCCAGCATTCGGTAAGAAGCTTTCTTCTGCCAAATAGTTTAAAACAAATTTTTGTAAAAATTGACCCTTTCTATAACCAACAGCCTTGTAGGCAGGACTAGCATCACCAAACTGTTTTTTTAATTCTTCTAACTTTTTATCATAACCATCTCGCTGCGTCCTTATTCTTTGGGAAATCTGTTTAAAATTATCCGATACTTTGGCAATTAATTCTTCTGCGCTATCATCAGCAAGTGGCGTATCCTTAACTACATTTTCTAACTGCTCTTTTATAATTGAAGGATCAATACTATCTAACCAATTTAGAAAGCTGTGCGCGATAGTTGGTGTATTTTCATAAAAGAATTTTTCAATATTTTCTCTTACATTAAGACCTTTATTCTCATTTTCTTGATGCCTAATAAAGATTCCAAACAGAAGTGAATTAACGTGCCTTTCTACGATATTTCTACTATCGAAGGCTAATATAGGTGGCGCGATTTTGTGTTCTAGTGCCCATTTTGGATTATTCATAGTTCGCAACCCAATAGGATTAGGAGCGCAGAATGTTAATGCTAGTGATTTATTCTCTGCACGACGACCAGCACGACCAGTTCGCTGTAAATAATTTGCTGGCATAGGTGGCACATTACTCATTACCACTGCAGAAATACCGCCTATGTCCACACCCATTTCCATAGTAGTAGAACAACTTAAAATATTTATTTCACCATTTTCAAATTGAGTTTCTAACTCCTTCAGGCGTGTTTTATCTTGTTGAGCAGAGTGCTCTCCTGCTAGGTATAACTTATCATAATCAAAGATGCGCTCGTGCAAATCGTTCCATAATCCTTTGTCTCTAGCTTCTTGACTGTTTTCCGTTAACCAAGCATCCACCTGGTCTACTGGTATGGCTTCGTTATTCTCATTAAGATGGTATGGATTTGAGAATGTTGGGAATTGATGATTTTTGGTATCGTCTATTTTATAGTTAGAAATATTGTCAGATTCTAAATTTCCCTTTATTAGTGGGGAATACCCTCTAAATACTTTATCAACTAATCGGCTTGTTACTGGACAAAGAAATTCTTTTCCTGCTATTTCAAATTGAGTGCTTTCCAGAAAATCAAGAATAAAACCATCGCCATCTACTTTCAGAATTTTCTGTTGTAATGTTCTCCATATCTTTTCTAAAAGCTCGTTAAGTTGATCTTCTCTACTTTCTGTAATATCGCCTCTATCGTGCCAATCTAATCCTGCACAAATCAATAAAACTAACCTTGATTGTGTTATGGAATTAGGGTTGTAGAGGCGCCATTTTTTTGCATTTACTATTGCAGTATTGGACGGATAAATGGGTTCTGATCGATAAAACTTAGATGTAAATAATCGCATCGCATCATCAAAAGAAAAATTGAAGTTATATCTGATGATATAATCAGCAGCTATCTTAAGGAGGGATTGCCATTCCTCTTTGTTTATACCTAATTTATTTGCAATTTCTGGAGCGACTATATCATCTAACTTTGGATAGACTATATTCACCAAACCTAAATTTTCTAGCGAACGTTCTCTAGGAATTCTACGCGCAAATTGATCATACAGTAATGCTTTTGCATAAGCTTCATTTTCAGTAGCTAAATTATTCCCTCTAGCTCCTTTTTTGAAAAGTATTTTGAAATCATTCTTTTCTTTTATTTCATCAATAATTTGTTTCCAAGATGATCTGCTAGAAATCAAGCTTATACCATTACCATTTTGTGCAATTCTATCCTCAACGTCTTTTAACTTCGTTTTGAGTTCTGCTTGTAAAAAAGGTGGTGCCGTTTCAATCTGATTTAAATAATAAGCTCTTTCTTCTAATAATTCCTCTTGACTTCGATCAGATGTATTAGCATATAGTTTATTCAATAGATAATGATACACTTGGTAACGAATCCAGTCACTCTCACTATCTATATTAATTAATGCTGAGATTTTAGCAGTTCCTTGTCTACTATCAGTAAAAGAAATGTACTTTCTGCCTTTGTAAAGTGTTTTTATTGTTTGCTTATCAATGGTGTCGGTTTGATCTAAAACGATGTCTGACAAAATCCTATTTGTAAATGCTGATGAAATTCTAAAGTGTATCGGATTACTATTTTGATTTCCACAATGCGGGCACTGATCGCTGTCCGTCATCAGAAAGTCGTCACCACTTTGTATCTCATTATTTTGATTGATATCACAGGGAAAAAGCTCTTGGTTTCTATGGTTTTGACCAGTTGCATTTTTAATTAACCTAACCAAGTTTCTGCTAGTAGATTCTTGTGGTTCATCTTCATCGATATCAGTTTCTATACTAAACGCTTCATAACCTAATGTTGCTTTTTGAGTTACTCTATCTGTACCTTTAACACCCTTAGACCGTTCACCTTCTAACATCATATTTCCGCAACTTCTACAAGCAACAAGCTCAAGTAATGGATGTCCACAGGAACATTTTTTTCCTGCAATGGTGTACATTGTACCTAATGCTTTATTTGGTTTAGCATCTTTATGTTTAACACACTTAATGTTTGTACAAACGTAAACACCACCAATACCTCTCGTAAAAAAATGACCACGTACTGGTAGCAGGTTTGCACCACCTATTTGCTGTTCTGCCAGCGTATCAATAACTGAAAGTTGATCTAATTTATTTGTTATATGCAGATGTTTACCTATTTCACTTTGTGTAATACCTTTTTTAAGCAAAAATTGTTCTCTCAGTAATTTAATATTGTTCTGCGACAATGTTTCAGATAAATTAGGTATGTCCTTATCTACAATTTGGTCAGTAACACGTTTACCAGTTATTACTTCTATTTGATCTACTGAAATGCCACATAAGTCTGACATAAACCTCTTCAAGGTTTCGGTATTTCCAGTACCTACGGTTGCAGAAGTAATTGCAAATCTTAGATCATTAATATCTACCTCGAAAGCAGAAACTACACGTCTAATGAGTAAAGCCATTTCGGCTGCCTTAGAGCCTGTTAATGTGTGTGCTTCATCTAATAAAATCCATCTAAGCGTACCTTTTGATTTTTCAAGAATAGGCACATCTGCATTACGCACTAGCATATATTCCAGCATCGTAGGATTAGTAAATAAAATTTGTGGAGGCGTTTCTCTAATTTGTTCTCTTGAAACCAACTCAGGTAACGCTTTTTTCATTTTCGCCTTGCTATTTTCTTTGTTAGGTGTGTCTCCTGTTAATAGTGCGTATTTCACACCGTCTAAAGCAGAACACCAAGCGTGCATTCTCTTTCTTTGACTAGCAATTAAAGCGTTTAATGGGTACAAGAAAATAGCGTTGACACCTTGTTTATTCTTACAATTTTGATGTATATCTTGAAGTACTGGTAACATAAAACATTCTGTCTTACCAGATCCTGTTCCTGTTGTAACCGCTATTGATTTATTTTTATTGAGTAACATTCTCCAGCTCTCAAGCTGATGTTTGTAAGGGTGTCGATCTTTTGGGAATTGAAAATCTTTGTCCTTAATAGAAGATAATGCGCTAATAAATTCCTCTTGAAAAACAGTCGAAGTCTCGCCAAACGTTAATTTGTCTTGTTCCCAAGGAAACGTGTTCTGAAAAACAGCATCTGCCATAATAGGTTCTTGAGATAAAAGAAATTTAAAATAATCCTGCATCTCTTTATCTCCAGTCGCCCAAAGTGATAAAATAGCGTCGGTTAATCTGTTTTCGGTTTTATGATAAAAGTTTCTAAAATTCATAATCTTAGCTTCTGGTTAAGGCGTGTAACAAGGTTTTATTATAAAAATCTGGTTTGAGATATTGACTGTATTGAATATTGCGCCTTATAACTTCGCGTTTTTCACCGCCACCCCAAATCGGGAATTCTTGTTTAATATTATTAATAGATTCTGCAACCGCAATAGGAGATTGAATAAGTAATCTTACTTGATGGTGATCTTCAATTTGAATATTATAATCCTTAGCTATTTTAGGGCTGTTATATGGCAACTCGTTCAATACACGCGTTCCTAATTGTGATCTTAGATCTCTTATATGACTTTGTAGCACAGGTTGCGAATTAAACTTATCTCCCATAATAAAATTATAAAGCTGATGCAAACCATTCTCTTCTAGATAGTCTTTAATTAATTTGAGAATTCTAGTTGGAAATTCTTTTTTGTAATTTTCGTCAATATGTTTAAAAGTGTCATTTAGATGCTCTAAAACTTTTAGATACCCACTTTGCCAATTCTCCTGACCAATCCAATGAAAACAAAAACCTAAATCCATTTCCAATTCAGGTATATCTTTCTGTATATATTCTATTGGATCTACTTGATTAATGCCTAGAAAAAGAAATGCTTTAGCTGCAACTTCGGAGCTGCGAGAAATTGCCCTAAGCTGATCAAAAGTGGAAAATGGAAGCTCGTATTGCGTACAAATTTTAAAATAGCTTAAAACTTGTTGCCAGATATCATCTTTAAATTCTGTAATTGAGAGTTCTTTATGAAAATTCTCAATACGCTCTCTGCTATCTACAGTTAGAACTTGTTCGCTTGTTTTTACAAAACGTGGCATTAACTGATTGCCTTCCTTTTTTGAAGAAATGATAATGAACTGGTTTGAGATATCTGTATTTGGAATTAAATAATTACCATCATTTCGTGAAATCGGAATTATATCTATATCCTTTGCATTACAATTAACAGGTACCGCAAAAAGATCTAAATCATCATTGCTATCATATAAAGCAACTTGCCTAACCATTTCATTAGTAACATCCAGCGTATGATTAAAACCTGAAATCTCAAACGTCTTTTTATTGTTGCCTTCAATTAATTCGAGACAAACCGTATTTCTATAATTCATAGCATCTGCTAAATAAAAAAGTCTTACAATTTCATCTTTAAAGGAAATTACAGGTTGAGTAGGTTCTTTTATAAGCTTTGTGATTTTAACATCGGTTTTTAAACTATTTTTAATAGTTAAAGTAGTCTCTCTATCTCTAGTGCTTAAAATACGCATACCATAAAGATTTGCCAGAGATAGTTTTTGATCTTCAGGGATTATTTGACCATCACTATCAGTAATAATCATACCTTGAAACGGAGATAGTAAATTAAAATGTAATTTCTTTTTACCGGCGTTTCCGATAGCGCCTTTTATGCTCGTTGGTATTTTTGAGTATTCAGTATTTAGTTTTAATGAATAACTATTATTGGATTCTGTTATTTCTACAAGGCTTGATTCATTGAGTTTACAGGTAAAATAATCTAGATGTTCAAATGCAATTGACGCTGAGTAAATAGATTGCTCTGTATACCTCGCCTTGAGGTTACCAATGTTGAAGAATGTATCATAAGCAACAAGGTGATCTTTTACTATCTTTATTTCAAAACAACCTGTTTTAATATACCTCAGGGTTGTAATATCATGCCACAAATCTTTAGACTTGTGTTTACGCAAATACACTTTGAAACGATTTCTTGAGATGTCATATCCATTTTCGTCAAAAACCAAAACTTTAGGGACTGTTTTAACAACTGGCAAATTTGCTTTTAACATCCAGTTTGGTTTTTGTGTTTGAATTAACCAGTCAAATGATGCTACACCAGTAAGAAAAACTCGCTCATCATTTAAGCCTGTAGATTGTACTGTAATCTCACCCTCAAATGGCATCCATTGTAGTGAATTTGAATATAATGAAACTTGGGAGGTAGGAAAGTTAGACCACCAGTTACTAGGAAATAATACTGCTGCCTCTTTACTAGATACCGAGTTACTTTTTACTAACCGCCATTCGTTATCATTGAATCTACTCCATAGGCTTGGTTCTTCAAGATTGGGAATAATTTGTACAAAATCAGATACCTCTATTTTTTCATCATTACAGATAACATAAGTGTAGGGTAATCCATCAGAAATGTTCCATTCTTTATTTTGTTGATTATACCAGTCCGTCTTATAACTGTTGTTATTCATTCTCCGGAATACACAGATTAAATTGTCATCCAAATAGAATTGATATTCTTTTTCAGCAATCGAAAAGCCTAAAATGTCTTGTAACGTTTCTTGAGTGTAAGTATTGGCGAGACCTAATCTTAGAGTAATTCTACACTTATCATCATCGAAACGCAGTAGCCAATAGTTTTTAGGTTTTGACTGTCTCACCTTTTTAGATATTGATGCGCTCTTAACCTTCAAAGAGCTTGAAATTTCTTTTAGGGTATCTTCAGATTCTAGCAATTTGTCAAATTCACCATCATTATTAAGAATAGATTTAACTATCTCAAGACAATTCTCATAGACCATATCATTCTGACTAGATTTAGGTAGTAAGTCTACGATATGTGATTTAAACATAAAGTCTTCTATAGATGAAGGTTGTTCTTCTAAAACTGCTTCTAAGAAATCTTTATATTTTCCTTGATTTTCTGAAATGTGCTTGAGCGGAAGCCCACCTTGTAAGAGAAGTGTTTTAAATCGAAGGGTATTTTGTTTTTTTATCCACTTTATCCCTAGTACTTGAGCTCCTTCAATTGCAAGTTTATAAAATGACTGTTCAGTAAAGTTATACTGCGCATTACCTCCAACGGAATTAAAGACTTCCTGCTTACTTGGTATGCCACCGTTATAGTTCTTTTCCCACCATAACGCATAATAGAGTGTTACGTCTCTTGGGTCTATGTCTAAAGGTCTGGCAAATTGTAAATACTTTTTCAATTCATTAAATTCCTCTTCGTTTAAAGAATATTTCCAAAGTGACCTACCATCATGTTTTGATAAATTATGTTTGGTTAATAGAGAAGATAAGAAATTCATTAATCAATTAGTTATTACGGTTGCATTGTTTTTTGAATTAGCAAAATAAAGTGATAACTATGCAGTATAAATACATAGTTAATTTTCATAATAGGTTTGCATCTTATTTGAATGCTCTTTCAATTGCTCTCTTAATATTTCTGGCTCTAATACTTCAACATCTTGACCATAGGACAATAATTGCTGTACTAATTCTTTATTTATTATAGTCTCAAACCAAACTTGATCTTGTTTTTCTTCTTCAAAAAACTCTTCAAAGTCTGGTTGAAATGGTTTTGTTTTAAAATAGTTTTCTCTCCCATTATGGAAGCGTAAGACTACCTTTTCAATTTGCGCTTTAATAGGTCTTACAACTCCTACCATTGTTCTAAAAAATGTTTCCCAATCAGTATTTGATTCTATGTATTCAACATCTTCAATTTCATTGAATTCTAAAATTCTTTCATCTAATGGGATACTCCATTCTGGAATATCTCTTGTTTTGTTTAATCCAAAGACAAACCATCTTCTATTGTATTGCTTCAATATGTGAGGATGAAATTCAAAAACTGAAGAAGACTCATCCTTAAATCCTTTAAAATTAATTTGTAACACCTGTTGTTTCTTAATAGCTAGGTATAAAGGCTTTAAGAATTTTATACCTTTGTATTCTTCATTATTATCATAAAATAAGATACTTTTAGCATCATTTGATTGCTCCTCTTCATCTTGGAACTTAATTAAAGCTTCTGCTAGTCTGTTATATTTTGGATGATTTTCAAATCTAGATAACAGTTGTTGAGCAGCTTCAACTAAGTATTGTTCGTATTTCTGTAAAGGTCGCTGGGCGATGGTAAAGTTGGCATCAGAATATGTATATGTTCTTTGCCCTTCAGGAAGTGGCGCATCGAAACCATTCACTTTGTCTCTAAATGTTTTAATGTCTTCACGTAACGTTCTTTCTGAAATTTCTTCGCCAGGATATAGTTCAGAAATACCTTCATTGAGAGTTCTTAATAACTCTTCAAAGCCATATGATTTATTGCGAAAACAATAATCTAGAATATTATATCTCAAATGTGCGTGCTTGCTATTTGCCATTATTCTATTCTCTTTATTTCTTTTTGGATTACCTTGATTATATTCTCAGGTATCTCTAATTCCACAGCGACCTCCGTCCATCTTGGAATCAAATTCTGCACATCCTCAATAATTCCCTTGGGATTTTTAATGACAAACTCTTCGGCAATAGTTAGCAAGTCTTTTACGGTAATCTCTGTCCGCTTTCCATTAATAGACAAAGCTCGTGAGGTAGTTTTAAATGTAAATAGCGGGTTGAGTGCATAGGTCAAATCGTATGCGGGTGCTACATTCCATTTGTTTTCTTCTTTGTTATAGATAAAACTATGGTTCTTTAAATGGTCGTCTACATTTCTAAATACAACATTGAATACCATACGCTTAAAAAGCTGTTGTACATCTTTGTGTGGTACTTCTAGGCCTAATGCTACCTTAAAAACATTCTCATACGACGAGTTCTCCGGTTGACTTTTAAAATCCCAACCTGTTAAACCTGTTACGGTAAATACGTGTTGTTTTTCTCCGTGTTGTCTATCATACCTGAGTGTGGCGAAGTGCCTTTTTTCTATCAGCTTTGATTGCATCATATCAACACCTGCTTCTTGCGCTAATAAATAATAGGCGTATTCTACTTTTTCTTTATTGTAGCCATCGCTATCATCAAGGTGTAGCTTAACTAGATAGTGATTGTAGTCCTCGCTTGTTTCCCTATCTCCAGCTATGATTTTACCAGTTTCTTTATGTTCGGATATTAAGATTTTTGGTCTAGCGCCACCTGCAGACGTCCCAATCTTGAAAACGTTTAGTAAAGACAATTCATCAAGGGCTGCCCCTGACGTATCCTCTTTTAGTTTTAATACTTTTTCTAAGATGTTAATTATTTCATCGATGTTTATAGATGATGTACTAGGTAGCTCTTTTACGGGTTTATACTCTAAGGCTCCCATACCACGATCCGCTACATAAGCCAACTGTTCCAACGGTGTCACTTTTTGGATACCTCTTGTTGTTAACCATTCTTGAAAAATGATATTTCCAAAAGTATCTGGCAGGGAATCAGCTATCATTGGTGGTAAACCTTGAAACGTATCTTGTTGGTATTCCGTAAATACCTGCGCCTGTTTGGTACGTTTGAAAATAAAGGGAAAGAGCTTTGAGTATTTGCCAGACTCTAAGAACTCAGGATTATATTGAAAAAAAGATTTGCCTTGGTCTATATCGTAGCCTATTTTGCCAATCTCTTGGCCAAAAGCAATTACATCTATAATTTTATCTCTAGCCATTTATTAATATAATGAAATGTCATTTTGATCAACAATGACTTTATTTATTTGCTTTGTTATGGATTGTAATAATCCAAAATGATTTGCTACTTTTAAAATATTATCGAGTGTAGCATTTTTACCATTCTCGATGTTTTGAATGGTGGTGCTTGAGACATCAAGCACTTCTGCAAGTTCGTCTCTAGATAGCTCATTTGATTTACGAAGTACTTTACACGCCTCGCCAATCTTGACTTTAACATCTTTTATCGTCGTTATCTCTAACATATAATACCAATATAATGGTTAAATATAAGTATTTTAATTCATATTTACCATTATAACACTAAATATATTGTTTTGTAGTATTACTATACTGAGCATTATCGTATGAAAGTAGAGGGGTTCAACTTTAGTAAACTTTCGAGAAAAGTACCAATATTTAGTACTTTTCTCGAAAGTTTACTATAATTCGCGCTTAATAATTTAATTTGAACTCATTTATGGCGATTTGTATACTCGGATCGCATAAAAAGCCAAAAACTCACAAAATTTTGTTAAAAAGGGGCTAGTTCGGTGTCACTAAATTTTTAGGGTCGCTTTAAGCACTGTAAATGCTATAAAAATAAGATTTTGGATAGTTCCTCTTTCTCCGCTTAGAGCAAAGCTCGATTTTCAGTATGAAAATCGGGCTTTTGTGTTTTAGGAGCGCTAAAAGTCGAAGATTTTTATAAGCGGATAAAACATAAAAGCCCAGAGACTGCGATAGCAGGATCGAGCTTTATTGTAAGGTGTGGAGATAATGGGGATCAACGCAGTTAATCCTTTTATATAGGCGAAGACTTTTAAAAGCGGATAAAGCACAAAAGCCCAGGGACTGCGATAGCAGGATCTAGCTTAATTGTAAGGTGTGGAGATAATGGGGATCAATGCAGTTAATCCTTTTATATAGTCGAAGATTTTTAAAAGCGGATAAAACCCAAAAGCCAGAGACTGCGATAGCAGGATCGAGTTACTTCGACTGTGCTCAGCACACGCTTATTGAAATGAGAGGAGATGTTAGGGATGAGTAATCCTTAGTATACCATGCATTTATAAATTATAAAGATCGTTTTATTTAAGCTTAGTTGTATTGTGTGTCTTCCAAAAAGTAGGTTATGGAACTCTTATGTTTTCTATAATCAGCGTACAGATGTAGCAACACCTTCTACGGTTAAGAAATCAAAAATTTGAAAAGAAAGAATTTCAGCCTAAACCTGAGCCGTTTAATAAAGAAACCTGTTTTCACAATCCAAACACAACGATTTTAATTTTTAATTATGCCAACCGAATGGCTGCCCGAACTGCTATAGGCCTTTAGGATATAACTGCCATTCTCAAGGTTGTGAGTATCTATAGTTATGCTATTTGTATTATTCCCAGGAACATGAACCACTAATTTTCCTAAAAGATCAAATATTTGAACTTCTATGATTGAAGATTGGCTTATTTTAAGAGATAAAATATTTTCAACCGGATTAGGAAAAACAATAACTTTATTTATTTCAAAGTC
>PANU01000095.1 GCA_002707745.1 Flavobacteriaceae bacterium
TCAACCAATAAAACCTTTTTGCGACAAACAATTATGTAAGACACGAAAATATGGAGTAGGAACAACAGGGCTTAGTAACGATCTAAGTAGCCTTACAAAAATTAACGGTGATCCACCCATTTGGATTTTAAATGTAGATGGCAATAGAGTAGAACTTACTACCAATGGTTTAACAGCTCAATCCCAATTTCAAAGAGAGTGTGTTGCTCAAGTAAATAAGTTCCCTGTAATGGTAAACCAAAGAGCATGGCAAACTCGTATTCAACTTTTATTAGACAATGTAACTATTGTTGAGGTACCTCCTGATGCTACTTTAAAAGGAGAGTTTGAAGATTTATTACATGCTTTCTGTTGTGAAAGAGCCAAAGGTGAAGAAAAAGAAGATATATTACAAGGAGTAGCTGTATGGTTAGAGTCAAGAGTATTTTTTCAAGTAAAAGATTTGAAAAAACATTTGTCTGTAAATGATTTTAACCACTATACTTCAAACCGTATTACTTTACGTCTACAAGATTTAAATGCAGAAAAAATGTTTTGGAGAGTTAGGGGAAAAGGTGTGCATGTTTGGTCTTTACCACAAAGTTATTTTGAAGGCGAAGAAACAGAAATACCTTTACCAGAGCTACCTATAGAAGAAGGAATTATTTAATGAACATAGTGCTAGGACCTCCAGGGACAGGAAAAACAACTAAACTGTTAGGACTAGTAGAAATGTATATTAAAAAAGGTGTTTCTCCTGATCGCATTGGCTACTTTGCTTTTACGAGAAGAGCAGCGAAAGAGGCCGTAGATAGGGCATGTGTAAAATTTAATTTAGAAAAGAAAGACTTACCTTTTTTTAGGACTTTGCATAGCCTAGCTTTTTATCAAGCAGGGTTTACTCACAATGAAGTTATGACTTCAGCAAAATACCAACAAGTAGCCGAGTGGTTAAAAATAGGAAAGTTTTACAGCGACAAAAACACAGAACAAGGACCATACAAAGATTTTGGTTATGGCGATAAATTTTTAGAAATAATCAACATTTCAAGAATACTTCTACAACCTTTACGAAAAGTTTATAATGAAAGCATTGTTCCTTTGAAAACTGATTGGGCTAGGGTTCAGTATGTAGCAAATGGTTTAACTCATTGGAAAAAATCTTATGGGCTATATGATTATACGGATATGTTAGAACAATTTATTGAAAGAGAGTTATGTCCTAAATTAGAAATAGTTTTCATAGATGAAGCACAAGACCTTAGTCCTATTCAATGGAAAATGGTACGGTTATTAGAAAAAAACTCTGAAATTTGTTACATTGCAGGGGATGATGACCAAGCTATATTTCGCTATGCAGGAGCAGATGTAGAACATTTTGTAAATTTAGAAGGCACTACTACGTTGTTAGATAAAAGTTACAGAATACCTCTTAAACACCATGTGCTTTCTAACAATGTTATTAAAAAAATAGTAGGAAGAAGACAAAAACCTTTTGAACCTAAAGATGAACAAGGAATTGTTCAATGGCATAGTCATTCAGAAAAGGTAGACATGTCAAAAGAAGATTGGCTTTTACTAAGTAGAACTACTAGAGGAGCACAGCAAATAGAAGAGGAAGTGAGAAAACGTGGTCATTTGTACACCTACAATGGCTCTAAAAGTATAGATGGTAAAGTACTCGTAGCAGTAAGGTTGTGGGAAACCTTGCGAACAGGAGGAGCCATTACAGCTGATGAAGTACGATTAGTGTACAAACAGATGCTTTTAAACTCACAAGTTGCTTATGGATTTAAAACAATGCCAGATGGTAAAGAAGGTGTGTACTATACGATAGAAGAATTAATGCAAGATCATGGGTTATTGCATCGTCGTCCATGGGATCAAGGGTTAGGCAAAATAAATCAAATAGATAAAGGTTATATAAAAGCTTGTTTAAGAAAAGGTGAATCATTGACAGAAGATCCACGCATAAGGATTTCTACCATTCATTCAGCTAAAGGTTCAGAAGCAACTAATGTAATGCTTTTAACAGATACAATGCGAAGGCCGTATTCTATGTGGAGAAAAATAACTAATTATGAAGATGATGAAGCAAGAGTATTTTATGTAGGATTAACAAGAGCTCAAAAAGCTTTGCATTTAGTTCATCCTATGTATAGTCAAGGTTTTTCTATACCTACATGAAAATTAAAGATATAAAAAAGCTTATCAATTAAAACGGTTACTATACTATATAAATAAATGCAAAGTTATGCAAAACAATAAAGCTCTAGAAAGGAGTAAAGTAATGGCACATGAAGTAGAAACAATGGCATACGCAGGAGCCGTTCCTTGGCATGGATTAGGGAACAAAGTATCTTCTGATATGACACCAAACCAAATGTTAGTTGAAGCAGGGTTAGATTGGAAAGTAAGTAAACGTCCTGCCTATACTACTAATAAACCAAATGTTATGAACATTATAAACCCAACAGGAGAAGCAGAGTTCTTACGTTGTGAAGACAACCATTTTATAGTTAGGGACTCAGATAATAAAGTGCTTTCTGCTTGCGGAGAAAACTATATACCTTTTCAAAACGAAGAAGTATTAGATTTCTTCAAAAAATTTACTGATGCAGGTAAAATGAAAATGGAAACTGCAGGAAGTTTAAAACAAGGTAAAGACATTTGGGGTTTAGCTAAACTTGAAAAAGGGTTTAAGCTAGGAACTAACGATGAAATAGAAGGTTACTTACTATTAAACAATAGTCACCAAGTTGGTAAAGCTATGACTATTATGTTTACACCAATACGAGTAGTTTGTAACAATACTTTAACGATGGCCTTGAACACTACTAACAATAACCGTTTTAGAATTCCTCATTTACAAATGTTTGATGAAGAAATTATAAATACGGCAGAAGAAGCATTGGGTATTAGTGGAAAACAAGTTGAACAATTCCAAGAGCAATCTGAGTTTTTAGTTTCTAAAAGAACTAAGCATGTTCATTTAGAAAACTTTATTGCAGAGTTATTTCAACCTAGCTTGTTAATTGAAAGAGCTAAATCTAATAACCCAAAAAGTTTACCACCATTGAGGGAAGAATTTAAACGTACTGCCGAACTTGTTCATGATGCAGTTGAAACTTCCCCAGGAGCACAAATGACTTCTGCAAAAGGAACTTGGTGGGGGGCTTTAAATGCAGTAACCTATGTTGTTGATCATCAGAAAAAAGCAATGGCTGAAGGCAATGCTCTTCATTCTGCATGGTTTGGTTCAGGAGCAGCGACAAAGCGTACTGCTTTACGAAAAGCAGTTGAATACGCAGAAGAAGCATAATTAGTGATAAACTAATTGTTGTAGTGATAGTATGTATTAACTATAGTTAATACATACTATTTTTCCATAGAAAGGGAACTAAAATGAAAGACTTCGAATACCGAACCCACAATTATTTTGAACCTGTCCCTAGAACAAGGTTTTTCAAATGGATATCTGATCGCCACCTTATTTATCAGAAAAGGTGTTCTGGAGTAAAACCTCCTTGGACAGAAGATACAATATTACGAGATTATAAATTTACAAACCCTTTTAGAGAAAATGATTATGTAACTATTTGGATGCGTGAAAATTGGACAAACCCAAATAAAAATAAATCATTTGAAGAAATTATATTTAATTGTTGCTTGTTTAGAATGATAGGCACAGTAGAGTTTGCTGAAGAACATAAGTGGGTAGGAGAAACTTGGGAACCAGAACGCACAAAAAGTATTATAGAAAACAGATTAAAAAATAATAATAGAACATTCACAGGTGCTTACATAATAACGAACCAAGGGATAAAAGCACCAAAATCAGAGGTTGTTGTAGACCATTTCTTAAAACCTATTTGGGAAAATAAAAAAAGTATTGGACAAATAGCTACAGAATATTTATCTTTAAAAAGAACCCACCAAGAACTTTCTAAATACAGAGGTTGGGGTGGTGGAGGATTTATGTCTTATGAAGTAGTTACAGATTTAAATTATACTCCTGTGTTAGAAAAAGCTAAAGATAAAATGACGTGGGCAAATGCAGGACCAGGAGCAGTGAGGGGGTTAAATCGTATTCATGATAGAAAATTAGAAAAATCACTAAACCAAGATCAGTGTAATGTAGAAATGAAAGAACTTTTAACTTTTGGTAAAGAAAACAGTTATATCAAAAAAGTTGTTTTAAAAAATGTTCCAGAAGAACATATAGACATGCGTACTATTGAACATAGTTTATGTGAGTGGGATAAATATGAAAGAGTTAGGTTAGGACAAGGCCGACCAAGAAGCAAGTATGTAGCAGAAAACACTTTGTTTCCAACCAAACTATTTAAAAAAGGAGCAGTAGATTGAAAATATTAATGACCATGTACCAAATACAAGATTACGGAGGTATTATAAATCATGCGGAAAACTTAGCTTTAGGATTAAAAGAAGCAGGACATGAAGTAGAATTTAATATTCTTATTCCTAAACAAAAAGTTTCTAATAGATCGATGCCTCCTAAAAATTTTAATGAATACCAAAAGTTAGGAACAGGGTATTATTTTCACCAAGCTAAAGGATGGTATGCCGTTCCTAAAGTACCCTACTTAGATAAGTATGCTAGGGAAAGTTTTATAGAAAAGTGCAGTAAATTTGATGCTGTTCTTTGGCACATTCCTGTACCTACGTTAAATAAAGATAACCAGAACGTTAATGTATGGACAGAGTTATATGATAATAACACTAAAAACATTGCTATTATACA
The DNA here is from genome assembly GCA_002707745.1 of Flavobacteriaceae bacterium. Taxonomy (GTDB): domain Bacteria; phylum Bacteroidota; class Bacteroidia; order Flavobacteriales; family Flavobacteriaceae; genus Marinirhabdus. Next base: position 4,745 of record PANU01000095.1, read on the forward strand.
TGATGGAAATTTACCAAAACTATATCCTCATTTAGCTTTGGTACAGAAAAAATTTCATAGTTGTGTTTGTGTTCATGAATCTGCTTATAATTCAGCACAAAACATAGCAATCCCTAGATTGTTAATCGTAAACCCTTTTGATTTAGGTACAATAATTAGTTACCCACCAGAGAAAAAGTTTGAAGAAAGATCAGGGTTTTCTGCCATACAAGTATTCAAAGCATGGAAACGTATGGATACATTAATAAGAGCAATCCCTTTTATGAACAACAAAGAAGAAAAAGTAATAGGAGGAAAAGGTATAGAGTACCGTTACATGACAAGTAAAGATAAATGCAAACCTAAATACTATAATGCTAAAGGGGAAAAAATATGGGATGTAGCTTTAGAACTTGGAATGAACTATGTTGGAACAGTAAAAAACACAGAAGTGTTTAAACATCTTTATGATTCTAAATTACAAATTGACCCTAGCTGGTCTTTAAAGTATTCTAGTTATGGAGCACATTTTAATAGAACAACGGTGGAAGCAATGATGGTAGGAACAGCACCTATGGCTACTGATTTAGGAATGAAAGATAGTAAAGTATTTATCGCTGGAAAAAACTACATAAAAATCCCTGCTACTTTTAATGCTAAACAGTTCGGTGAACTTGTTGATAATAGTTTGTCAGATAAAAATCAATGGTTAAATATTGTTTCTAATAATTATGATTTGTTAGACATGTTTAACATGCACACAGTAGCTAAAAGATATACAGATTTGATAAACGGTGTGTTTGTAGCAACACTTACTACAGGAGAGGTAACAGACGAAATGGCTAGTAATGGCAACAAAAACTTAAACTTTTTTAATATTGAGAGCCGTATAAAGCCCTGTAGAGTACCTCAAACATTGTTCGAAAGGGGTACATACCATAGTGCATAATTTTTTTGTAAGAAATGTAAGCGAGGCTTTATACTTAGGTGTTCAGGCTTTACAAAGTTCAGGTAGACTAATAAAAAGCAGAAACGGAGATGTGTTAGAGTTTGATACTCCTGTTTGCACTACCTACACACATTCTAGAGAAAGAGTGTTGTTTTATAAACAAAGAGACGCAAACCCTTTTTTTCATTTAATGGAATCTTTTTGGATGTTAGCAGGAAGAAATGATGTTGAGTGGATAAGCCAATTCAACGGAAGGATAAACACATACAGTGATGATGGAAAAAGTTTTCACGGTGCTTATGGTTACAGATGGAGAAGTTGGTTTGGGTATGATCAATTAGAAAGAGCTATAGAAAGATTGTCTGCTTTTTCTAACGATCGTCGTACTGTCATAGGTATGTGGGATGCAAACTATGATTTGGTAACTACAAATGATGGAAAAGATTACCCTTGTAACACACAAATATTTTTTTCTGAAAGGGATGGAAGATTAAATATGACTGTAGTAAACCGTAGTAACGATATGATTTGGGGAGCTTATGGTGCTAATGCTGTTCATATGTCTGTTCTTTTAGAGTACATGGCAGCGAGGTTAGAATTAGGAGTAGGAAGATATTATCAAGTAAGCAATAATTTACATGCTTATGTAGAACAGTTGGATAAATTAAAAGGATTAACACCTGAATATGAAAATTACCTTACCATAGGAAAAAACCAATTAAGTTATAATCCCCCTGCATTAGTTGATGACCATATTTGTTTTGATGAAGAATTAGAAGAGTTTTTTAACGATGACAAAAGAGAAAAGTTTAAAAACAGTTATTTAGAAAAGACAGCAGTTCCTATGAAAAAATCTTGGAAGCTGTGGAAAAACAAAAAAATAAAAGAAGCTATAAAAGAAGCTGAAAAAATAGATGACAAAGCTTGGAAAATAGCTTGTGTAGAATGGTTACAACGCAGAATGAAAGGAGAAACAAATGGCTAAACAGACAGTGAAAGTAAACATTGTTTCTATGCCTAAAAAAACAAGTATTGGTAATAGCAACAGAAGTAGACCACTTAATAAACATAAACGTAGAAGTTATAAAAAATATAGGGGACAAGGCAAATGAAAAAAGAACTAAAAACAAAATTAATAGATATAGCGTCTAACGATGTTACTGCGTTAGAAATGGCAGAAAAATCTTATGGCAACAGTTGGAAAAAGCGAGGAGGTGTTGGAGCATATATGATGTTGGCTAGGAAATGGGATAGATTAGAAAACCAATGCAAAAAACATGGTTATGATATATTTTTAACATCTGAAAATGATAAAAGACCAGAAGGAATCATTGATGATATTCAAGATTTACGAAGGTATTTAATATTAGTAGAATCAGAATTAATGTTAAGCAAAGGAAAAATAGATGAAGAAGACCCCGAAGCAAATTTATTCAGAGAAGACAGAGATGAGTGGAAAACTAGATGACACATTGTTAGCAGTATGTAGTTGTGGGGCAGAAAAAAGAGAAGTGACTTTTAGAAACTTAAAAAACAAGTGGCCTCAATGTAAAAAATGTAACCAAGCTATGAGGATAAAAAGCAATGCAGATACCTTTATTTAAACCTTCTACAGAATGGATTATGCCTGATAGTTACCCTGATCTTTCACAGTATGATGAAATAGCTATTGATTTAGAAACAAAAGACCCTAACCTTATAACAATGGGTTCAGGTTGGGCAAGAAAAGATGGACATATAATTGGAGTAGCTATTGCAGTAGAGGGTAGTCAATGGTATTTTCCAATAAGACATGATATAGGTCCAAATTTTGACCCTAAACTAACTATGAATTGGTTACAAGAAGTTGTTTCGATTGACCGTAATTATATTTTTCACAATGCTCCTTATGACGTTGGGTGGATGCTCGCTGAAAATGTGCGGATCAAAGGAAAAATCATCGACACAATGGTCGCTGCACCTTTGTTGGATGAAAACAGATTCAGCTATGCTCTTAATGCTTTAGGTAGAGATTATTTACAAGATAGAAAAAGTGAAAAAGAATTAAGAGAAGCAGCCGAATCATTTGGAATTAATGCTAAAAGTGAAATGTATAAGTTACCTGCTCAATATGTAGGAGAGTATGCAGAAAAAGATGCTTCTTTAACTTTAAAATTGTGGAAACATTTTCAAGGGTTAATAGTTAAAGAAGATATATCTGATATTTTTGAATTAGAGTTAAAAGTTTTAAAAACTATTATTCCTATGAGAGAACGAGGAGTAAGGGTAGATTTAGACAAAGCTTCTCAAATTAAAAAAATGTTAAAAAAGAAAGAAGAAAAACTTTTAAAAGAAATACATAGGGAAACAGGGATAAATGTAGAAATATGGGCAGCTGATAGTGTTTCTAAAGCTTTTGATGCTATTGATCTTACCTACCCTCGCACAGAAAAAACTTCAGCTCCTTCTTTTACAAAAGGTTTTTTAGTGAACCATTCTCATAAAGTACCACAAATGATTGTAGAAGCGAGAGAGTACAATAAAGCCAGAACTACTTTTGTTGACACAATATTAAAACACCAAACTAAAGGAAGAATACACGCAGAACTTCACCCTTTAAGAAGTGATGATGGGGGTACTGTAACAGGAAGATTTAGTTATAGTAATCCTAACCTTCAACAAATACCTGCAAGACACAAAGAAATAGGACCTTTAATAAGAAGTTTATTTTTACCAGAAGAAAACTCTGTATGGGGGGCATTTGATTACTCTAGCCAAGAACCACGCATAGTTGTTCATTATGCTAAGTTGATGAATTTTAGAGGAGCTGAAAAGTTTGCGGAGCAATACCAAGAAAACCCACGCACCGATTTTCATCAGATGGCAGCAGATATTGTAGGAGTTCCTAGGAAACAAGCCAAAGATATAAATTTAGGTTTATTCTATGGTATGGGTTCTAAAAAACTCGCTGCAACATTAGGATTAGAGTACGAAGATGCACAAGATCTATTTGCTACTTACCACGACAAAGTACCTTTTGTGAAAGAACTTGCGAATTATGCTATAAATCGTTCTTCACAAAAAGGAATTATTCGTACTGTGTTGGGAAGAAGATGTAGGTTTGATAAATGGGAACCTTCTAGATATGGAAGTTGGAAAGCTATGTCTTACCAAGAAGCTTATGCAGAGCATGGAGCAGCTATCAAAAGAGCTTTTACTTATAAAGCTTTGAATAAATTAATACAAGGATCAGCAGCTGACCAAACAAAAGCAGCGATGGTCGCTTTAGCAGAGGAAGGTATTATGCCTATGGTACAAGTACACGATGAATTGGATGTTAGTGTGGAAAACGAACAGCAATGTAAAAAAATAATAGAAATTATGGAAAGTTGCGTGAACTTAGAAGTACCTAGCATTGTTGATGCAGAGTTAGGGTATAGTTGGGGAGATGCTTTTAATAAGTTTGATGAATTTAAATCACAGTTTTTATTTAACAATGTAAGGGAAAGGAACAAATGATAAAACAAAACTCAGATATTAATTTAGAAAGTTATTTACTGATGAGAAAACTACACAAAAGGTTACTAGGAGGTCATGTTTCTAGATACCACACAAGACCTGAAGTTGGAAATAACCAAGATGTAGCCAGTCATTCATGGAGAGCTTTAGTTATATTAACTACTCTATGGCCTGATATTAGCAAAGAAGCTATTTTATGGGTTATATATCACGATGTAGCTGAAGCAGAGTTAGGAGATCTTCCTGCTACTACTAAATGGAACTATCCTGAAATAGCTACTTTATATAAAAAAGCTGAAAAAGAGTATGAAAAAAGGTTAGACTTGCCTTTAAATGAAAATTTAACAAAATCAGACCAAAGAAAAATAAAAATTTCTGATATGTTAGAATTAGTGTTTCATTGTAAAAGGCAAACGCAGATGGGAAACACATTAGCTCTCCCTATATATTTAAGAGGAATAGATTACCTAAAAGATAATTTTGAGAAATTTCCTGAATATGAGGTTGTCGAATCTCTTTTAAACGAGTTATGTTAAATTATGGAAAATAATTTTGTAAAATGTTTAGAAATTATATTAGAACACGAAGGGGGTTTTGTTGACCACCCAAAAGACCCAGGAGGAGCTACCAATAAAGGAGTTACCTTAAAAACATATAAAGAGTTTTTAAAAAAAGATGTTTCAGTAGATGATTTAAAAAATATTCCTGAAGAGCATTTAGAAAGTTTATATAAAGAAAAGTTTTGGAATAAACTTTCTGCTGATGAACTACCAAATGGATTAGATCTAACTATGTTCGATTGGGCAGTAAATAGTGGGTTCACTAAACCTGCAAAAAGTTTACAATTGATTATAGGTGCAGTTTCTGATGGTTATCTTGGACCTAACTCTATTAAATCTTTAAATAAATTTGATGGAGATACACAAGGTTTGATCAACTACATATGCGATGAAAGAGAAGAATTTTACCACAATCTTTCTACGTTTGAAACTTTTGGCAAAGGTTGGTTAAGACGTACTTCTGAAACGAGAGAAAAAGCTTTAGAAATGTATTTTGAAGAGGAAGAATAAATGGAATGCTGGCATTGTGGAACTAAACTTATATGGGGAGGAGACCACGATTTAGATCCTAAAGAAAACGATGGATACATTATGGCAACAAACTTGTCTTGTCCCAACTGTGGCAGTATTGTTGATGTGTACCAAGCAGAAAAAACTCTAAATGAAAAAACTAAATAAAAATATTCAAAAGAAAAAACAAGAAAAGTCAAAAGATAAAAAGCATTGTACAGTTAATAATAGTACAATAAACGTCGTTCAATACAGAGGTGTAAACTTTAATACTGAACACACTTTTTATAGGAGATATAAATGAATATTTTTGTAGTAGACGAATGCCCTGTGCTTTCTGCACAAATGTTATGTGACAAACATATAGTAAAAATGCCGTTAGAAACAGCACAGATGCTATGTTCTGTATGGCATAGGCACAATGTAGGAGATAAAGTACCATATAAAGCAGTACACCAAAAACATCCTGCTACTTTATGGGCAGGAGACAGTATGGATAATTATGATTGGTTATGGCAACATGGTATGGAGTTATGTTTTGAATACACTAGAAGATACAACAAAATACATAAATGCCAACAAGTTATTATGGATTTAGAAGTGTATCAAGTTCCTTTTGTTTTTACAATTAGAGATTATGGTACACCTCACCCACAATGTATGCCAGATGAATATAAATCTACTAAATTGCGTATCCACAGTAACACAGTCAAAGCATACAGAACATATTATGTAAATGCTAAAAAAAGTATTGCCAAATGGGAAAAAAGTAGACCTATGCCACAATGGTTTACAAAAGAGTCTTATGTACTATGAGTAAATATAAAAACAATGTATTAGCTTTTCGTTTGAAACCTGCTCCCCCTACGATCACAGAAAAAGTACAAGATGTATTAGTCTGTTCTTTGTGTGAATCTAACTCTTTTTACATGGTTTTAAATGATGAAAAACAAATAGCTTGCTCTGAATGTGGATATTTAACCACTTTAAATTGGAAATCTAAAAAACCTTCTCCCTGATTTATAATTTATTGTAAAAGATTATTGTTATGTTATAATTTATTATAAATAAATATAAAAAAGGGAAATTATGAAAAAAACATTCGTGGGTGTGTCAGAAACCGATTATATTAAATCTTTAGAAGACGATTTGATCGAGTTAAAAGCAGAAGAATACCAAGAAGAACAAAGTGTATTCAGGAAAAAGTTTTCTATCGCTTTGAAAAATAAAATTGCAAACTTAAAAAGTCAAGAAAATGCGATTTTAGCAGGGCAAGAAGAAAGTGATATAGAAGTGATACACCAAGAATTGAAACATAATACTTTATTACTCAAAAAACTAAAGGAACAAATGATGTTTAAACCATTAGCTGTGAAAGAAGATTGTTACGAAGATTTAAAAGATATACAGATTGCTTTAACCAATAAACTTGGATTCAAGCCTAGCATGGCTATGACTATTTCCCATGTTGCACAAGAGTTTAAAAGGAAAAACAAAAGATTGTTTGGAGTAACACGAACAGTAAAGAGCAAAAAAGAGTAGTAGGTTGACTATTTTTTTATTATACTTATTTTTTAAACAAACAATACTTGTAGAAAGGGGAATTGTTTATGGAAACTTTTAACGAAACTATATACATAGTAAAAAAACTGACTAAATCTTACCGAGCACCTTGGGAAGTTTTTAAA
>PANU01000096.1 GCA_002707745.1 Flavobacteriaceae bacterium
CTTACAATTCCTCCTATACTTTTGGCACCTGGCTTACCACCATTTCAAAAAACATACAAATAGACAAACACCGAAAGAAAAAAACATCTATATTTTCAAAAACAGCAGATACCAGCGACGAGGTATTTAAAAAAATACCAGACCACGCACCCACTGCAGAAGATAAATTAATTACAGAGCAAAACCTAGCCGAACTGTTACGCTATATCAAACAGCTAAAACCGCATTATCAAGACGTCATTAATCTTCGGTATTTTCAGGAAATGTCTTACCAGGAAATTTCAGAAGCACTGGAAGAACCTCTAAATAATGTAAAAGTGCGTTTGCTAAGAGCCAGAAAACTACTTGCCGAGATTATTAAGTCCAGTAGTTTACACGAATAAGTATTTATACAAAACAGGGTGTCATTGTTCTCATAGCAGTACGTTTTTTTTAGCTGAAAGAGAAAAACAAAAATTTCAAATCCATTACTTCCTTTTATACTATTATAAGCAATCTTGACGCTGTATCCTCATTGTTTGAATTTATAAAATTGTATCTTTGTGCCACACTATGAGCACAGAAACAGTAACTCCTACCAGACCTGCCCCAAAGCCAAAATGGCTTCGCGTAAAACTACCTACAGGTAAAAAATATACCGAATTACGTGGCCTGGTAGACAAATACGATTTGCACACCATTTGTACTTCAGGAAGTTGTCCAAACATGGGCGAATGCTGGACAGAAGGTACTGCAACGTTTATGATTTTAGGAAATGTATGCACGCGCTCTTGTGGTTTTTGCGGCGTAAAAACCGGAAGACCAGAAACTATAGATTGGGACGAACCAGAAAAAGTTGCCCGCTCTATTAAATTGATGGAAATTAAACACGCTGTGGTTACCTCGGTAGACCGTGACGACTTAAAAGACATGGGCTCCATAATTTGGGCCGAAACCGTTAAGGCTATTCGCCGTATGAACCCTGAAACCACTTTGGAAACACTAATTCCAGATTTTCAGGGCATTAGCAGACACATAGACCGCATTATAGAAGTAGCTCCCGAAGTAGTTTCCCACAATATGGAAACCGTAAAACGACTTACCCGTGAAGTTCGTATACAGGCAAAGTATGAGCGTAGCCTGGAAGTGCTGCGATACTTAAAAGATGAAGGCATTAAACGCACCAAAAGCGGAATCATGTTAGGCCTGGGAGAACAAGAAGACGAGGTAATACAAACCCTGGAAGATTTACGAAATGTAAACCTTGATATTGTAACCATTGGACAATACCTGCAGCCTTCAAAAAAACATTTACCTGTTAAAGAATTTATTACACCTGAACAGTTTAAAAAATACGAAACTATTGGGTTGGAAATGGGCTTTCGCCATGTAGAGAGTGGCGCTTTGGTTCGTTCTTCCTATAAAGCTCAAAAACACCTAACGTAATCCAGGACTTCAATGGCAGCAAAAATTAAAGTTGGCATTAATGGTTTTGGACGTATAGGCCGCACGCTTTTTCGCAGTCTTTTGCGCCATCCCCATATTGAAGTAGTTCACGTAAACGATATTGCCGACACCAAAACCCTGGCTCACCTCCTTAAATACGACAGCATTCACGGTGTTTTACACGAACCTATAAAAATAACCCCTACAGGAATTACAGTTGCTACAAAGGAAGTTCGCTTTTCAGCAGAAAAAGACATTTCGAAAATTAACTGGAAAGAAGCCGAATTAATAATTGAAGCCACAGGAAAATTTAAGGAAACAGACCAGCTAAAGCAACATTTACAAGGGAATGTACAAAAAGTAATATTGTCTGTTCCTCCGCTGGACGACAGTATTAAAACCGTAGTCTATGGGGTAAACCAATCTGAAATTACCAGAGAAGATACTATTATCTCCAACGCCTCCTGCACCACAAACAATGCAGCACCTATGGTTCAGATACTGGACAAATTATGCGGAATTAAACAAGCTTATATTACAACCGTACACAGTTACACTACAGACCAGAGCCTGCACGACCAACCCCACCGAGATTTACGAAGAGCGCGTGCCGCAGGACAATCTATTGTACCTACAACTACAGGAGCTGCAAAAGCGTTAACAAAAATATTCCCCCATCTATCCAATGTTATTGGAGGTTGTGGGATTAGAGTGCCAGTTCCAAACGGATCTTTGTGCGATATAACTTTTAATGTACAAAAAGAAGTTACTATTGAGACTATTAACAATGCTTTTAAAAAAGCATCAGAAAATGAATTGAAAGGAGTCCTTCAATACACCGAAGACCCTATTGTATCTATTGACATTGTGGGCAATACACACTCTTGTATATTTGATGCCGGGATGACTTCGGTAATTGGATCTATGGTAAAAATTATTGGCTGGTATGACAATGAAGTAGGCTATTCTTCAAGAATAGTAGATTTAATCCTTCATGTTTCGAGGAAATAAGTATATTTAATGCCAAAGTATACGTGCTTAATGCGAAGTTTGCTCCATAGAAACATACAGCTACTGCTTACACTTTTCTGCTTTTTTACGGCTTTCGTTGTCCTTTCACAACAACAAACCCGCAAGGACTCTATTGAGGTTATAAAAAAACTACAACAAGAAGCTTCTAAAAACATTTCAGAACAAAAATTTGATAGCGCTATCCTAAAACTTATGGAAGCCGAAAAAAGAATTGCTGAAGGCAGATTTTATGAGCTAAAATTAGAGTCTAAACTCGCTATTGCAGAGCTTAATTATTATATTCATAATTACGGGAAAGCAAAAGCAGAAATGGAGCTGGCATTGCCATATATTAACGAAACCGTTAAGCCCGAAACAAAAGCTAAGACATTCACTCTTTTTGGACTTATAGCTACCGAAAACAAAGACTATTCAGAAGCAGAAACCTATTTTGAAAAAGCCGACCGACTTTACAACGTTCAAAAAAATGAGAACGGACAGGCCAATGTAATTCTGGGATTTGGATTACTGGAATTAAAACGTGAGAAATACAAAAAGGCTATCAATTACTTTAATGCCTGTCTTCCTACGTTTAGAGCAGACAATTCGAAGTACCAGGAAGCATTTGCCGAAATTAATAAAGCAGAAGCATTATTATATGTTTCAGAAGAAGAAATTAGAGATGCTTTTGGCAAAGCTAAAATTTCGCTTGCTAAGGCCGAAAAAATTATAGATGGCAGAGGATATTTAAAATTACGGGTAGAACATTACAAAATAGCTTCGCAAATAGCGCTAAGAGAAGGAAAAATAAGCGAAGCTGAAAATTTAATGAACCAGTATATAAAGCTAAACGACTCTATAAACCAGGAATACTTACACGCAATTTCCAAAGGTGTAGATGCCGAAAGTAGTGTTGGAGATTTAAATCAAATTATAGAAAACAAGCAATCTGAAATTGAAGCCCAAGCACGCTCACTAAACCTTAACAAAATGACTACGGGGCTTAGTATTGCTCTTATTATCATACTTTCCCTTCTTACGCTTTCATTATATAAAAACAATAACCTGCGGGCTAAAGCCAACAACCTGCTACAAGATAAAAATGTGGAAATGCAGAGCGCAAAAGAAAAGGCAGAGAAAGCTTCTTTAGCAAAAGCACAATTTCTTAGTACCATTACTCATGAACTGCGTACACCACTGTATGCTGTTACTGGACTAACACACCTTTTACTGGAAGAAGACCCACGAGAGCAACAAAAAGAACATTTAAATTCATTAAAATTTTCGGGAGAATATCTCTTGTCGCTTATCAATAACATTCTAGACCTTAACAAGCTGGAAGCCAATAAAGTAGAAATTGAAAAAACCTCTTTCTCTCTTAAAAAACGTATAAACGACGTTCTTGTGGCACTCAAAAAATCTGCCGATGACCGTAAAAACATCCTAAAACTGGAATACGACGACGATATTCCAAAGAGATTAATGGGTGACCCGCTAAAGTTCTCGCAGGTCTTAATTAATTTAATTGGAAACTCTGTAAAGTTTACCCAGAACGGGGAAGTAGTAATACGGGTCTCAAAACTGGACCAAACAGAATCTAAAGTTAAACTACATATTGAAGTAGAAGATAACGGGGTGGGAATTTCTAAAAAGAAACAAAAAAGCATTTTTGAAACTTTTTCTCAGGCCTCATTACAAATAAACAGAAAATTTGGAGGTACTGGACTAGGGCTTTCCATTGTAAAAAACCTATTGGAGCTAATGGGAAGTAAAATTCACCTGGAAAGTCAGTTAGGAAAAGGATCTAAATTTTGGTTTAATATAAGTTTTGGTATTTCAGAAGAATTACAAGAAGATAAAAATAAAAAGAATACTGCTGTTGAAATAGATTATGACAGCCTGGTGAACAAAAAGGTCCTGGTGGTAGAGGACAACAAAATAAACCAGATGATTACCAAGAAAATTCTTGAGAAAAACAAGATGCTTTGCGATGTCGCAGATAACGGAATAGACGCCGTAAAAATGGTAGAAGATAAATCCTTCGACATTATACTAATGGATATCCACATGCCAGGTATTAGTGGGATTGAAGCAACTCAAAAAATTAGAGGATTTAATAAAGATATTCCAATTATTGCACTAACCGCTGTAACTATTGATGAAAATCTGGACGATTTTTACAGAGCTGGATTTAATGAAATAATTCCAAAACCGTTTAAAACCGAGGAGTTCTTCGAAAAGATTTATAAAACAATGTTGGTAAAAAAAATACCTGCAACCAAATAGTTTATAATAAAACAAACTGAATTTGGCACTACCATAAATGTAGGTTCCAAAACAATAGGTGTAAGCTGTTTTTACACTAAAAGCAATGGTGTAACACTACTTCAATTTATTAGTTTACCAGTACCCTTAAAACTAGTTGAAGAGAACAATTTTTAAAATATTCGGGATACTTCAGCTTTTCTGAAGCTATTATCCCAGTCTTTTTTTATCGATAGATTTCTTTATAAAATCTTCAAAATAGGATCCTTGTTCTTTAAGGATTACTGTTTCAATAGGCAGGTAATACAAGGCAAATTTTTTAAGATCGCTTTGCAGTCGCATAAAGTCTTTTTCTGTGGTAAGAATAATTTCCTTTTGTTTTAATTTATCGATTTCAGCTGAAGAAAAACTATGGTGGTCGGGAAATTTCTCATGGGTAAATGTATACTGCTGTTCGGTTAAAAATTGAACCAAGGGCGAAGGATCTGCAATACCCGTCACCAGGGTAAACTGCTTATCCTTCAAATATGCCAGCGGCACTTTTTCTGAAATTCCTGTAATTTGTGTAGCGTACCCGATAGTAGAAAAATAGAGCTTTTGATGGTTATAAATTGGCATTCTAAATTCTATTTCCTGAAGCTTTGCATACGGTACTCGCGGAGGACATTTGGTTACCACCAAGCAATCTGCACGTCTGGAACCGCTTCTGGGTTCCCGTAAGTTTCCTGTGGGCAACAAATAGTCTTCTATAAACAAATCATGAAAAGGCGTAAGGAGAATAGTTACAGCCGGCTTTACTTTTCTATGCTGAAAAGCGTCGTCCAATAAAATAACATCTGCTTTATTTTGTAGTTTTTCAATTCCTGTTCGCCTATCTGCGCAGACAGCAACTGTTACTTCTGGAAATTTTTTCTTAAACTGAAGTGGTTCATCCCCTACTTGTATTGCCGTATGCGTTTTGGTTACTTCCAGAAACCCACTGGTCTCTCTTTTATAACCCCGGCTTAAAACAGCAATTCTGTAATCGTCTTTTAAAAAAGAAATAAGGTATTCAATCATGGGAGATTTACCTGTACCTCCTACAGAAAGGTTTCCCACACATACCAAAGGTATTTTGTATTCTCTGCTTTCAAGAATTCCTTTGTTGTATAAAAAATTTCGAAAATCAGTAATCCAGCCATATAAAATGGCAAAGGGAAACAGTAATTTTCGGAGTAGCTTCATAAAGATAAAGTGTAAAGATAAGTTTGTTCCTGTAAATATGCTTAAAATTGATAAACTGTTATCTTTACTTAAATTTTTAAATACAGTATCAAAACCCTCCCTGCCTGTCTGCCTCTTTAAACGGGAAGCGTATACACTCCTTTTGAAAAGGAATTAGGGTATTGGTTTTGTTTTATTAAAAGACAGGATAGTAATGTATCCCATCGTTAAATAACCACCTGGATTAATGATAGTACAAGACGTAATCAACATTTTAAACAACTATGCACCCCTGCAATATGCTGAAGATTTTGATAACACAGGCTTGCTTGTTGGAGATACAAACAGTAAAATAACCGGAGTTTTAGTCACTCTGGACACCCTGGAAGCCGTAGTAGACGAAGCCATAAAAAATAACTGCAACCTCATTGTAAGTTTTCATCCTATAATTTTTTCAGGGCTAAAAACACTTACAGGCAAGACTTATGTAGAGCGTACTGTTCAAAAAGCGGTAAAAAACGACATTTCCATTTTTGCCATTCATACAGCATTAGATAATTCCTGGAACGGAGTAAATGCCAAAATGTGTGAGGTACTAGGGTTACAAAATCAGACTATTTTACTTCCAAAATCGCAATTCATCCAAAAACTTACCACGTTTGTCCCTTCTGAAAGTGCTGAAAAGGTACGAAGCGCTCTGTTTGAAGCAGGTGCAGGAACTATTGGTAATTATAGCCATTGTAGTTTCAACCTGGAAGGAAAGGGAACCTTTAAAGGCGAAGAAGGAAGCAATCCGAATGTAGGCAAAAAAGGAGAACTTTGTTTTGAAGCAGAAACCCAAATTGGGATTACATTTCCAAAACACTTACAATCTAGCGTACTGAAGGCTCTTTTTAAAACGCATCCCTATGAAGAAGTAGCCTATGAACTAACAACCCTAGAAAACTCTTACCAACATTTGGGAATGGGAATGATAGGTGAATTTCCTAAAGCTATTTCAGAAAAAGAATTGCTTAGCAGCTTAAAGAAAACATTTAAAACTGGCTGTGTAAGGCATTCGGCTCTCACTACTAAATCTATAAAAAAAGTTGCTGTATTGGGGGGTAGCGGTAGTTTTGCCATTAAAGCTGCAAAAGCTCAAGGAGCCGATGCTTTTGTTTCAGCCGATTTCAAATACCATGATTTTTTTCAGGCTGAAAACAAGATTTTACTCTGCGATATAGGGCATTATGAAAGCGAACAATACACAAAAGACCTTTTAGTTGCTATTCTTACAAAAAAAATCACTAATTTTGCAGTCGTTTTATCACAAATAAACACCAATCCTATTAGCTATTTTTAATTTATGGCCACAAAAACAGAAACCACTGTAGAAGAGAAGTTAAGAGCCCTTTACGACTTACAATTAATTGATTCTCGTGTAGATGAAATTAGAAACGTACGCGGCGAATTACCTTTAGAAGTTGAAGACCTTGAAGACGAGGTTGCAGGAATGAACACCCGTCTGGACAAGCTAAAAGCAGAACTTGAAGTTATTGAAGATAACATCAAGGACAAAAAGAACGGGATTGAAGAATCTAAATCCCTTATCAAAAAATATACTGAGCAGCAAGATAATGTACGTAACAACCGTGAGTACAACTCGTTGAGCAAGGAAGTAGAATTCCAGGAGCTGGAAATCCAGTTATCCGATAAGCATATTAAAGAATTTAAGGCGCAGATTGAGCAAAAAAACGCTGTGATTGACGAAACTGAATCTCGTTTAGGAGAACGTCAGGAACACTTAAAGCACAAACAAGGCGAATTAAACGAAATTCTGTCAGAGACAGAAAAAGAAGAAAAAGCCCTCATTAAAGAGTCTGAGAAGTTCGAAAAGAAAATTGAAGACCGCCTGGTAAAAGCGTACAAACGCATTAGAAGTAATGTAAAAAATGGCTTAGCCGTTGTCCCTGTAGAGCGTGGAGCTTCTGGTGGATCTTTCTTCACCATTCCACCACAAGTACAGATGGAAATTGCAGCTCGCAAAAAAATTATTACCGATGAGCATAGCGGACGTATTTTGGTAGATCCTGAATTGGCTACCGAAGAGCAGGAAAAAATGGAGGCGATGTTCGCCAAAATGAAATAATCCTGCAGCAATTGCGCTGAGTATCTTCGAAAGAACACGCTAGATATTTGATTGCAACTAAAAACTATAACAAAGCCTTCACACTATGTGAAGGCTTTTTTTGTTATCTTTTCTGAAAGGGTTACAAATAAAACCGACCAACCCAAAACAAATTTAATTAAAAAAGCTACCCGTACCTACGGGCAAAAAAATATGAAAAATATAATCACCATTGCATTTGTTTCATTACTGCTAACCATGCAAGCCTCTTGCCAATCCAGCAATGAAAGCAATAATAAAGCCGAAACTCAAGCTCAAAACACACAAACACCTGTTGAAGTACCTACCGAAAACGGGTTAGAAAAAGCCTATTTCGCCAGTGGTTGTTTTTGGTGTGTAGAAGCCATATATGAAAGTGTAGAAGGAGTAAAAGAATCTATTTCCGGGTATAGTGGCGGTCATACCGAAAACCCAACCTATGAATCCAGCAACACAGGTAATACAGGCCACGCAGAAGCTGTTGAAGTACTTTACGACCCAAACGTAGTAAGCTTTAAACAATTGGTAGACGTATATTTTGGATCCCAAAATGTAACCCAAGTAAACGGGCAAGGTCCGGATCGGGGCTCGCAGTACCGCTCTATTATTTTTTATCAGAACGATACACAGAAAAAAATTATAGAGAATAAAATTGCTGAATTGGAAAAAGAACTGGGAGCTGGCAAAGTAGCCGCACAAGTTTTACCCTTCCAAAAGTTTTGGGTTGCTGAAGCTTATCACCAAAATTATGAACGCAACAATCCAAATAACCCATACATTCAAAATGTATATATTCCAAGGCTTAAAAGATTTCAGAAAAAATTTCCTGAGCTGTTAAAAGAAGACGCTCACTAACTCATTTAAATACGCTCCCAGAGCATAGTTAACATTTTGCCAGAATCAGGAATCTACTTTTTTTTGTCCCAAATCTTACATTTCGGTTTCTGGCACCCTGAAATTAACAGGCCACGTAAAAGTTACAGCTGTAACAAACCTGAAAGCATTATAAAATACTGTCGGTTTTTTATTTTTTAACAGCTTTTATCTCAAATAATAGTGGGTATAATCCTGCAGGCATTTCAAAAAAAGCTTCTTTATTTTTTACCAACCCTGGAAAAACATCGTAAGGAGATGCATTGTACTCCTTAAAACATTCTATAGTGAGTCCCGCTTTTAACAAGTTGTTTACTACATCACTTAATCCATGATTCCAACCGTATTCTTTACTTATCATAATCTCTTTTCCGTTTTCCGTGTAGGAACCTTTGTATTCTTCATAAATAGCCTCTTTTTGTTGGTATCCGTATATCATTATTGGGGGCGACACGGTATAATCGAACATCCAGGCGATGGGGTGAAAATCTACAATGTAAAATAAACCACCAGGTTTTAAGCGTTCAGCAATCATTTGGGCCCAGGGTTTTAAATCTGGCAACCAACCTATAGTCCCGTAACTTGTAAAAACAATATCAAAAGTTTCAGAAATATGCTGCGAAGTATCCAATACGTTACAACACACAAATTTGGCGTCCAGCAGTAACTCATCGTTCAGCTTTTGAGCCAGCTTAATAGCTTCCTCAGAAAAATCGACCCCCGTACACCTTGCTCCAAACCTGCTCCAGCTTAAGGTATCTTGTCCAAAATGACACTGTAAGTGCAACAAACTTTTTTCAGAAACATCTCCAAGGGCTTCCAATTCGAATACATTTAAAGATGTTTTTCCGTTTTTAAACGCTTTCAGAAAATAAAAATCACTAGCTGCATGTATGCCAACTTTTTTATTCCAGGTCCCCCTATTTATTTCAAATGCTTTCTGCAAATTCATTTTTTTTAATTTATGGGTAAAAGATAGCAAGTAAATTTTAGTTAGGAGCTTTTTAACAAACTGGGTTAAACCATCGTTAAAGAGTAACCAAGGAAAACAATTTACAACTACCTTTAGTGTATAAATAACCTTTAAAACTAAATATTATGGGCGATATCATCTGGCTTATTGTAGTAATTTTAATCATTGGATGGCTTATAGGCTATATAGGATTTGGAGATGCAGTAGGAAGCTTAATTCACATTTTATTAGTACTGGCTGTAATTGGTATTTTGTACCGTTTAGCAACAGGCAGAAGACCTTAATTTTAAAACTCTAAAGCAACTTGAATTTTTAAAACCAATCCAATGAAAAAAGTATTCACATGTTTATTAGCAGCAGGATTATTAACCGCAACCGCAACCTCTTTTACAAGCTGTAGAGAAAAATCTACGGTAGAAAAAGTTGCAGACGACGTTGAAGATGCAGTAGATTAATTTTTTTTGCTGAAACAAGGAAAAGACCCTTTCAAAGTATTGAAAGGGTCTTTTTTATTGCACTTTTTAAGCAAGGTACGATGTAAACTCAGGGTGTCTTTCTATGTATCCACTAACAAAAGGACAGTGAGAAACTACTTTTTTACCCTCATCCTTTGCCGCCTGTAGGGCGTGTTTAACCAAGGCAGATCCAATTCCGTTTCCTTCCAGTTCTGAAGGCACTTCAGTATGCGTAATATGCATAGTATCTGGCTTTCTTTTATACGTTATAAACGCCGTTTTACCATTCATCACGGTTTCAAATTGGTTTTTATCTTTGTTGTCTGAAATTGATATACCCATTATACATTTTTATGTTTTCCGTCGCAAAAAGGAAAGTTTTCACTACTTCCACAGCGACAATACGATGCTCTTGTTTCTTTTACCACTTCACTACCGTCTTCCAGGGTTACCGTGTGTTCCCCCACCACAATTAATGGTCCGCTACCTATTAAATTTACTTTGGTCATACTCTTTACAGTTTTATTTAAGTAAATATATTCATATCGGTCTGCAAATTCTTATTTTTACGTAAAATAATTTAAATGAAAATACCAATCCTTTTTTTATTCTCCCTGGCACTGTGTATCTCCTGTCAGGATAAAAAAGCCCATAAGTCTCAAAATCCTTCAGAGGAAATTGCAGAAAAACAACTCACAACAGCCGAAACAATTGCTCATAAAAACGGACTGGAAAACTGGAAGGATGTTTCAGAAATACACTTTACTTTTAATGTAGACAGAGGTGATGCCCATTCTGAACGCTCCTGGATCTGGAAGCCAAAAACCAATGACATTACGATGAAAACCGCTAAGGACACCATATCCTTTAACCGAAGCAACCTGGACAGTATATCCAGACCATATGATGCCGCCTTTATAAATGATAAATACTGGCTTTTGGCACCTTATAATTTGGTTTGGGATGAGGGAACCACACTTTCGGAAGCCACAAAACAGGTAGCTCCAATTTCTGGAGACACCATTAACAAAATCACCACTACCTACGGAAAAGAAGGCGGGTATACCCCTGGAGATGCCTACGACTTTTTTTATGATGATGATTTTATTGTAAAAGAATGGATTTTCAGAAAAAGTAATAGCAAAAAACCTTCTATGACCACTACCTGGGAGGATTACGAAAATTTCAACGGCCTGAATATTGCTAAAATGCACCAGGATAGTACTGGCGGCTTCAAGTTATACTTCACTAATATTTCAGTAAAAAAATAATGCAGAATACGTTACAATATGCCCAACAATGTGATGCTGAAGATCCCCTAGCACATGTTAGACAACAATTTTTAATTCCAACCGATTCAAAGGGTAAGTCGCTAATTTACCTTTGTGGAAATTCCCTGGGGTTACAACCAAGAACAACAAAGGAGTACATCCAGCAGGAATTAAACGACTGGGGCAAACATGGTGTGGAGGGGCATACCGATGCTAAAAATCCATGGCTTCCCTATCACGAATTTCTAACCAAAAACATGGCCGAAATTGTAGGAGCTAAACCTGGTGAGGTAGTGATAATGAATACCTTAACTACCAATTTGCATTTAATGATGGTAAGTTTTTACCAACCCACTACAACAAAATATAAAATTGTCGTGGAAAGCGATGCCTTCCCAAGCGATAAATACGCAGTTGAAAGTCAGCTAAAATTTCACGGCCACAATCCAAAAGAAGGGTTAATTTTATGGAAACCCCGTGAAGGCGAAGAGCTATGCCGTTTTGAGGATTTAGAAAAAATTATGGCAAACCAGGGAGATGAAATTGCCTTGTTAATGATTGGTAGCACCAACTATTACACCGGGCAGCATTTTCCTTTAAAAAAAATTACCGAACTAGGTCATAAACACAACGCTATGGTTGGTTTTGACCTGGCGCACGGCGCTGGAAATATTCAGCCCAATTTACACGAAACTGGCGCCGATTTTGCCGTGTGGTGTAGTTATAAATATTTAAATAGCGGTCCGGGAAGTCTGGGAGGTTGTTTTGTTCACGAACGCCACGCCAAAAACGACAATCTTAATCGGTTTGCAGGATGGTGGGGCCACAATAAAACCACACGCTTTAATATGCGCCACGAGTTTGACGCCCTAGAAGGTGCCGAAGGCTGGCAATTAAGCAACCCTCCCATTTTAAGTATGGCTGCCATACGTGCCAGTCTGGATGTGTTTGCTAAAGCTGGTTTTGAGAACTTGCGCACCAAATCTGAAAAATTAACGGGTTATCTAGAGTACCTCTTGGATGAATTAAACAATGATAATATCAACATCATTACCCCAAGAAACAAGGAGGAACGCGGTTGCCAGTTAAGCATACAGGTAAAAAGTGCAGACAAAGCGCTACACACAAAATTAACGGAAGCTGGTGTTATTAGCGATTGGCGCGAACCCGATGTTATAAGGGTTGCCCCAGCTCCACTGTACAATAGTTTTGAAGATGTTTGGGAGTTTGTGAAGCGGTTAAAAGAAGTATTACTATAGAAACAAGAAACAAGACAAATGTTTAACTATTCAATAGTCTTGCTTCGTGGTTCAAAAAGGGAACAAAGCGACCGAAGTCGTGGTCTAAAATAAAAAAATGACAAAAAACCAAAACATACTTATTATAGGTGCAGGCCTTTGCGGAAGCCTACTTGCCCTCCGAATGGCGCAACGTGGCTACCATGTCACGCTCATTGAAAAACGCCCGGATTTGCGCAAAGAAGAGCAGGACGCAGGTCGTTCTATAAATCTTGCCCTTAGTGACCGGGGATTAAAAGGACTACGCCTCGCTGGAGTGGAAGAAAAAGCGCTTGCATTGTGTATCCCCATGTTGGGCCGAATGATTCACGATAAAGAAGGCAATACTTTTTTAAGTAAATACAGCGGTAGAAAAGATGAATACATCAATTCTATTTCACGACCTGGCCTCAACATGCTTTTATTAGATGAAGCCGAAAAAATGCCCAATGTTGAAATTATCTTTAACAAAGGCTGTAAAACAGTTGATTTAGAAAATGGCTCGGCTACGTTCAAAGATTTTACTACAAATGATGAAGTAACCTATAATGGCGATATAATACTGGGGACAGATGGAGCAGGCTCTGCGGTTCGTAAAAGCATGTTCAATCATAAAAAATTTCTGTTTAGTTTCTCACAGGAATGGCTAACCCATGGGTACAAAGAAATTTCTATTCCTGCTGCAAAAGACGGCGGATACAGAACAGAAAAAGGAGCCTTGCACATCTGGCCACGTGGCGAAGATATGCTTATTGCACTTCCCAATCTGGATGGAAGTTTTACCGTTACCCTCTTTTTACCCTATTCCAACAGCGATTATTGTTTCGACAACTTAACGACACCAGAAATGGTAACCGAATATTTCAGTAAAGAATATCCGGATGCGGTAACACTCATGCCCAATTTGGTGGAAGAGTATTTTGGTAATCCCACGGGACCTTTAGGAACTATAAAATGTTCTCCCTGGAGCAGCTACGGAAAAACACTTTTATTAGGAGATGCCGCGCACGCCATTGTTCCGTTTTACGGACAAGGTATGAATGCCAGCTTTGAAGATGTAGTTGTTTTTGATGAAATTTTAAATCAATTTGAAGGCGAGAAAGACTGGAATAAAATCTTTTACGAATATGAAAAAGTGAGAAAAAAAGACACCGATGCGATAGCCGATTTGGCAGTGGATAACTTCCACGAGATGAAAGAACACACAGCAAGCCCTTTATTTCAGCAAAAAAGAAAGCTGGAAACCGCTTTTGAAGCACAATTTCCTGAGGAATATTACAGTAAATACTCTTTAGTCACCTTTAACGAAGACATTTCCTATGCTGAAGCCCTAAAAAAAGGACGCGCACAGGATAAAGCCATTTTAAATTTAATTGCAGATGGTAAGATAAACGAAACCATGAACTTACGGGAAAAGTTAGTACTGGTACAACAAGAAACAAAAGCAATTTTACATGATGACGCGATTATAGGAAATTTATAGAAACAAGTCCGTTTGTTGCGCTTATGGCAAGAAACAGAGAGAAAATTTATTGTTTTGTTCTTGATTTAAAAATGAAAATTATGACAACAAAAAGCAACTTAGTAAAAGGAAAAGCTACTCCCCGAGGAGCGTATCCACACATTAAACGGGCAGGCGATTTTCTATTTGTAAGCGGAACCAGTTCCCGTTTACCCGACAACACCATTGCCGGTGCCAATAAAATTGATGAGATGGGCACCATTTTTCTGGACATAAAAGAACAGACCAGAGCAGTATTAAACAACATTAAAGATGTGCTAGCTACAGAAGAAGCCACCATGGAAGATGTTGTAGACGTTTCAACCTTTTTAGTTAATATGAACGATTTTGGAGGCTATAATCAGGTATATGGCGAGTTCTTTCGTAAAGAAACAGGCCCTGCCCGAACAACAGTTGCAGTGCATCAATTACCGCACCCCCATTTGGTAATTGAGATTAAGGTGACGGCGTATAAGCCTTTGAGTTCCTAGTAAACAAGGTATTTTTCGCACTTTTCAGTTAATTAATTATCATGAAAAAAATTAAAAACTACATAAACGGCAGCTTTCAGGAACCAATTGCTGGAGATTGGCTGGATAATTACAATCCCAGTACGGGCGAAATTTACTCGCACATTCCAAAAAGTACTTCAAAAGATGTAGCGAAAGCGTATGAGGCTGCAAAAGACGCATTTGTAAGCTGGAGCAACACCACCATTGAAGAACGTAGTAAAATATTAATACGAATAGCCGATCTAATTGAAGCCAATCTCGATACCCTGGCAGAAGCCGAAGCAAAAGATAACGGGAAGCCGTTAAGCCTTGCTAAAGCAGTAGATATTCCAAGAGCATCAGCTAACTTTAGGTTTTTTGGGAATGCCATTACACAGTTTGCCAGTGAAGCCCATGAGAGCGTTGGACTGAATACGATGAACTTCACCCTTCGCAGCCCCATGGGTGTTGTAGGTTGTATTTCACCCTGGAACTTACCACTGTATTTATTTACGTGGAAAGTTGCCCCTGCCATTGCAGCAGGCAATTGCGTGGTTGCAAAACCCAGCGAAGTAACCCCAATGACCGCTTATTTGTTAGGCGAAATTTTAAGTGAGGCCGGACTTCCAAAAGGCGTTTTAAATATTGTTCATGGCACAGGTCCCGAAGCCGGACAAGCCATTGTAGCACATCCTAATATTAAAGCAATTTCATTTACAGGAGGCACCAAAACAGGGGAGCATATTGCCAGAACGGCTGCGCCTATGTTTAAAAAATTATCATTGGAACTGGGAGGAAAAAACCCCAACATTATTTTTGCCGATTGTGAGTATGAGAAGATGCTTGCGGTGACGGTAAAATCTTCTTTTGCCAATCAGGGGCAAATTTGCCTCTGCGGAAGTAGAATTTATGTAGAAGAATCTATTGCCAAACAATTCAAAAAAGATTTTGTTGCCAAAGTTGCAGCATTGTATATTGGAAATCCATTTAATAGCAAAACAAGTATAGGCGCATTAGTTTCCCAAGAGCATCTGGAAAAAGTGGAAAGCTATATAGAAATAGCCAAAGACGAGGGCGCAAAGATTTTATATGGTGGAGAGCGCGTTTCAGTAAAAGGATTTGAAAACGGCTATTACCTGCAACCAAGTGTAATAGAAGTGGACGACAACAAATGTCGCATTCAGCAGGAAGAAGTATTTGGACCTGTGGTAACCATTATGACTTTTAAAAATGAAGAAGAAGCATTGCAATTAGCAAATGACGTAAAATACGGCCTTTCCGCAACTGTCTGGACCAATAATTTAGATAGAACGATGCGTCTTTCGAAACAACTGGAAGCTGGCATTGTATGGGTAAATACCTGGCTAAACCGTGATTTACGAACTCCGTTTGGCGGAATGAAAGATAGCGGTGTGGGACGTGAAGGCGGATTTGAAGCACTTCGTTTTTTTACAGAACCTAAAAATGTGTGTATTAGTTATAACTTGTGAGTTGTGAGTTGTGAGTTGTGAGTTGTGAGTTGTGAGTTGTGAGTTGTGAGTTGTGAGTTGTGAGTTGTGAGTTGTGA
>PANU01000097.1 GCA_002707745.1 Flavobacteriaceae bacterium
ATGTCGAGGCTGATCACCCGGGTGATTGCGCCGAGCATGTCGGGCAGGGCGGAATCGCTGCGATACTTCTCGGAGAGGATGCGCAGGAGCTCGCACTGGAAGAAGTTGTAGCCCGCTATGTAGATATAGGGGGCCACACGGCGCTCGTAGGGGACCTGACCGACGCGCATGGCGCGAAAGACATAATCCGTGTCGAGCGCTCCGCGGAACAGGTTGAGCCAATGTTCGCGCTGGGCGCGTTTCAGCCCTGCCACCATCGCACGGTCGGCGAAGATGCGTCGGCCTTCCGGGAAGGTCTGCATATGGGCGTAGAAGCGATCGACGATGCCGTCCATCTGCGTCTCGACGAAGGGGTGGATGCCACGAAGGGTCGAGAGGACGTGAGGTGTGATCCCCAGCATGCGAATTTTGCGAGCCAGAAGATCCCTATGTTGATCCGTTTTCATGATAATTTACTAGTAGTTATGGGCGTTACTTCATTTCGCGGGGAGTCGGTGGGGGTGTGCAAGACCCCGGGGCCGCGCGGTCATAAGAAATCCCAGTGTGAGCAATCATTTGCCTTTGCCCGTCATTCATGGGACAAGCCGCGCGTGACGTCGGTGGACCGCAACCCATCAACCGGTTCGGTGCCGACGCGCTGGCGCGACAGTCCCGCCGCACTCCTTCAAAGGAGGCGGGACAGATTGCTGCCACCCGGTGCTTCGGCACCGTTCGAGTTGGCAGCTTAGCGACGCAAGCTTCCACAACCTGTTTTTCGTCGTGACGCCCGATCCTTTCGGTTCGGCGCGCGCGACCCCTGATTGAAAGTAATTGTTTTGACCGCATTCAAGGATCTCGGCCTCGCCGAGCCCATTCTCCGAGCGCTCGCCGACGAGGGCTATGACGCGCCGACCCCCATCCAGGCTGAGACCATCCCGGCCATGCTCGCCGGGCGCGATGTTCTCGGCATCGCTCAGACCGGTACCGGCAAAACCGCCGCATTCGTGTTGCCGATACTCAACGGCATAGCTGGTGAGTCGAACCGCCCAGCTCCAAAAACCTGCCGCGCGCTCATCCTGTCGCCGACGCGCGAGCTTTCCGCACAGATTCTCGAGAATCTCCGGGCCTATGCCCGGCATATGCGCCTGTCCTCGACCCTCGTGGTCGGCGGAGTGAAGCCCGGACCGCAAGTGCGCTCGCTCGCCAAGGGCGTGGATGTGCTGGTGGCGACGCCGGGGCGCCTGCTCGATCTCATGCAGTCCGGCTTTGTACGCATCGATCGTACGACGACCCTGATTCTCGACGAGGCCGACCAAATGCTGGATCTAGGCTTTCTGCCGGCGATCCGGCGAATCGTCTCGCATCTGCCCGAAAAGCGACAAACGGCGCTCCTGTCGGCGACCATGCCGAAACCGATCCGTGCGCTGGCGCACGATCTGCTCGACGATCCGAAACAGATTTCGGTCGCTCCGGCTTCCCGGCCGATCGAGCGCATCGAGCAATCCGTCGTCATGCTGCCCAAGGAAAGCAAGAAGGATCTTCTGCTTGAGCTCATGTCCGACCGTGCGGTCGAGCGGGCCATCGTCTTCTCACGGACCAAGCACGGCGCCGACAAGATCAACAAGCATCTCGTGAATTACGGGCTCAAATCCGCCGCCATTCACGGCAACAAGTCTCAGTCCCAGCGCGTAAAGGCACTGGACGGCTTCAAGACGGGCAGTGTGAAAATTCTCGTCGCGACCGATATCGCGGCACGAGGGATCGATGTGGACGGCGTATCCCATGTGATCAACCACGATCTGCCCAATATCGCGGAAGCCTATGTCCACCGCATCGGGCGGACGGCGCGGGCCGGTAAGAGCGGCGTTGCGGTCTCCATGTGCGAGCCGGGCGAGTATGGCTATCTGCGTGATATCGAAAAGCTGACGGGTCTTGACATAGAGCGCGTCTGGTTGGGCGAGGAGGCCGATTTCCTGGCCGAGGCCAAGCGCGCAACGCCGGCCGCGTCGCAGAAGAAGAAATCGCGTCCGCCGCGCCGAAATCGCGACGGCAATTCCGGCGGGCGGCCGCAACGAAACGGCAATTCTGCGCCGGCGCAGGCGCGTGGCACGGGAGGCGGGCGGAAACGGTCGCGCCGGCGATCCGGACAAAGCCGTCCGGGTGCGCTCGCCGGCTAGACCGCAGGGGAAAGGCTGCGCGGCTATCCGGCTGCGCGGTCTTCCTGATCCCCGAAGGCGCACCGGTTATCCGGTGTGTCGACGAAGGCCTTGAGAATTTCGCTGTCGCGATACACGGCTTCGAGGCGTGGCGCGCTGAACAGATAGCCCTGGATAAGGTCGATCCCCAGATCGCGGACTGCGGCCAGCTCGCCGACGGTCTCGATCCCTTCGGCGATCACAGTAATTCCGAGTTCCCGGCACATCTGCGCCGTGTGACTGACGATTGTCTGGCGGCGCTTGTCCTTGTCCAGGTTCCGCGTCAGGGCCATGTCGAGCTTCACATAGTCCGGTTTGAGATCGGCCAGCTTGTTCAACCCGGAATGACCGGCCCCGAAATCATCGATCGCGGTGCGCAGGCCATGCCGGGCATATTCTTCGACGATCGCCTGGAGCTTGCCGGTTTCGGCGACATCCTCGCTTTCGGTAAACTCGAATATGATCCGGTCGAGCGGAAAACCGGTGCGTTCTGCAGTACGCAGGGTCGCCTTGATGCAATTGGCCGGCTCATAGACGGCATTCGGCATGAAATTGATGCTGAGCGGCGTCTCCATGCCGATCCGGCTGGCGGTCGCGATGGCTGTCACCCGGCAGGTCTGGTCGAAACTATACCGGTTCTCGTCATTGACCATGGCGAGGACGTGCCCTGCGCCTTCGCCCTCGGGACCGCGTACCAGGGCTTCATGCGCGAACACCTTTCCCCGGGCCGTATCGACGATGGGCTGGAACGCCATCTGAATGCACGCGCCGAACCGCGTTCTTCCGCGTTGGCTGCACAGCGTGCAGGGTTTTTCCGCTTTGGTCATCGCACTCACCAGGCCAAGTTTTCCTGGAGACTAGCGAAGGAGCATTAAGAGACCGTATTCGAATCAGTCGTTTGGTGCGACAGATTGCGGCATCTCGTAAAGGAAGCTGGCGTCTCCCGGGCCGAGCGGCAGGTCGAAAACGAACCAGACACCGAGCATCGCCATCGAGGTAAGCAGAATGGCGATCGAGTAGGGGAGCATGATCGCGATCAGGCTGCCCAGACCGAACTCAGGTACATAGCGCTGCGCGAAGATCAGGATCAGCGGGAGATAGGGCATGAGCGGCGTGATGATGTTCGTCGCCTGATCGCCCATGCGATAGGCCAGGGTCGCGCCTTCCGGTGAAATCCCGAGCAGCATCAGCATAGGTACGAAAACCGGAGCGAGAAGGGCCCATTTGGCGGATGCGGATCCCATGAAGAGGTTCAGCACGGCGACCAGGAGCACCATGCCGACGATCAGCAACGGCGCGGGCAGGTCGAGTGCACGCAGGCCTTCCGCGCCGCTGATGGCGATGACGGTATCGATCTCCGAGGCCCCGAAGAGTGCGATGAAGTGAGCCATGGCGAAGGCCAGGATGATGTAGCTGCCCATATCCGCCATGGACCGGCTGCCGAGCTGGACGACGTCGCGATCCGACTTCACCTCGCCGACGGCGATACCGTAGAGCGTGCCGGAAACGAGGAAGGCAATCATCAAAATGGCGACGATGGAGCGGAAGAAGGGGCCGAGACCGCCGTTTGCGTCGCGCAGAATGCCGCTCTCCGGGACGGTCATCCAGAGCACGATGGCGGTCATGACGAGGAGAGACCAGCCCGCCCAGGCAAGTCCCTTCTTCTCGGCGGTCGAAAGGCCGTCATCGGAATCGGGGGCGGCGAAGTCGTCGGGGCGGACCCATTCGCCGAGACGCGGCTCGACAATGCGGTTGTTCACGAAAGTGCCGACGAGGACGAGAATCGGCGTCAGGGCCAGTGTGAAGTAGTAATTGTCCAGATTGTTCAGCGTCCAGCCCGGTTCGATGCCCTGGGCGGCGGTCTGGGTAATGCCGAACAGGAGCGGTTCGAGAGCGGTAACGACCAGATTGGCGGAGAAGCCGGCGGAAACGCCTGCAAAGGTGGCGGCAAGGCCCGCGACGGGGTGTCGCCCGGCCGCCATGAAGACGACGGCGCCCAGCGGCACGAGCACGATATAACCGGAATCGACAGCGAGATTGCCCATGACGCCGGCGAAGACGAGGGTCGGGGTCAACCAGGACGCCGGGACACCGCGGACCATGGCACGCAGACCTGCGGCGAGGAGGCCGGTCTTCTCGGCTATGCCGGCTCCGATCATGACCACCAGCACCATGCCGAGCGGGGCGAAGCCGGTGAGTACGCCGGGCATGCCGACGAGAATATTCTGGAGCTGGGAGCCGGTGAGCAGATTCTGGACCGTCACGGAGTCGCCGCTGACCGGGTGCACCACAGAAGTCCCGAGCGCGGCCAGTCCGAACGAGGCGAGGAGAATGATACCGATCAGCGCGACGAATATTGTCACCGGATCGGGCAGACGATTGCCGGCGCGTTCGACCGCATTGAGAATGGACGTTCCGATGCTCATGAAATCCCCCCGAAATTACCGTTCGGCTTACCGGGCCAGAGAGTGCCCGCATTCGCACATGCGACGCAAGCGAGATCGTAGTCATCGTTTTGGCGGTTTGCTTCAACGGGTATCCGATAGCTTCGGCGATGATGATCCGCACGGCACTTGTTGCAAGTCATTCTCAAATATTATTGATTATCCCCGGATCGAGGTGCCGCCAACTGATTTCAGGCCGCTCTTAGGCCTTGCCCGCAGCGCCGCTGCGCTCTAGCTTCCGCGCGAAATCGGGCAGGGGCCCCTTTTGGCGTTTCCGATTCGCCTTTTTGCGTATCGCGCCTACCCTTTTAAAGGGTGTCCCGCACCGAAACGGACACAAGAAGGCGAGGCCCGGCGATGGACGCATTGCTTCTCGATTACCTGCCCATCCTGATCTTTTTCGGAATTGCAGCGGCGATAGGCCTGGGCTTCATGCTCGCGGCCTTCGTGATCGCGCCGTCCAAGCCGGACCCGGAAAAGGTCTCGACCTACGAATGCGGTTTCAACGCCTTCGACGACGCCCGGATGAAGTTCGACGTGCGCTTCTACCTCGTCGCCATCCTCTTCATCATCTTCGACCTCGAGGTCGCCTTCCTCTTCCCCTGGGCCGTGACCCTGAAAGAGCATCTGGGCGTGTTCGAGTTCTGGTCGATGATGGTTTTCCTCGCTGTTCTCACCATCGGCTTCATTTACGAGCTGAGAAAAGGCGCGCTGGACTGGGAGTGATCCATGACCTCTGACCTGACCCCCCATGCCGGCATGGCCGGCCGCGCCGCCGTTCCCGGCTATGATCCGAAGAAGCACGATCCGTTCTTCGACGGCGTCAGCGACGCGTTGGCCGACAAGGGCTTCGTCGTCGCGGCTGCCGACGATCTGGTGACCTGGGCCCGGACGGGCTCGCTGATGTGGATGACCTTCGGTCTCGCCTGCTGCGCGGTCGAGATGATGCAGGCCTCCATGCCGCGCTACGACGTCGAGCGCTTCGGCTTCGCGCCGCGGGCGTCCCCGCGCCAGTCGGACGTGATGATCGTGGCGGGTACGCTCACCAACAAGATGGCTCCGGCGCTTCGCAAGGTCTATGACCAGATGCCCGAGCCTCGCTACGTCATCTCGATGGGGTCGTGCGCCAATGGCGGCGGCTATTACCACTATTCCTATTCCGTCGTGCGCGGTTGCGACCGGATCGTCCCGGTCGACGTCTACGTGCCGGGCTGCCCGCCGACCGCCGAAGCGCTGGTCTACGGCATTCTGCAACTGCAGAAGAAGATCCGCCGTGAAGGCTCGATCGAGCGCTAGGAGAGACTGTCTATGAGCGAAGCTCTCAAACTCCTCGGCGAGCACATCGCATCGGCCCGGGAAGACGCCGTCACCGGATGGCATATCACGCATGGCGAGCTGACCGTGGAAATCCACCGCGATCAGATCGAGGGCATGCTGACCTTCCTGCGTGACGATCCGGCCTGCCGCTTCACCACGCTGATCGATATCTGCGGTGTCGACTACCCGCAGCGCTCCGAGCGTTTCGAGGTTGTCTATCATCTCCTGTCGATGCACCAGAACCACCGCATCCGCGTGAAGCTGTCGACCGATGCCGAGACCGCCGTACCCAGCGTGATCCCGGTCTATCCGGTTGCCGACTGGTTCGAGCGCGAGGCCTTCGACATGTACGGCATCGTCTTCTCCGGTCACCCGGACCTGCGCCGCCTGCTCACCGATTACGGTTTCGAGGGGCATCCGCTGCGCAAGGACTTCCCGCTCACCGGCTTCGTGGAAGTGCGGTGGGACGAGGAGCAGAAGCGGGTGGTCTACGAACCCGTCGAGCTCGTTCAGGAATATCGCGACTTTGATTTCATGAGCCCGTGGGAAGGCGCGAAATACGTCATCCCGGGCGACGAAAAGGCGGAGGGCTGAGTCATGGCTGACGATATGACCAAGGCCCAGGGCGCCGAACGCAATTTCACCATCAATTTCGGTCCGCAGCACCCGGCTGCGCACGGTGTGCTGCGCCTCGTGCTGGAGCTGGACGGCGAGGTTGTCGAGCGTGTCGACCCGCATATCGGCCTTCTGCACCGCGGCACCGAAAAACTGCTCGAGCACAAGACCTATCTCCAGGGCATCGGCTATTTCGACCGTCTCGACTACGTCGCGCCGATGAACCAGGAGCATGCCTTCTGCATGGCGGCCGAGCGGCTCGCCGGCATCGAGGTGCCCAAGCGCGGCCAGTATGTCCGCGTGCTCTATTGCGAGATCGGCCGTATCCTGAACCATTTGCTGAACGTGACGACCCAGGCCATGGACGTCGGCGCCCTGACGCCGCCGCTCTGGGGTTTCGAGGAGCGCGAGAAGCTGATGGTCTTCTACGAGCGCGCTTCCGGTTCGCGCATGCACGCCCACTATTTCCGTCCGGGCGGCGTGCACCAGGACCTGCCGCCGAAGCTGATCGAAGACATCCGCAAATGGTGCGACGAGTTCCCGAAGGCGCTCGACGATATCGACAGCCTCCTGACCGAGAACCGCATCTTCAAGCAGCGCAATGTTGATATCGGCGTCGTGACCAAGGAAGACGTGCTCGCCTGGGGCTTTTCCGGCGTGATGGTGCGCGGTTCGGGCCTCGCCTGGGATCTGCGCCGTTCGCAGCCCTACGAAGTCTATAACGAGCTCGATTTCGAGATTCCGGTCGGCAAGAACGGCGACTGCTACGACCGTTATCTCTGCCGCATGGAAGAGATGCGCGAGTCGGTGAAGATCATGATCCAGTGCTGCGACTGGCTCATGAAGCCGGAGAATACGGGCGAGGTGCTGGCCACCGACTCCAAGTTCTCGCCGCCGCGCCGCGCCGAGATGAAGCGCTCCATGGAAGCGCTCATCCAGCACTTCAAGCTCTATACCGAGGGTGTGCGCGTCGAAGAGGGCGAGTGCTATGCCGCCGTCGAGGCGCCCAAGGGCGAATTCGGCGTCTACCTCATCGCCGACGGATCCAACACGCCTTACCGCGTTAAGATCCGCGCACCGGGCTTTGCCCACCTTGCCGCCATGGATTTCATGAATCGCGGGCACATGCTCGCCGACGTCTCGGCCATTATCGGATCGCTCGACGTCGTCTTCGGGGAGATCGACCGATGAGCGTTCGCCGTCTCGCGAAGGAACAGCCGGACAGCTTCGCCTTCAACAAGAAGAGCGAGGACGAGATCAAGTTCTGGCTGGCCAAATATCCCGAGGGCAAGCAGGCCTCGGCGGTCATCCCGATGCTGTGGATCGCGCAGAAGCAGGAAGGCTGGGTCTCCGAACCCGCCATCCGCGAGATCGCGGACCGGCTGGGCATGCCCTATATCCGCGTCTACGAGGTCGCGACCTTCTACACCATGTTCAACCTGGAGCCGGTCGGCGAGCACCTGATCCAGGTCTGCGGCACCACGCCCTGCATGCTGCGCGGCTCGGACGATCTCATCTCCGTCTGTAAGAACCGCATCGGCAAGCAGCACGAGATGTCCGAGGACGGCAAGTTCACCTGGGTCGAGGTGGAGTGCATGGGCGCCTGCGCCAATGCCCCGATGATCCAGCTCGCCAACAAGGACGGCGACCACTACATCGAGGACCTGGACGGCGAAAAGTTCGAGAAGCTCCTCGACGACCTCGCTGCCGGCAAAAAGGTCGAGTACGGCCCGCAATCGGAGCGCAATGCCTCCGAGCCGCACGGCACCAAGGTCCTCTCCGATCCGTCGCTCTATGACGGCTCCAAGGCCAAGAAGATCAAGCTGCCGAACGCTGCCCCCAAGGGCAAGGCGAAGTCGGCAAAGGCGGAGGGCTAGACCATGACCCAGCTTCTCCAGGACAAGGACCGTATCTTCACGAACCTGTTCGGCCACCACTCGCCGGACCTCGAGGCTGCCAAGCAGCGCGGGGCGTGGAACGGTACCAAGGAAATGCTCGAGCAGGGGCGCGACTGGATCATCGACCAGATGAAGGCGTCCGGCCTGCGCGGTCGTGGGGGCGCCGGTTTCCCGACCGGGCTGAAATGGTCCTTCATGCCCAAGGAAGTGGGCGCCCGCCCGCACTATCTCGTCGTCAATGCCGACGAATCCGAGCCGGGCACCTGCAAGGACCGCGAGATCATGCGGCACGATCCGCATCTTCTCATCGAGGGCTGCCTGCTCGCCTCGTTCTCCATGCAGGCTCACGCCTGCTATATCTATCTGCGCGGCGAATACGTCACCGAACGCCTGGCGATGGAGAAGGCGGTCAAGGAGGCCTATGAGGCCAAGCTGATCGGCGAGAAGAACGTCCATGGCTGGCCGTTCCACGTCTATATCCATCACGGCGCCGGCGCCTATATCTGCGGCGAGGAGACGGCCTTGCTGGAAAGCCTGGAAGGCAAGAAGGGCCAGCCGCGCCTGAAGCCGCCTTTCCCGGCCAATGCCGGCCTCTACGGCTGCCCGACCACGGTCAATAATGTCGAGTCCATCGCCGTCGCGGGCACGATCCTGCGCCGCGGCGCCGAATGGTTCGCCGGCTTCGGCCGCGAGCGCAATGTCGGCACCAAGATCTTCTCGATCTCCGGCCATGTGAACAATCCGTGCAATGTCGAAGAAGTGATGGGCATCCCGCTCAAGACCCTCATCGAGACCCATGCGGGCGGCGTGCGCGGCGGCTGGGACAATCTCAAGGCGGTCATTCCGGGCGGTTCGTCCGTCTCGCTTCTGCCGAAGGACATCTGCGACGACGTGCTGATGGATTTCGACGCCCTTCAGGCGCACAAATCCGGTCTCGGCACCGCTGCCGTCATCGTCATGGACAAGTCCACCGACGTCGTGAAGGCGATCGCGCGGATTTCCTACTTCTACCGGCATGAGAGCTGCGGCCAGTGCACGCCGTGCCGCGAGGGCACCGGCTGGATGTGGCGTGTGCTCGAGCGGATGGCGCGTGGCGAGAGCTCGATCGAGGAGATCGACATGCTGCTCGACGTCGCCGGCCAGGTCGAAGGTCACACGATCTGCGCCCTCGGCGACGCGGCCGCCTGGCCGGTCCAGGGCCTCATCCGCCATTTCCGGTCCGAAATCGAGGACCGCATCAACAATTATCGCGCCGGCAAGCCGGTGTTCGTGTCGCAAGTGGCAGCGGAGTAGGGCGGACGTGAGAACTTTCCTCACATACGTTCTGGCTGCCCTTGTCGCCGCTCTCGTCCTCTCAGGGCCGGAGTTCATGTCTGCATTGACGTCTGGCGATCCGCGTTTGGTTGCCGGCGGGCTCGCAGCGGCGATGGTCGGCTTTCTGATCGATCTGCTCGTCGCGTTTCATGTTTTCGGTCTTGTATGGTTGATCGCGAGCAGCCTCTTCAAGCGCTTCGGGCACGAAGTCAGGAAGATGGGCAATCTCTTTCTGGGAGCGGCAGTCTACGCACTGCCTCCAATGGTCTTTTTTGTGCTCTCAAGGCTCACGACCGTGGAAACGGGCTCCGGGCCGAACTTTATTCCTTTCTCGGACCCCGGCTTTCTGGTTGCGCTGGCCACGACTGTGCTCGCTGGCGCCGCCTGGGGCACAGTTTTTTGGATTCGGGCGCCTAAGCCCACAACAGCAGGGATCGCAGCATGAGCGACGACCTTCGCAAAATCATTATCGACGGCGAGGAAATCGAGGTTCCGAATTCCTACACGCTGTTGCAGGCGGCCGAGGCAGCCGGGCGGGAAATTCCGCGCTTCTGCTATCACGAGCGCCTGTCCGTGGCCGGCAATTGCCGCATGTGCCTCGTCGAGCTCGTCGGCGCGCCGAAGCCGGCTGCGTCCTGCGCGATGAATGTGCGCGATATGCGCGGCGGGCCGAATGGCGAACCGCCGGCGATGAATACGCTCTCGCCCATGGTCAAGAAGGCCCGCGAAGGGGTGATGGAGTTCCTCCTCATCAACCACCCGCTCGACTGCCCGATCTGCGACCAGGGCGGCGAATGCGACCTGCAGGACCAGTCTCTCGTCTATGGCCGTACCGGTTCCCGTTTCCCGGAGAACAAGCGCGCGGTCGAAGACAAGGAAATGGGCCCGATCATCAAGACGGAGATGACGCGCTGCATCCAGTGCACGCGCTGCGTCCGCTTCGTCACCGAGGTCGCCGGCGTGCCGGAGATCGGCATGATCGGCCGCGGCGAGGATGCCGAGATCACGACCTATCTCGAGAACGCGGTGACGTCGGAGCTGTCCGGCAATGTCATCGATCTCTGCCCGGTCGGTGCGCTCACCTCCAAGCCCTATGCCTTCAACGCCCGCCCGTGGGAGCTGAAGAAGACCGAGACCATCGACGTGATGGATGCGGTCGGCTCGAATATCCGCGTCGACGCCCGCAGCGGCGCCGTGCTGCGCATCCTGCCGCGCGTCCATGAGGGCGTGAACGAGGAGTGGATCTCCGACAAGACGCGCTATGCCTGGGAAGGTCTCGGACGTCAGCGTCTCGACAAGCCCTATGTCCGCGAGAACGGCAAGCTGCGTCCGGCGAGCTGGCCGGAAGCGCTCGAGATCGCGTCCAAGCGCCTGTCCGGCGATGCCTCCAGGATCGGCGCGATCGCCGGCAATCTCTGCTCGGCCGAGGAAATGAAGGCCGCCAAGGACCTGTTCGACGCACTCGGCATCGCGTCCTACGACTGCCGTCAGGACGGCGCGAAAGTTGGTGCCAAAAACGGGGACGGCAAGCGCGAAGAGTATCTCTTCAATTCCACGATTGCGGGGATGGAGGACGCCGATGCGATCCTCATCGTCGGTTCCAACCCGCGCACCGAAGCGGCCATCATCAATGCCCGCATCCGCAAGACCTGGCTTCACAACGACACCAAGGTGGGTCTGATCGGCGAGCCGGTCGACCTGACCTATGACTACGAGCATGTCGGCACGTCTGCAGCCGACCTGGCCGGGCTCAAGAAGAAGCGTTCCGGCTTCATCAAGACCCTCAAGGACGCCAAGCGTCCACTCATCCTGCTCGGCGCGGGTGCCCTGACGGGTGCCGATGGCGCCCAGGTGCTGCGCGCGGCGGGCGAGCTGGCTGCCGCCGTCGGCGCCGTGAGCGAAGAGTGGAACGGCTTCTCCGTGCTGCACACGGCTGCCAGCCGCGTGGCGGGTCTCGATCTCGGCTTCGTGCCGGGCGAGGGCGGTCACGATGTGGCGGGCATGCAGTCCACGGCGA
>PANU01000098.1 GCA_002707745.1 Flavobacteriaceae bacterium
AGCTCCTTTTTGTACTTGCAATGCTCCTTTTGCTTTTAGCGCTTGGTTTCTAGCTTCTTGTTGTCCTATTGACGCTGATATTTTTTGAGTTTGTAAATCACCTTGTCTTGCGAGAGTTTGAGCTAAAGCTGCTATACCACTACTACCAGCCGCACCTCTAAGACCTTGCATTATATTGGCTCTTTGTTGGGCACCTTGTTCAGCTTGAAACTGAGCTTGCATTTGATTAACAGTTAGATCTTCGTAAACGTTTTCCGCAAACATGTTTTGCATACTAGCAAATGGATTTTTAAAGTCCATAGCCTTGTACTCTTCTTTTTGTGCCTCTAGTTTTGCTGCCTCTTCTCTTGCTCTCGCTTCTGATTTATTAAATTGTTCATCAGCCATGTTTGCGTTTTTATTAGCCATAACACCACCAATAACCCCTGAAACAACTGTAGCACCGGCCATAGCAATCATACCATAAGTTCTTTGTATTATATTGCTAGGCAACATCATGTTATTTATATTCATTTTTTTTCTTTTAAATATTCTTTGTATTCATCCCAATTAAATACCACGTTCATTTTTGCTAATTTATCTAAATCTTGCGTATTTGTAGGGTTTGCATGTACTGTTACTATTACACAATCCTCAATTGCATATACTATTCTTTTTGCTCCTTGTGGTGATATTACGTAGCATGGAGCTACAAACTCTTCAATACCATCTTCTTTTGACGATGCAAGTAATCCTGATAATAAAAAAAACCCGTAACTACGCTTGTGTATTGCTGAAAAACCTATTTGGCCTTTTTTCATTCTCATTTCTCTAATATAAACGCCTTCTGGAAAAGAGTGCTTATATTCCCACATATCAGGATAAATTAATTCTTTACCATTACCAGCTACTATATCAACTCCATCAGCCACGCTAGTTAAATAATTTTCTAACTCTTCAACTTTACTTTTCCAAGATTCAGCTGGAATGTTATCAAAAATTTTTTGTAATTCATTTTTAGACATAATTTAATTTAATTTATATCTAATATAGTCACAGTTTTGCTTGTTTTTTTACTATTAAGCTGATGTAGAGAGTAGTCTATTAACGTCAAATCTTAAGGTTTGATTAGCAGTACCAGCACGTTTAATACGTATGTTACCAGTTATAGTAGCTACTCTACTTGTATTTTCTATTGTTAATGTTGCGCCATTTTCTATGTTTTGTATTGCATCGGCTGTTAAAGTACCAGCTCCATCAGCTCCTCCACCAGCTGTAATAAGTGGATTTTGTATAGATGAATCAATGCCTATACCACCAATTCTAGAAATATTATTTATTACACCTTCTCTATCTGCTACTGTTATAGTTGCGCTACCAACGCTAGCAGCTGTTGTTGTTGTTGTTGGCGCTGTTAATGCTATTGCTAAATCAGTAAATTCAACTTCCCAGCCAAATAATCTGTATACCTCGCTTTCTCCATAAGCACCAACCTTTATAACATCACCACCTAAAGCTAAAACTTGTTGGTTGTTGAAAGTAATATCACCAGCTTGTGTTGTTATTAAACCTTTAACAACGGTTGGTTTTATACCTTCTGTTCTTACAGCTGAAATTGTCTTGCTTGATTGTGTGTACTCATTTTTTGTTCCTGATGAAGTGGTTGTTGTGTTTTGGTATTTTGCAATTTTTGTGTTTTCTACAACATTAGTATCTTGCAAAACAATCATTCCTTCTTTTATTAAGTGAGCGTGATTATCTATAGACCAACTATGGTTTTTTCTAGGAAAAAAGTGAAGTGGAGCATTATCACGAAACTGAACAGCTTGAGATATTACAAACGCTGATTCATCTCCAGGAAAACTAACAACTGTTGTTGTGCTACTATTAATAAGAGAACTAAAGGAAAGAGTTGTTCCATCTGCTATAGTGGCCGCAGCTGTAAGTGAGAAAACATTTGTACTGTCTATTGACTTAACAGTAAAGTTACCAGAATTTAATTGATCATTTCCAGTTACTCTATCTCCAACAGCCATTTTAGTTGCAACTGCAGAATCCATAGTTACAGAATCAGTATTATTAACTAAGCCGTTAACAGTATCTGTCATTACATCTGTTGTTATTTTATCTCCAACAGCGATGTTAGTTGATATGTCAGCAGCGTCTGTGTCAACAGTAGTACCACTAGTAACAGCACCATTAATATCATCACCAGTAAAAGCATCTCTACGAGTTGGGTATATGTTTTCTCCTGGTAAATCAATTGGATTTGCCCCAACTGTTGGCTGAACAAAAGATAAAACATCATCTGATGTTGGTTGTCTTAAAACTCTATAAGCAGCTGTTGTTCCTGCTGTGTATGTGAATGAGAAAGGTGTTGCTTCTTGGGTTTTTCCTCTACTAATAGAAATAGTATCTGTTCCAGCTGTTCCAGCTATAGTGCTACCTATTGAAAAACCAGAAAGCGTTAGTGTTAAAGTAGTGTATTGATATATAACTTTTTGTAACAACAAAGAATTAGAGCCAATAGAACCATTTAAATCAATACTACCATCTTCAAAAAGTTTTTCTTTGTAATTAACATGTCTAGTGCCTGCTTTTGCATGTAACAGCACATCATACTGATCATCAGTTCCAGAAGCTGGAAATACTATTTCGTTTTTATAAGAACTACTTAACAAATAATCTATTTTTTCATCTAAAAATGAGTGTGCCGATGCAAATGTTTTAGTATAAAAATTATAGTAATTACCTGCTGCGTTTTTTATTTCTAAAATAAACTCCGCTCCATCACTTCCTTTAATTTCTAAAGATCTAGTTTCCGTAGCAACAGTTAAATCATTTAAATCTAATTTAAGTTCTGTTATAATTTTTTCAGAACCGTCACCGTAAGTTTGTTCAAACTCTTCTTGTGTAACATAAACGTCGCTAGGCATTAAAACCCAACCATCAACTTCTTTATTACCACTTAACTTTATTTTTTTAGGGCCTCCTGGGAATAGCGGTGTATCTACAACGCCTTTGCCGCAGTTTGATTCACAAGCCGCAAGAGTAGGATACTGACCAGGTTGAGGATAAGGTCTTTCTACACAATGGTGAATATATGGTGTTCCACCACTACCTTGGCCCATTACTTTCTTTTTAACACAGTCATATCTACTTGGTCTGTATGGATCAAAACCCTCACAACAATCACGATTTAAACTTGCGTAAGGACCGTTCCAACCCATTCCACTTGTAGCGATTTGACCTTGGTAAACAAAACAAATTTTATTTACATCCTGATAAGGACCAAGGTTACACATTCCAGTACCATCTTCACCGTTAAGCGGTGCATTACCTGGCGTACCAGCGGGTGCTGTATTAGTCATATCAAATTCTATTGAATCGCCTATATTAACAAGACCTACTTGTTGAACTACCCAATCATAAAAAGCATCCATGTGAGCTGGCGTAAGTGGTAGTGAAGATCCATTGGGTTGCATACCAAATGGACCAGGATTTAAAGGACATCCATTAAAAGCAAAACCACCTGAAAAATTAACTGAATTAGTAAAAGCTGTTGTGCTAGTAGAGATAGCGCAAATTTCCCAGGAATGATAAGCTCTACTACTACCAGAGGTAGTTATAACATTACCGCAACCAGTGTTACAGCAATCATACTTTAAAAAAGTATAAACAGAAGCCTCAAGCATCGCGGCAAATCCCCACCAATTGTAATTTCCATAAGGTGTTTGATTTACACCAGTAGGAATTCCTGCACTAAGACCCGTAGGTTGTAAAGTCATACCTAAATATTCTAAACAAAAGAAATTAACATAACCCGATAATACGCCGTTTGAAATAGTAGACGCGCATATACCAGCATCAATATTGTTACCTTGTGCAGTTGTTCCAGGTTGTGGATAGTTTAAATTTATTTCTACTCTATCTCCAACATTTATCGTATCTCCAGGATTTGCTTGAGCAGCAGCTGCTATTGCTTCATTTAAAAAATCTAAAAAAAAAGAAGGTACAAATGAGTTATTATTGTTAGTGGAAAAAGTTCTAATCATCCATGGGTTTAATGGATCATAAGTTATTGCAACTTGATTACTTTGCTGCATAGTTGGCGTTGGTTGTAGACCTCCATTTATAGTATTTCCTGGAACAATGTTGACTTTACATATTCTCCACACTGGAAATTCCAACTGCTGGGGAGACGCCGCAAAATTTGGTAATGTATCATTACCCGCACCACAATTATCTATAGAAGCAATACGCTTATATTGAGTACCTTGAGTTGGAATAATGTTACTTTCAACACCTGGTGTTGGGGTATTGTATAATCTATTGTGCTCAGCATCAGACATTAAAGTACCGTCTGGCATGTAATGAAAACCAGGAGGAGCTACTTGTTGTTGTAGTGATGGAGTTTCTTGACCCTCATTGCCGTACAAAGCCTCATGTTCAGCGTCAGACATTAGTGTTCCATCCGGCATATAATGAAAACCAGGAGGAGCGGCTTGACGTCGACTAGTTTGTCCGCTTTGTCTATTACTACTTGAAGGGCTTGATGAGCTACCGTATCCGTTTGCCATTTATTTTATTTTTATTTATTTACTACTTTCTACAATTTCCGAGCCAACACTAAAAAGTTCTATTTCACAATCTGATTCATTAACAAGCTTTACATGGGCGTAATAACCTAGTAAACTAGTAGTGTTTACTGCCTTGTTTTTTGCAAATGATATGTATGAAAATATTGGAGGAGGCGTTGATATATTATCATCATATTGTACAACTATATTATCATCACCAATAAATATTATAATTCCTAAAAAAACTGTGTTTGCTACGTCAGCATTATTAAAACCACCAGTAGAACTACCACCTGTTGTATAATAAACACTATCACCAATCTGTGCTGATACGTTTACATTATTAAAGCTTAACTGTACGTTTACTATAGCCATTTATTTTTTTTTTATAATTAATTACAACATTGTGGATTTGCGTTACAACAAGCTGGGTGAGTTGTATAAGATGTACCTGAATTACCGTCATCACAACCTGGA
This sequence comes from Flavobacteriaceae bacterium, assembly GCA_002707745.1. Classification (GTDB taxonomy): domain Bacteria; phylum Bacteroidota; class Bacteroidia; order Flavobacteriales; family Flavobacteriaceae; genus Marinirhabdus. Next base: position 5,037 of record PANU01000098.1, read on the forward strand.
CCTTGGGTACAACAACTACTACCAGGATTATAATAATAAAGTGGAGCCGTGCCAAAGAAACAGCTTCCATCATCAACGTTTACACCATCGCTACAAGGGAAGTTTATGTTACCACTTGCACAATCATAATTACACGCTGTTGGATCTGTACAACCAGGTATAGCCGCTGGATGTTGAGATATATGCTCAGGTGTAAATGTAAACACTTGCGATATACCACAATCAGGATAAGCACCACCTGGGAATCCATAAGGACCTGGACCTAAATTATTTCCACTTGGATCATATATATCTTTTACAAACCACACATCTACTCTGTATTCTTGAGCGTCGCTTGGTGTAGTTGTTGTACTACCAGGTTTGAAAACATCAAATTCTACATTAGTAACACTACTATGATGCGGTCCAAACGGTTCTGGTGCATATGGATTTGGTGGAATTCTATCTCCAAGTATTGAACCAGTAACATTTGTGTCAAAGTAAAAATTAGGAGTATTCATTGGGTAACTCTTAACATAAACAGGTATATTAAAAATTCCATTTGCGTCAGCTTTTAAAACTGCAATTTCAACTGAATCTGTAGCTTGTCCTGTAAATTGAGTGTTTAAATCAGCAAGTAAAGCTTTTATGCTTAAACCTATGTCAAGTTGATTTACATTATGAACAGGATAAGGATTAGCATTGGCTGGCATTAATGGTAAATAATGCTTAGCTGTATCTTGTGTTGATGGATTAGGAGAACCATGATAGTAAACCGGTTGTGGTAATGTTACTGGATTTCCGTTTACATCGACAGCATTTGGATCTCCCATTGTAAGACTTTGGAAGCCATATACACACGTTCCGTTGTCACTATTAGCCGTAGGTTGGTAATTACAAGCTGCGGTACCTGGTATAGGAGAATCATATGGATCACCATTTGCAGTTAATAAATTACCATCATCCATACAACCAGGAAGAGCGGCATAAGTACAACTACCATCATTAACAGTAGCACAAGCCACATAATTTAATGCTGTAGGATCTGTACAACCAGTGTAAGAGCAAGTACCATCGTCTATATAATTCCAAGTTCCTGGAGGGGTTGTTGCAGGTATTTGATAAGCATTACACGCAGTAGCATCCATACAACCATAAACATTATATATACAACAATCTGTTCCTGGATTAGAATAATCACATTCAATAGTACAAGTAGGATTGAACGGTGCTACTGGTAAATTTGTACATCCAACCATGTAGTTGTCCGCCAGTGGATCCATACAACCAGCACAAGAAGTATACTCACAAGAACCATCGTCTATAGTAACAGATGAATCATAATTACATGCAGCAGGCTCAGTACATCCACTTGTAGCAAAAACACAAGATCCGTCACTAACAGTAACACCATCGGAACATGGTACTAGCGATCCAGCATTTATAGAGGTTGCACAATTGAAATTTAATGCTAAAGAATTTTGACAACCAGGTATATTACAGTTGTCATTCCAATTAGGTGATCCAACTGGAACGTTTGGATCGTAATTGTTTGCCCACGAAACACCACAACCTGTTGCCCAAACACATGAACCATCATTAATAACAGCTGTTGCAGAGTAGTTAGTAGCTGGCCAACCAGGATACGTAGCCGCAATAGCATTCCCTGATGCGTCGTAAGAGCCAGTTGCACCTGTACCGGTTCCACCACTATCTGGACAACCTACGTCTATACAGCTACCATCATCAATCATACCATATGCACCAGAATTATTATAAGGCACGTAAGTTAATGCTTCAGGAGGCCAAGGGTAAGGTGGTGTTGGACCATGTGCAGTTCCAAGTCCATAATAACTAGAAGCAGGATTAGTACATCCTAACCATTTACAGTAACCTGGATCAACGTTAGCCGGTGGCGAACCTGTCCATGTGTTCATGGCAGAAGCTTCCATACATCCGTATTGAACATTAATACATGAGGTAGGTGTTGTGTCAGTATTGGCAGCAGGGTCATAATTAAAAGCACCAAGGAAGGCAGATGGAACGCCAGATGAACCGCACAGCAAAGGCGCGTTTAATGATTCCCAATAAGAACCACAATTCATACAACCATATACCACGGGTATACAAGAACCATCATCAACAATACCAGTACCACCACCGTATGTAGAAGCAATTGGAGGAAATGTAGTCGGATTAAACGCTGTTATATCTGTACATCCCTGCCATAAACATGAACCATTATCATTAGTAGCAAGTGAGTTATAGTTAGATGCAGATAGTTCTAAACAACCATTTAATACTGGAATACATGAACCATCATCTACTAAAGCATTTGGATCGTAATTAGAGGCAGCTGGATCTGTACAACCGCTAACAACAACTGGTGTAGGTGATTCCATCAATACTCCAAAACCTTGCATTGCAAGACTAGATTCATCAAAATCTTGGTTTGTAATTATTCCACAGTTGTTAACTGTTATACCATCTCCTTTTATATAGTTAAACCACTTTCCTTCTTTTTCTACAAATTCATCAACAGATCCAGCTTCTTTATCTGTTGTAATTTTTTCTACATACCAACCATCTTTATCTTCTAAATTATAATACTCATTATCTTGTAAGTTCGTAACAACTCTTGATTTACTACCTTCGTAGTTTATCGTAGTAAAAGACTTTACTGAACCAGGAAAATCATTTAAATAAAAACTTAAAGATGATGGTGTTGGTGTTCCATAAAATTGATTTCTAGGTACTACATCTCCATATCCATCTTGCTCAGAGTGATGTCTCCACATGTAACCATTATTAAAAGTATAATAATTATTTGCACAGCTAAGCCCTTCTTCTGGAATAAAAGATTTAAAACTAACCCACCCTTTAACATCTTCTCTAAAGGTGACTGTTTTTGGAGTACCATCCGCACTATTATTAAGTGTTATATTATATTCAGTTTTTCTATCGTCAAAACTACCTTTTAGAAAAGTTGCATTTTGTAAATTATCTCTAAACCAGTCTTTCATACCGTGATTAGAAATAGGTGTTAAGCCATCCATAGACAATCTCATCACTGTACCCCTTGTTTTATCAGTGAAATATGCTCTATAAGATTCCGATGCAAATGATTCTGGGTTTTTAGATATACCATATTGACCAACAAAAGGTACTGTTTGTCCTAACACGTTTCCTGTGGCTGTTAACTGAATATTTCCATCAGCATTAAATACAGCATCCTTATTAGCTAATATTTTTAACACCTTATCTTCACACAAGGTAATTAAATCTGTATTTCTAGAGTGAAGTTTTTCAATATTACCATATATAGGGTTTACATCTTTTGTAATTTTTTCAGCAGCAATAAATTGATTTAAATTATTAACCCCAGATGTTGAGTTGTATAGTCCAGAGTATATCAACCCATATTTTCTGTGCTCTTCTTCGTAGTCTTCTTCTAAAATTGTTGATACTTTAACTCCTTTACCCATAACATCTGAATTAAAAGTATCAGATATTCTATCTGACTCTACACCGTTACCAAAGGCAAAACAATTGTACCAATCTAATCCAAAATTACTATTGTAAATTTCATTATTTATTTTTATTCGAAGAGTATTAGTTGTATCTTCTGCAACCTCTACAGTAATATAACTACCATCTATATGTGTAAGCTTAATAATATCACCAGCCAAAATATCGTTATTATGAGGATCGCTTAAATATATAGTGTTTTGAATAACTATATAATTAGATATTGTTGCGCTATCTAAAGTTGCAACCGCACAATTATAACAACTTGCTGTACCACCTATTGGGACTATCTGTTGATAATTCTCATTTTTTATTTGCATTGGATAACTTCTAGATGCCTCGTAGTACAATTCTAAATCCACAGGGTCAATTGGTAATGTTTCCCATATAGCTGGATTATAAGCTGCTTCATCCTCTTCTTGTCCAATTGATACCGTTCCAAATATTGATCTTAATAGTATACCTATTTCTTGGTCTTCAGTTGCAGCCCACCTTTGCGTAATACCAGTACCAGACATTGGTATTTCATTAGCCAAAGCCACGTCATGAGTTGAATTAGTTGCTAAATAGTTAGTGTGTTGAGTTGGTATATAACCAAGTCTAGTTGTACCATCAGCATTTGTCCATATATTTGGATCTATAGTTATTGGATTGCTTGTATTGTGATAAAAATTACCATTTGACGCTTGATATGCTGGGTCAACCTGGTCATAAAAAGCGCCATTTTTTGTAGCACAACCACTATTTACGTCAGCCTGTACCGTTGGTAAAGAGGTAATAGCAGAGTAACAACCAGTAAGCGTTGCATAATCACTTGGCGTGGATGTATTTGTTAAATCATCACCTATTCTATCGCCAACAGCTTCGTAACTTGGTGGGTAAAATTTATACTCCCTCGCATAAACCGGTGTTCCATTGCAACAACCATCACCTGTTAATCCAGCTCCTTTTTGATTGTGATGCTCATCTGGAGTTCCACCAGCTAATACATATTCAGTTGGCGTTATTATACCTTGATCTTGAACCGTAGTACCAATAGGTTGATCTAATAACAACTCGTATCTTACTCTATAAAGTCCGCGCGATGTAGAAGGGTAAGGCCAGTTAAAAGTAGCAGCATTAAGCGTTGGAGAAGCATCGCAATATTCATCATCAGGTGTGTTCTGAATTTGTTCAACAACTCTGTAATCTACAACAGTATACTTAATTTGCCCTGGATCTCCAACAAATTCAATTACAGGATTTGGCCCTGTTAAAAAATCATGTATCAATTGATTGTTAGGTACTTGAAAGTCTAAACCAGGTTGACTAGCAGAAATAGGTAAATAATCTGGACCAACATAAGATATGTCCATACGTCTACTTCCTAATCTAGCACCAACTCCAGGCGTGTTTCTATAACCCCTTTCGCTCTGACCAGTAATATCTGGATCGTTAGATTGGCCGTTGTAATTATTATACCCAGCAGGTGAAACCGAAGATAAATCAGCTTTAGCATAATATTCTTCAACACCGTTGTTCCAGTTTTTTTCTGGAAAGTACCAAGTAGGTTCCATGTCAATAAACCAATTATCGTTTTGACCTTGGTTTTTCCAAAATAGACCATTTCTGGAAAGCATTTTTGTATAAACTTGATTGAAAATTGTGTTACTGGTTGCAGCAGGACTATCAGGAAAACAAGAAATTGCCCCTCCTGACGCCCCCATACTGTCGTTATAAGCGCCCAGCATATAAGGGTAAGACTTAGGATATATATTTACAGGCTTGTCAACGCCATTTGTATCTTTACCGTGTGACAATGTCATCACATTTGCTGAGTAAGCCCACGTTTCATTACTGTTTGTCCAGCGTGGATTTTGAAAAGATTCACTAGCTCTATAATCAGTATTAGTACCAATGTTATACCCATTATAATCAAGTAAAGCTGGATTATCTACACTGCTAGGTATTAACCAACCACCACTTTCTGGAGTATTTCCAAATACTTGATATTGACCAGCGTTAGCACCACTACCTATATCCCAAGAAGAACTAATATTATAACTACTCATTTGTGCTTCCATGTGGTGCAATCCAGTATAACGCAAGAAACGAGGTTGTAGCATACCTACAACATTATACGCTTGGGTAAAATCATAAGTTAAAATAGTTTGCTCTAAAGCTAAATCTTTAAGGATTTTAACAAAAAATCTACCATCAAAAGCAGCGTACGGTGTGTCTACGCTTCTAGCCATTTCCAACGCAGCTCCGTTACAAAAAGCACCACTACCATTGTCTATAAACTCTATATCATCTTGAAACTGAGTATGTATTCTTACTAGAAGTGGATCTGTTGCAATGGCACCCGTATTGTCTTCGTATTCATCCATTGTTACTACTTCATACCAATTTGAATATTGTTTTGGTGTAGTTAATTTGTGAAATCTAATCCACAATCTTTTAGCAGCCATTTCAGCATCTCTCCAATCTTCAAAGGCGTGTATTAAAGAGCTTGGTGTACCACCCGCATTTGTTAATGCGACGGGATCTACAGTTATTGATGATGATCCTACTTGTGGTGCGGTTGTACCCATAAGAGTAAGCGCAGCTTGGTCTTCTAATCCATACGATACTTTAGTAGACTTAACAAAATCAGGAACTTCATTTGATATTGCTATAACTTTATATTCCGAAGTATCCTCTATAGGAATATTACTATTAATATTCTTTTTTAATATTATAGTACTTTCTTCTGTAATTTTGTTCCTATCTAAAGAAGGGAAAGTTAACCAAACGTTTCCGTCTTCCGCATCGTACCATCTATCCATCGCTAAATTATAGTATTCAGTAGAAGGTTCTTTTATAAAGAAACGAAAAGAGTCAGCCCATGGTGGAGCGTCGTTTAATATTTTAATATCTAGTAGATTTGTATTTCCAGATTCTTCTTTAGAAACTTTTATAGTAGATTCACTACTTGTCATAACTGGAGATTGTCTACCGTATTTATCTTCAAAAACTACACCTATTTGATATTCTCTTAATGATTTTATTGATTTTAACGGTGTGGTAAGTTTAGGATTCCAATAGTGAGGACTTTCCATAACCCCCGTAGTACCAGTAATCATTTCACCTAACACAACGCCATCTTGAGTGATGTTATGCGAAGCTAAACTTACATCAAATCTAACATTAGAATTTTCAGCTAATATGTTGTAGTTTTGTTTGTAATTACCATAAACTAATCTACTGCCGGTAACCTCTTGTGCTCGAGCTATTTTAGGAACGTTGTCATAAGGTCTTAAAATTTGGTTTTCAGCTACAACTGTATATATAAGTTCTGAATCTATAACATATTGATCACCAAGCCAATGCGCAGTACCGTCATTAGGTTTTATTTGATCTACCAAATATATATTTGAAGATCCAGATTCTTTGTATAATATATCTACTTGAACTACACCATCTGGAATATTTGTTGGTACAATATTTGATAGTGTAACTGTTTTTAAGTGGTTCTGCATACCTTCGTTAAGTCCTTTTTTTGGTTGGTAATCCCATGTCATAGGTATAAACGCTGCCTGTGTAAACGGTGAATATGCAGAGTATTCGTTGTCTTGATACTTATATCTAACAGCAAATTTTGGAAATTTAAACTTAAGTATTCTTTCAGTATTAGATAATTTTAAATCAATTAAAAATCGCGTATCTATTAACGGCGTCGAAGGACTAATAAATACTATTTCAAAATCCACTAAAGTTTCAAATGTAAAAGGAGTTCCAGGAACTGTTGTAGAAACGTAGGTATCTGTTACTCTAACCTGAACAATAGGATCTCTAAGAGGAAATTTTATATCTAACTCATTATCAGGATAAAGTTCAAGAACCATAATATCGCCTACTTGAATATCAAGATTATTTTGAGTATTAAGAGGAACAATATTGTTCCACACACCGTGATTTATAGATACTCCTATTAATTGATCACCCGCGGATAGTAGTTCCCCTGGATTGTTAGCCGTGTCTTCAAAACTAATTGTAGTTTCACCCATTGTAGCTTTTCCTGAAGGTTTGGTAGATTCCAATAACATACTTGGAGGTGCTTTAGGATTTTCTTTTATAACTGTTATATGTTTTTCTTGCGCTGGTACAGTAACACCTGTTTTTTCATTTATGAAATTTGTATGTGTGAAAGCATCTACAGTTCCCGCTATAGATCTTGGTATATTAATTTTTTTAGGTTCAGAACCGATTAAATTACCTTCGCTATCATAAGTAGCATCAGTCCAGAATAACATGTCGTCAATTATATTTATTGCCGTTATATTAGTACTTGAAACAAAATTAAGTATTGTGTTATTAGATGCTGAGCCAGAGGTTGTAAAAAATAACTTTGTACCATGGAATTCCTGCGGAGTGTTGGTGTTATCTAGCCAATCTAAATTACCTAATATAGTAATAGAGTTAGTAGCTGTATCTATA
>PANU01000099.1 GCA_002707745.1 Flavobacteriaceae bacterium
AAGACGTGATTGAAATATTTGACAGAATTCAAAAAGAAACACCAGCAATCCTGATAATGGTAGGGGAAGGCTCCGAAAAAGAACCTGCTGAAGCTTTATGCCGTAAAAAAGGAATCCAGGATAAAGTTCGTTTTTTAGGAAATAGTAGCGAAATTGATAAAATATTGTGTTTTAGCGATTTGTTTTTATTACCTTCAGAAAAAGAAAGTTTTGGTCTGGCCGCTTTAGAAGCGATGGCAAGTGGAGTTCCGGTAATTTCCAGTAATACTGGCGGACTTCCAGAAGTAAATGAAAACGGAATAAGCGGTTATTTAAGCGATGTGGGTAATGTAGCCGAAATGGCAAAAAATGCCCTTTCCATTTTACAATCTGAAGCCACGTTAGCTAAATTTAAACGTCAGGCTAAAAACGCTGCCAGAAAATTTGACACTCAAACAATTGTTCCTAAATATGAAGAATTATATACAAAAGCCATCGCCTGTGTTTCGTAGCTTATCATTGGTAGTAATTTGTATGTGTATGGGCGTATTTATACACTGTAAAAACGCACCATCTACCAACAACCCTAACAATACAGGAAACCCAGAACCGCAAGATTTAGCGTTTACAACTCTTTTAAGCGATTCACAAAGTAATTTTAAAGAAAGTACCCAACAACTCATTACCTCTCAGGAAAAATTAAATTCAGTTTTTGCGACTGTAAATAGTACTAGAATGCCCGGTATTCCGGTTCCAGAAGTAAATTTTAATGTATATGACGTGTTTATGTATGCTCCGGGAGAAGTAAGTCATGGGGTGGAAGGGCCTAAAGTTGCTTCGGTTACTAAGCAGGACGAAACTGTTATTGTAAAATTAGCAGCTAAAGAACCCCAAGAAGGATATGTAACTACTGTAATGTCGCAACCTTGTGTGCTAATTAAGTACAAAAAACAAGGATTGCCAGTGGTGGTGAAAACCAACTAATTCTCCTAATTAACATGCCAATTAGGAATCTGGTTTAGGGGTGTTAACAAAAAAAAACGCCCCAATAGGGACGTTTTATAAGGTGTTATTAAAATTTCAGTGTTAAAACTGATAACGAATTCCCAAGGCAATATCAAAATCTACATCATCGTTAACATCACCCAATCCAAATTCAGGTCTAAAATCCAACGATAAAAGTAGTGGGAAATCAAAGTCATATTCAATACCAATATCTCCTGCAATATAAAAGTACGTTTCGGTATCATCATCTCCAGGAAATCTATCGTCAAAATCTACTTGAGCTACACCAGCACCAGCACCGGCATACCAATTAAATCCGCCATCTATATTCCATACCCATTGGTAGAGTCCTGTGAGCCTGTAGGCATCAAAGTTTTTATGGCTTCGCCACCCTAAATCAAATTCCAGTCTGTGCTTGGTATCCAAATATCGCTGGTAACTCACTTCGGTTCCAAAACCGTCGCTGTCACCAATCCTTAGTCCCAGTGCATTTTTTCTCTCCTGTGCGTTTGCGTGTAAGCCACAGCCGATAACGACCAAAGCTACTAAAATTAATTTTTTCATATTATTTTTTGTTAAGGTTTGAACTACAAACGTAGGTCATAAAAACTGAAGTATAAGTTAATGAAATGTTAGACTTTTATATGGTAAATTATTGCCAGGCTTGTGCTAAGGGATTACTTTTACATTGTTGTATGGAAAATAAACTACGTAACTTACAAAATTCTCTTACAGGCGAGCTTAAGTGGGATGCCCTTCACAGATCTATGTATGCTACAGATGCCTCTGTATATCGAAAAATGCCGTTGGCAGTAGCTTTTCCCAGAACTTCAGAAGACATTAAACAGCTTATACAGTTTGCCAGGGATAACCAAACTGCTGTCATTCCGAGAACGGCTGGAACCTCACTGGCTGGGCAATGTGTGGGAGACGGTATTGTGGTAGATGTTTCTAAGCATTTTACAGCAATTTGTAAACTGGATGAGCTAAAAAAAACCGTAACGGTTCAGCCAGGAGTAATTCGTGACCAATTAAATACTTTTTTAGAGTCCTACGGTCTCTTTTTTGGTCCTAATACCTCTACCAGCAACAGGTGTATGATAGGAGGGATGGTAGGTAATAACAGTAGTGGCACTACGTCAATTAAATATGGGGTTACCCGCGACAAGGTGTTGCAGCTTAAAACGATACTTTCTAACGGGGAGGAAGTTGTTTTTTCTGAAATTTCCAAAACTGATTTTTTAGCAAAAGCTAAAGAAACATCACTAGAAGGTGAGATCTACAAAACTCTTTTTACTGAATTATCCAACCCAGCTACCCGCGCCGAAATCATTAAAGAATTCCCTAAACCTGAAATCCATCGCCGAAATACAGGCTACGCAGTAGATGCACTGCTGGAGAATGAAATTTTTTCCTCTTCCAAAGAAAAAATAAACCTTTGTAAACTCCTCTGCGGAAGTGAAGGTACCCTGGCTTTTACAACTGAAATTACTTTACAATTAGATACGCTTCCACCCACTGAAACTGCCTTAATTGCAGCGCAATATGAAACGTTAGAAAATTGCTTAAACGACATCAATAATGCAATGCAGCACAACCTGTACACCTGCGAAATGATGGACGATGTAATTTTAAACTGTACCCGACAGAACAAAAAATACGAACCCTATCGCTTTTTTGTTGAAGGAGCCCCCAAAGCATTGCTGTTACTGGAATTAAATGCACACTCACAAGAAGACCTTTCAGTACAAATAGAAGCACTTTTAACAACCTTGCTTGCCTCTGGCCTAAGTTACGCGCAACCTGTTTTAAAAGGTGCAGAAATTACTATGGCGCTGGAACTCCGTAAAGCCGGGCTGGGGTTATTGGGCAATATGGTAGGCGATAAAAAAGCGGTTGCCTGTATTGAAGATACTGCCGTTACACTTTCAGATGTACCAGATTTTATCAAGGAGTTTACCCAAATAATGAACACCTATAAACAGGATGCTGTGTATTACGCTCACGCCGGGGCAGGAGAATTGCATTTAAGACCTATTTTAAATTTGAAAACTGCTGAAGGCAAAACATTATTTCGAGAAATAACAACTGCTGTTGCGCAACTTACCAAGAAATACCGTGGATCCTTTTCTGGTGAACACGGTGACGGAATTGTACGCGCCGAATTTTTACAGCTACACGTTGGGGAAGAAAATTTTAAGCTCTTACAGCGAATTAAAAATACATTCGATCCTCATAATATCTTTAATCCAGGTAAAATTACCGATGCATGGCCTATGGACAAAAGCCTGCGTACCGATTTCCCTACGGAAGAGATTTCTACACAATTCAGTTTCGGGGACTCACAGGGCATACTCCGTCTGGCAGAGAAATGCAACGGTAGTGGCGATTGTAGGAAAACCGAACATGCCAATGGCGCTATGTGTCCGAGTTACCACGCTACAAAAAATGAAAAAGATACCACCCGAGCACGTGCCAATGTGCTTCGTGAGGTATTAACACATAATGAAGCAGTCAATAAATTTAATTCTAAAGAACTGAAAGAAGTATTCGATTTGTGCATTGGTTGTAAAGCTTGTGCCACAGAATGCCCAAGTAATGTAGATATGGCGACTGCAAAAGCCGAATTTTTATATCAATACCGAAAAGCTAATGGGGCTACTACTGCAGATAAATTAGTTGCAAAAAGCACCTATTTTAACAAACAAGCAGCAAAATATCCCGGGATTGCCAACTTCATTTTTAACAACTCAATTACCGCAGGCATTATAAAAGGACAAAGTAATATAGCTCAGGAACGTTCTATTCCAAAGGTGTCAACTAAAAGTTTTAGTAAAGTATTTCAAAATATTAACAAACAAGTAGTTAGTGAAAAAGAAATTGTGTTGTTTGTGGATGAATTCAGTAATTATCTGGAAGCCGAAATTGCAACCGATGCTTTTGCTTTGCTAACGGAATTAGACTACAAAGTTACGGTAGTGCATCACTTAGACAGTGCCAGAGCTATGCTGTCCAAAGGATTTCTGGAAGAAGCCAAAGCAGAGGCCGAAAAAAACGTAGCGTATCTCAAAGGGAAAGTCTCCCGGGAAGTTCCGTTGGTAGGCATTGAACCTTCTGCAATTTTAGGGTTTCGGGATGAATACCTTCGGTTAGTAGACGATTTGCAGGGAGCTCGGCATATTTCAGAAAACACCTTTTTACTAGAGGAATTTTTAGCTTCAGAAATAGAAAAGGGTAGTATTTCTTCAAAAAGTTTCACTTCCGAAGAAAAACAAATTAAAATTCATGTGCATTGCCATCAAAAAGCGCTTAGCAATCAAAAAGTAACCTTCGATATTTTAAATCTGCCGGAAAACTATAAACCTACTATCATTCCTTCGGGGTGTTGCGGGATGGCAGGTAGTTTTGGGTATGAAAAGGAACACTACAAGGTAAGCATGAAAATAGGGGAGCTAAAGTTATTTCCTGCGGTTAGAAAAGCTTCAGCAGACGTACTCATTGCTGCCAATGGCACAAGTTGCAGGCATCAAATAAAAGATGGCACACAACGGGAAGCCTTACATCCTGTGACAATTTTGAGGCGAGCTTTAAAAACTAACTACTAAATTGAAGCAACTGAAATGCGGAAAGCATTTCGGTCGTTACATCAGCATCATCTGTATGCGAGCGGTTCATGGCGCTTAATTTGTGTGTGTTGGAATTGTATTGGTAAAGTTTCCATTGTTCGTTGTGGTATTCTAAAGCAGTTAAGTTTTCAATCCAATCTCCGCTGTTTAAATACAAACAACTCCCTTTGTCATTAGTTACTTTTCTAATTGCAGGTTGATGAATGTGACCACAAATAACAAAGTCGAAACCATTCTCAATCGCCAATTCTGTTGCTGTTGTCTCAAAATCTGTTATAAATTTTACCGCCCTTTTCACAGAGTTTTTTATCTTTTTAGAGAGTGAATATTTTTCCTTTCCTAAGGACTGCAACACATTATTTACTAAACGGTTAAACAATATAAGTACGTCATACCCCCAGCCACCAAGCTTAGCAATCCATTTGGTGTGCTGAATGGAAGCATCAAATACATCGCCGTGAAAAAACCAGGCCTTTTTACCGTCAAGATTGAGCACCAGTTTATCCAGAATATGAATGTTCCCCATCTTAGTATCGCTAAAACGCCGTAATTTTTCATCGTGATTGCCCGTAATGTAATACACCCGTGTCCCTTTGGTGGCAAGTGCCAGGATTTTTTTTATGATTTGCAGATGTGCCTTCGGAAAATACCGTTTTCGGAATTGCCAGATATCTATTATATCGCCATTAAGTATCAGTTTTTTTGGCTTTACTGAATTTAAATAGTGTAATATTTCCTTAGCATGGCAACCGTAGGTTCCTAAATGCAGATCTGAGAGCACAACAATATCTACTTTACGTTTCAAGCTTTACGTTTTTACACTGCAAAGTTGAACTGTTTACAGCAATACTACATTAAGCCAATGTTACCAATATATCACTAAAAAAGCAGTGCTGTTAACAGCAATGTTAATAACGTAATCCAGCGATTGCTTTTACTATTGGCGGGAAACATTTACATTTGTTGAAAACCCTAATATGGCAGGAAACACCTTTGGCACTGTTTTTAAACTTACCACTTTTGGAGAGTCCCACGGTACTGCCATTGGTGGGATTATAGACGGTTGTCCTGCAGGACTTTCCATAGATTTTGATGCTATTGAAACCGAAATGCAACGCCGTAAACCAGGGCAATCTGCGATCGTTACCCAACGAAAAGAAGAAGACAGCGTACGCTTTCTTTCAGGTATTTTTGAAGGTAAAACCACAGGAACCCCCATTGGTTTTGTAATTGAGAATACAGATCAAAAATCGAAAGACTACTCCCATATAAAAGATACGTACCGTCCCTCGCATGCCGATTTTACGTTCGACAAAAAATTTGGACATCGCGATTACCGTGGAGGTGGGCGTTCTTCAGCACGGGAAACCGCATGCAGGGTAGTGGCAGGAGCTATTGCAAAACAACTGCTGAAAGAAATTAAAATTACGGCCTATGTAGCTTCGGTTGGAGAATTACAACTTACAAAACCCTATACTGAAGTAGATTTCACTCAAATTGAAAAAAACCCGGTTCGTACCGCAGATACTGAAATGGCTTCAAAAATGGAAGCGTACATCAAAGAAATTAAGAAACAAGGCGATACCGTTGGAGGAACTATAACCTGTGTGTTACAAAATGTACCTACAGGACTTGGCGAACCCGTTTTTGATAAATTGCACGCACAGCTAGGGAAGGCAATGCTTTCAATTAATGCTGTAAAAGGCTTTGAGTTTGGAAGTGGTTTTGCCGGCACCAAAATGAAAGGTAGCCAACACAACGATATTTTTAATGAAGACGGGAGTACAAAAACCAATTTCAGCGGGGGAGTACAGGGTGGTATAAGTAATGGAGAAGACATCTATTTTACTGTAGCCTTTAAACCGGTTGCTACGCTTATTCAGAAACAGAATACTATAAACAATAAAGGTGAAGCCGTTGAAATGATGGGGAAAGGCCGTCACGATCCATGTGTTGTGCCTCGCGCAGTTCCTATTGTTGAGGCAATGGCAGCGCTAACGTTAGCCGATTTTTGGATGCTGAATAAATTGTCTAAATTGGGCTTCGACTCCGCTCAGCCCTCGTAGGACAATTAAACAAAAAGTTGGGTAAGCCCACTAAAAAATAATATTGAACATGAAGAAACTAGCATTACACTGGAAAATTATAATAGGATTAGTTCTTGGGGTGATATGGGCATTGTTGTCCAGTAGCCTTGGCTGGAGCCAGTTTACATTAAACTGGATTGCACCTTTTGGTACTATTTTTATCAATTTGTTAAAGATGATTGCAGTGCCTTTGGTATTGTTCTCGGTAATTAGTGGCGTTGCTAATATTGGCGATCCTTCCAGTTTGGGAAGAATGGGAGGGAAAACTCTTTTGGCCTATCTGGTAACCACCGTTTTAGCAGTTTCTATTGGGCTTACGCTTGTAAATATTATAAAACCAGGAGCACTAATAGACGAAGAAAGCCGGATAGATAACCGGATCAGTTATGAAGTATGGGCAAATGAACAGGGGTATGAGATTAAAGACGGTATCAATTACCTTCAGGAACCCGCATTTTTTGAACGCGCCCAACGAATTACAGATTTATCTAAAAGTGAATTAAAAAATGCCTCTGTTTCAGAAAAAATGGAAACAGCAAATATGACCAAAGATTCTGGTCCCTTGCAACCCTTGGTAGATTTGGTGCCACAAAACTTTTTTAGGTCTTTAGGTGATAATGGATTAATGCTTCAGATTATATTCTTTGCTCTGTTTTTTGGTATTTGTTTGCTTTTTATCCCCAATGAAAAATCCGATCCTGTTACAAGGATTGTAGATAGTATTATGGAAGTCTTCTTAAAAATGGTCGATTTCGTAATGCAGGCTGCACCGTTTTTTGTTTTTGCGTTGTTAGCTGGTGTTGTAAGCAAGATGGCAGGGGACGACGTAGGGAAAGTATATGAAATTTTTAAAGGTTTAAGCTGGTATTCGTTAACTGTTGTTATAGGGTTATTGTTCATGATTTTTATCATGTATCCGCTTATTATGAAACTATTTGTAAAGAAGATACCCTATACAGGCTTTTTTAAAGCAATTAGCCCCGCTCAAACCTTAGCATTTTCAACTTCCAGTAGTGCAGCCACGCTTCCGGTGACCATGGAATGTGTGGAAGAAAATCTGGGGGTAGATAAAAAAATCACAAGTTTTGTATTACCCATTGGTGCTACGGTAAATATGGATGGTACCTGTCTGTATCAGGCTGTTGCCGTTGTGTTTTTGGCACAATTACATATGATAGATTTAACCCTTGGACAACAATTAATTATAGTAGTTACAGCAACGTTGGCTTCAATAGGTTCTGCTGCGGTACCAAGTGCAGGTTTAGTAATGCTCATTATAGTTTTAGATTCTGTGGGTCTTAATCCAGCCTGGATTGCCATTATATTTCCGGTAGATAGAATACTGGATATGATTCGTACTGTAGTAAATGTTACTGGAGATGCAACTGTTTCTACTATTATCGCAAATGGTGAAGACATGCTTCATTATACAGATCATGATCCTTCTGAAACATTCGACCTGGATTCAGAATAACAAAGGGATTAAATATACTTGTATGAAAAACAGGGAATTGCAACCTCTCAATTTGTAAAATAATTTGTATCTTTAAATTGAATTTACTCCCCAGTTTGTCTAAAAACATACTGGTATGAGATATTTTATAAGCACTTCACTCTTTTTATTTTTTTCATTTTTTTTGCACGCACAAGTCGGAATTGGCACTGTGACGCCTTCTCCAAGGTCTGTTTTAGAGATAAACAGCTCTTCAGATGGTGGAGTTACCTACGGAGGTTTAATTCCACCAAGAGTAGCTACCCTTGTACAACGCGACATTATTAACCCTGGCTTTAGTGATGTAGGCATGCTCATTTTTGTAGAGGCCACAGGTTGTTTGCAGCTCTGGGACGGGGACTCCTGGGAGAATATTAGCTGTGTAACCGTTGCCACTCCTGAAATCTGGATCAATGAAATTCATTATGACAACATAGGTATAGATACCGGAGAAGGTTTTGAAATTGCCGGTGTAGCAGGAACCGATTTAAATGACTACCAGATTGTTCGCTATAGTGGTAATGGAGCCGGAAGCGCAGTTACCACAGGAACACCTATAAATTTAACAGGCTTGTTACCAGATGAAGGTACAGGATATGGAACTGCCGCAACGCTTACAACCTTGCAGAACGACGATGAAGGTCTGGCGCTGGTAAAAATTTCAACAGGAAGTGTGGTTCAGTTTTTAAGTTATGAGGGTAGCTTTATAGCCATTGACGGCCCTGCAATGGGAATGGCTTCTGAAGCTATTGGGGTGGTAGAGTCCAACACTACCACAGCAGCCGGCACTTCTATGCAACTGGTGGGAACAGGAAGTGAATATGTCGATTTTTTATGGACTACAGGCAGTATTGCTACTTTTGGAACAATTAATTCAGGGCAGGTGATAAACTAATATATGGGATGCTTTTATTATTTGGCTTGTAGTTCCTTGAAGTTTTAGTATTTTGGTTTGCTAATCTAGAAAAACCAACTTTATGAACGTTTGCTTCATTATGTATCCCTGGGACGAAATGGATCCCGATAACGATTCTACCCTGGCAATGATTCAGGAATTTGCCAAACGGGGTCACGGACTTGCCATCACAACTCCTGCAAACCTTACTATTCGCGATAGTGTTGCCTTTGCTTTTAGCCGCTGTTTAAAACGAATGGAAAAAATACCCAGCAAACTCACTTCGTTCCATAATAAGGCGCAGTTTTATGATGAAATGCTCCCGCTTGCCGGTTTTGACGTTATTATATTACGTAGCAATCCGCCATTGGACATGATTATGCTGAACTTCCTCGATAGTGTAAAGGACGATGTGTTTATTATGAACGACCTTGACGGGATAAGACGTGCCAATAATAAGCTGTATACCGCAGTTTTTGAAGACGATAAAAATGAGCACATACCAAGAACACACGTAACCAAAAACAAACAATACCTCAAGAAAATTATAAAAGAAGGACCCGATAAAATGATCTTGAAACCTTTGAATGGTTTTGGTGGCTCCGGTGTTATTTTAATTGAAAAAAGAGCTATGAAAAGTATTAATTCACTGTTGGATTTTTACATAGACAATAAGGACGGCACATCTAACTACGTGATCCTACAAGATTATATTGAAGGAGCAGACCAGGGCGATGTGCGAATATTATTATTGAATGGTCAGCCTATTGGCGCCATGCGACGCGTTCCTGGCGAAGAAGATCACCGCAGTAATGTTTCGGCTGGAGGCTCGGTACAAAAACATACATTATCCAGACAGGAAAAAGAACTTTGCCGAAAGATTGGTCCAAAACTGGTAAAAGATGGTCTTTATTTCTGTGGAATTGATGTAATAGGAGGGATGCTGGTTGAAGTCAACGTAATGTCTCCGGGCGGGATTACCTATATCAACAAAGTGTATAAAACCCGGATACAGGAAAAAATAATCGATTTTGTGGAAGATAAAGTTGAAGAACGCGTAGCAGCTTTTGAACGCAGAACCAAACTTAGAAAACACGTGAGCGACGCATAAAAGCTGGTCTGTTCAGCAATAGCAGTCCTGCGAAACTTAAAACAACTAATTACCCAAAAATGATCCGTCTTCCTATTTCAGAAATAATCACGAAAATTTTAGCAGAAGAGACTTTTGAAGCCGTTGCCGAAGATTATTCCTTCACCCTAAAAATTGAAACATACGTCCCATATGTTTGTGGAGCCGTACACGACGGACATCAGTTTAGGAAAGAATTATGGGATAATTGTCTGCACAGTCAGTATGAACGCTGGTTTGAAGAAGACCCTTCTACCAAAGCATTTGTGCAAGCGCAGCCTATAGTTATTGCAGGATGTGACAGCAGGTTTGAATATGACTTAAACCGGGCTCCCGAGCAGGCAATTTATGAAGACGCCTGGGGCAAAAAATTATGGAAAACACCACTCGACCCTGCAGAAATAAAAAAAAGTTTAGATAAACACGCTGCTTTCTACGAGGTGGTACACGCCCTTATTCAAAAACTGGAAGAAAAATTTGGTACCGTGGTAGTATACGATATGCACAGTTACAACTGGCGCAGGTGGGATAGGGAAGTGCCCGTAATTAATTTGGGGACCTCTAATATAGACAATGACCGCTTTGGAGCTTCCGTAGAGGCGTGGCGACAATCGCTCTCAGAATTGAAAATACCTCACATACCTGAAACCACTTCAAAAATTAATGATACATTTCAGGGAAATGGTTATTTCTTAAAATATATCACGCAAAACTTCAAAAATACCTTAGTTTTGGCGACTGAATTCAAGAAAATTTATTGTGATGAACTGCGTCAAATAAGCTATCCAGAAGTGGTTCATGCCATAACGGAACAGCTTCAGCAAAAAATAGAAACCCACGCAGCTTCATTTTATAAGACCTTCAAATAACTACTATGGCTGTTGCCGAAGCAATATTACAATCACACCCCAACCTTTTTAAAATTGATTTTAACCTGAACAAACTAGTTCAGAAAATCGAATTGCTTAATTATGTTAATCCTATAAACATAGAAGCCGAGAAGCGAAATTTTTTTGCGTCCAAATACAATATAAATCCAAATTTTAAATACCGAAAAATAGATTTTAATGCGCATACACTTCAGCAGGAACTGTTTTCGCAGGATATTGACAGTATAAAAGACGAAGTGAGCCGCAATTTTTTCAGGGATGTTATTTATGATTATTCGGGGCTTATTCAGTGTATTGAAACCATTGGAAAAGGACAGAAATTTTATTATAATGTCTTAAAATCGTTTGGAACTCCTACTGAAAAAGATGTGGAAAATGCACGGTTTATTCTTCATTTTAAAGATGAAGAGTACGACAGCGAGATGTTTCCTGTGTTTAGTGTAGCAGAGGCAGCAACCTATTTTGATGCGTTTACAAAACGATATGATTTCAAATTTAACATTAAGCTTTCCACAAAAATTTCTGCAGCCGCTATGGTGCAGAATAACACACAAACCTTAATTCTTAAAAAGAATCACAGATTTAGTGCTAACCAGTTAAAAGTGCTCGCAAATCACGAAATTGGGGTGCATATGGTCACTACATTTAACGGGTTGAGCCAGCCCCTAAAAATTTTCCATAACGGGTTTCCTAACAATGTAGAAACTCAGGAAGGCTTAGCCGTTTTTAGTGAATATATGAGTGGTTGTTTAACCCTTCACAGACTTAAAGAATTAGCATATCGCGTAATGGCTGCCGATAGTTTGCGTAAAGGATTCAGCTTTTGTGACACTTTCGATTTGCTACATAACCAGTACAAACTCAATAGAGAAGAAGCTTATAATATTTCACTACGGGCGCACCGTGGCGGTGGATTTACAAAAGATTATATGTATTTAACCGGTTTGAAAAAGGTGTACGATAGCTTTTATGCAGCTGAAAATCTTGACCCCTTATTAGCCGGGAAAATATCTATTGAAGACAAGCATTTAGTAACAAAATGGAAAGAGGAAGGTTTGGCAACTGCAAATACGTATTTCAATCACGCTTTTAAAAGCAACGATAATACGAATGAAAAACTGGATTTTATATTAAAAAACTTAAAGTAATATATGCAACATCTTTTTAGGGTTTTATGTATAGTTGTTTGCTTCGGAAATTCGTTGTATGCGCAGAATATTGAAGTAACAGATACCGATAGTCATAAAAAGCTTGTGGCACAGTTAAAAGATGCTAAAACCACTACGTATCAGCAAATTTTACAGAAATATGACACTTATTTAGCGCAATATCCACGTGATGTTTCTGTAAAAATTGAACGCTGTAAATTTATTGGCACCGCATTTTATGACGAATATGAAGGCTACGACACCAATTGGGAAGAAACCGAAGCTTGCATAGCCTCTCTGGCTGAAATGTATCCACAACACCCGGGGGGTGCTTTTGTACCAAATGGAAAATACCTATGGGGAAGAAGCCTCAAAATTAATAACCCAAGGAATTAATCACTATTACAATTCTCCTTACGATTGGACCAATACCGAAAAAGCCTCCTTATTTGAAAACGCTGCTTATGAGGTACAGGAAACAGAACCATTAAAAGCCATTGAATTCGCTAATATTGCAGAGCGAAGTAATAAAAAATTAGATCTTTCACTTCTGGTAGCACGAATATACGTGAATTTGGGAAACACCAAAAAAGCCAAAGAAATACTTGATATCGGCTTGTATTATGAGTCCGAACCCTGGGAACTCAATCAAAAAGGAAATATTTTAATTGAGTTAAAAGAATATAAAAAAGCATTTAAGATTTTTGAACGAGTAGAAACAATGGACTCTACGATGGTAAATACCAATCAGTTATACAAAATCTTAATTAGTGATAATGAAACTGAAAAGGCCCGGGCGTATTTAGTTGCCGACACCTTGCAAACCTGGGGAAAAGCAAGTTCATTACAAAAATTACTTAACCATGATATCTCCTATTCTTCGGCCCAAGTAGCGCTGGAAAGTTACAAACGGATGCAGGAAGAAGATTATTACGATGATTTTCTAGGCGTAAAGCAATTGCGGATTTTTTTAAAGAATCCGTTACAGGGGCTATCGTGGATTGGAATTACACATATGTATATGTTACTACTTGCGTTTGTGATTCTTTTTTTACTTCCTTTTATATGGGTGCTGCCTGTATATAGCGCTAACAAATATTTTCACTGGACGTACAAAGGGAAACCCCTGTGGAATCTAAAGCATTTCTGGCTGGTAAGTTTTGCCTATTTAGCTGTTCAATTAGTAGTAGTCCTACTTTTTTACTATCAGGATTTTATAAATAGTTATTTTAGTATAGGCACCGAGGTATACTATGAAACTGAAAGTGAACTAACCAATCCTAACGAGATCATATTTTTTGCTTTTGCAATGCTGGTAGCCGCGCTCGTATTCTTAAATAAAAAACGAGTTCAGTTTCTAATTCGTTCAAAATGGTCTTTCCCTAAAATCATAGGAGCTAGTTTTCTTTTTTACCTATTTAATCTGTTTTTCTTAAAGCTTTACGGGTCTGTTGTGGATGTTTCAGAAGGTACTGTTTTTATGGAACTGGCCAGTATGAAAGAAGAAATTACCCTGATGCTCAATGAAAAAGGCATTTGGCTCACTATTTTTATTGTGGGAATACTGGCACCGTTTTATGAAGAAATTATATTTAGAGGTATTATTTTAAAAAGCACCAGCAAGTATATAGGACATGCACGGGCAAATATATTGCAATCTGTTTTGTTTGCCGTGGTGCATTTTTCATTTGTTTTATTTCCTTTTTATCTGTTATTCGGTTTAATTACCGGGTATGTAAGTAAAAAAACCGATGGCTTAGTAGCTCCTATGGTCTTTCATGCAATGAATAATACGTTTGTGGTGCTATTGCTTTACATTATTTCACGCTATACTACTAGTTTGTATTGATTTCTTGATTTTATACAGTTGTATAGAAATAAAAAATACGTGTTATTTTTTTCTCAATGTACTTATAGAGGTTTTACCAGCTACCACTACTTTTACAATCATTTTACAAAAACTTACTCCGCAACTCAGGGGTAGGGATCATACAGCTTTCTTTCTTTCCATACCAGGTATATCTGTTTTTAGCAACGTAGTCGTATATCCAGTTACGTATAAACGCAGGAACAATTATAAAACCATACAGCAACGGGTAGAAGCCCCCCAGATGACGTGCAATTTTTAAGGCTGCGGTAGATTTTGTATAGGCTCTTTCTCCATCAACCAGAATTATAGAATCAGTTTCTGCAGTATCTATATTGAATTTAGTTAGCAGCGATTGCCCTGGTGCTTCCTGCAATGCTGCAAACCGAAAAACATCCTTCTTGTCCCGTTTAATTACAAACGTAACTGAAGTATTGCAAAGGTTACAAACCCCGTCAAAAAGAATTATTTTATGATTTTTTTCTAGTTCCATATCATTTTTTGTCAGCAATTTCAAGGTAAATACTTATACTGATAAAATTTGAGGTAGCTTCCCGTGCATTGGGATGTATCTAATTCAGACCTTCTCCAATTCATTTAAACTCACGTTGGTTGTAAACATTCCATAATTTACAAAAGCTTTATTTTTTTCTATGGCGTCAATTGTACCAATGGCTCGACCGTCGATCATACGCACTCTGTCACCAACTTTCAGGGTTACTTTAGGTTTTGGAGGCGGGGCTTTTTTAGCTTCGGCTTTCTCTTTTTTCTTTTCCTTTCTAATTACTGCCACTTTTTGTTCCACTTCCTGTTTAAGTTCGTGCTTTTGTTTTTTTACGGCTTTTTTCTGTTTGGGTGCGAGTTTTTTACGTTTACTGTTTTCGGTTAGTACCATTTTAAACAGCTCTTCCAACAATTGTTTTTTTTGTTTGTTATTAAAAAACTTATCAGCCAGGCTGTCAAATTTACGTCCCAGGGTAATTAGTTTCTGATTGGCATCGTAGAGTTCCTGATAGCTTTCGAGTTTTTCCTGTACTTTTGCATTCACTTCGGCCAGCTGTTTACTTTCCTTACGTGCTTTTTCTGCTGAAGTTTCAAGGCTTTCGGAGGTCTTCCGAAGTTTAGAGCGTTCTTTTTGAAGGTTAGCAATAGTCTTGTCGAAACGTATTTTACCACGCTCAATCTTTTTCTTCGATTTATTGATGAGACTATAGGGGATACCATTTTTTTGAGCTACTTCAAATGTAAAGGAACTACCAGCTTCGCCCATTTGTAATTTGTAAATAGGAGCAAGGGATTTGCTGTCAAACTGCATATTGGCATTTACAGCGTGTGGGAGTTCATTTGCCAGTAACTTTAAATTGGCATAATGGGTGGTAATAATTCCAAAGGCTTCCCGCTCATAAAAAACTTCCAGAAAAGTTTCAGCCAGTGCGCCCCCTAATTCCGGATCACTTCCTGTACCAAATTCATCTATCAAAAACAAAGTGTTTTTGTTGCACTTTTTAAAAAACTGATTCATTTTTTTTAACCGGTAGCTATAAGTACTTAAATGATTCTCAATGCTTTGGTTGTCGCCAATATCGGTTAAAACACGGTCAAAAAAACAAATTTCACTTTGTGGTTCCACAGGAATTAAAAGTCCGCTTTGAAGCATTAGCTGTAAGAGTCCCACTGTTTTTAGCGTGATACTTTTTCCTCCTGCATTGGGTCCCGAAATTACAATAATTCGCTTATCATGTGATAGTTGGATGGTTTGTGGGTAGGTTTTCTCTTTTCGTTTTTTATTAGAAACTAACAATAATGGATGGTAGGCATTTATCAGGGATACTACTCTGTTTGTGGTGAGTAAGGGGAGGACCCCATCAATAGTAAGCGCATATTTTGCTTTTGCGTATATGGCGTCTATTTGTGTAAGGTATTCCTGATAGGAAGCTAAGTGATGGTTGTAGGGCCGTACAAATTCCGTAAGGGCTTTTAAAATTCGTTTTATCTCCTCGGTTTCTTCATAAATAAGATTGCTTAATTCATTGGCATATTCCAGGGTTTCCTGTGGTTCCATATACACAATACTTCCTGTTTTGGATTGCCCCAACACAGCTCCTTTTATTTTACGGCGATGCATGGCTTTAACTGCTAAAACCCTGCGGTTATCCACAATGGTTTCTCGGATATCGTCTAAATAATCGGAACCTGTATACTTGCTTAGTGCTTTTGTAAACGATGTGTTTATCTGTCCCTTTACTACATTAAGTCTGCGTCTAATAGTCCCTAATTCGGCAGATGCTTCGTCCTTTACAATACCGTATTTATCAAAAATTTTCTTGATTTTCTCAGCTATGCGCGGGGTGTATTCAATTTGTGCTGAATAGGTTTGCAGCGAAATATAAAATTCTTCAAACTTTTTAAAAAATTTCAGTAAAATTTCTGTGGTTTCTGCAAGTGCCAGTAACTTTCTAAAGCTGAAACTTTCCAGACTGCTGTTTTCAATCTCTAATAATTGTAATTCTTTAAAGATAGGCTCAAAACCGTGATTGGGAATAGGGGAGTCGCTACCAAAAGAGGCTGTAAATTCTTTAACACGCTTTAGGGAGGGTAATACGTTTTCGGAATTTTTAAACGGCGTAATGTTTAGTACTTTCTTGTTGCCAGGATCTGTAATACAAAACTCTGAAACCTGTTCCAAAACCTTCGGAAACTCTACATCTTCTAATGTTTTTTTATCAATCTTAACCATAGTTTTTCCAGTAATGAAACTATTTTCAACGCAGTCCATTTAAAATTTTGCTATTCATTTTGAATTCAACTAAAATCGCAAATTTAACAATGGATGTAAACACAAATTTTTCACAAACACTTCCTAAAAAGGGTGGAGGTGTGTAATTTTACACAAAAGTACGATAATGGAACTTAAAATTGAAGCGAGTTGGAAGCAGGTTTTAGCTTCAGAATTTGAGAAACCTTATTTCTCTAAGCTCCTTCAATTTATAGAGAATGCATATGCAGAAAATACCTGTTATCCTCCTGAAAACAGAATTTTTGCTGCTTTTAATTACACCCCTTTTAACGACGTAAAAGTGGTTGTATTAGGACAAGATCCGTATCACGGTGCAGGACAGGCTAATGGTTTGTGCTTTTCAGTAACCGAAGGTGTCCCAAAGCCTCCTTCCCTGAAAAATATAGTGAAGGAACTGGAGAATGATTTAGGAGTTTCAGGACCTGTTTCTGGAAATTTGGAGCAGTGGGCTAATCAAGGTGTTCTTTTATTAAATGCCACCTTAACAGTACAGGAACGCCAGGCGGGGAGTCATCAGCGAAAGGGCTGGGAACAATTTACAGATGCAGTAATCTCAAAACTATCAGAAGCGCGGGAAGGTTTGGTATTTTTGCTATGGGGAAATTACGCAAAAAAGAAAGGTGCTAAAATAGATACCGCAAAGCACCTTGTTTTAAGGAGCGGACATCCTTCCCCCATGAGCGCCAATAAAGGCCACTGGTTTGGGAATAACCATTTCAGTAAGACCAATACCTATCTCAAAAACAACCAAAAAGAACCTATAAACTGGTAAACGGAATGAAAATTGATTTTAACACTACCATGAAAACTACAAAACAACTTACATTATTAGTAACCTTTTGTGTTACCCTAATAGCCTGTGGACAAAATTCACCCATCTTCACACCCACCAAAAATAGTTACCAGATAGACCATAACAAAAAGATTATTGTGCTCAATATTGATGTAGAGGATGATGTAAACCACGAGGTAACCACGCTTCAGTTGGATGAAAAATATTCCTTTACAGCTCCTGCCAACGGACTAAAAGACACCGAAAGCTATACAGTAGATAAAGATGGAGCAGCGTATAAACTTTTCATAACAAAGTCGCCTATACTTGCTATACACGTAAAAGATAGTTTAACAAAACATCCCAGAGTATTAGGACATTTTCGTTATTTTGATGCAGATACTACGTTTACAAGTGTCATTGGGATGGATTTGCGAGGAAACCTTTCACTTACCTATCCGAAGAAATCTTTTAATGTTGAGTTTTACACCGATTCGGTTTCTAAAGGACAAAAAGATATTAAACTAAAAAAACTGAGGGAAGACGATGATATCATTCTGGACGGTTTGTACAACGAACCATTATTGCTCCGGGCCTATACTTCTCAAAAATTATGGAAGGAAATCCATACCCCGCACTACGCTTCCGAAGAAAAGAAAGCACGTGCTACAGTCGATGGGTTTTATGTAGATTTATTTGTGAATAATGAATACAGGGGTATTTACCTGGTATCGGAAAAAATTAACCGCGGTTTATTAAAGTTAAAAAAGAAAAAAGGAGATACCATCCGGGGCGAATTGTTTAAAGCCGGGTATTACGACCCGGGAACGTCATTTAAGGGCGCACCCGATTTTAAAAACTCTTTGCCAACCTGGGCCGGGTGGGAGATGGAATACCCGTATGAAGATTATACAGCACATTACAACAACCTTCATGAGGCCATTACCTTTGTAACTACTAGTAATGACACCCAATTTGCAACGCAACTACCAAGCTATTTTAATGTGGATAACCTGATAGATTATTTTTTGTTCGTTAATTTAATTCGAGCAACAGATAATGTGGGTAAGAACTTTTACCTCGCTAAGTACAATACAGAAACTCCTTATTTTATAGTGCCGTGGGATATGGATGGTGTGTTAGGAACCATACAAGCTGGTAAAAGAATTCCAACTACCGATGATATTTTAAGTAATAATCTATTTGACAGGATGCAAAACAATGCAGCATTAAAAAGTAAAATGAACCAGCGTTGGACGGAATTACGTGCTTCTTCGTTTGCCGATAAAGCCTTAGAAGCTAGGATAAGAGAAATCTACACCGAATTATTAAACGAAAAAAAATACGAAAGGGATGTGCTTGCGTGGGATAAAACCCATGAGGAAG
Organism: Flavobacteriaceae bacterium; assembly: GCA_002707745.1. Taxonomy (GTDB): domain Bacteria; phylum Bacteroidota; class Bacteroidia; order Flavobacteriales; family Flavobacteriaceae; genus Marinirhabdus. The sequence goes on from PANU01000099.1 coordinate 19,074, forward strand.
AACACCTAACGTATATGCTAAACTGGTTAAAAAACAGAAGTTCGTATCTTGATACGTTCTTTAAAGAAGAATAGGTGAGGAGTGCCTAATCTTCAGTTCCTTCTTGCTCGGTAGCATTACAGCTAAATTGTAACAAAAGAAAGTTAGTTACAAGCAAGGCCCCTAAAATGATGAAAAATATACTCATGATCTTACTTTTATAGTAGTAAGATGTAGGGGTTATTAAAAGGTTGCGTACACTATAAAAAGTTTAAAAAAATTACTGGTTTTTTATACATCCCATACTAGTAAACAGATGATGCCTGGGGTTGTTATACCTTTAGTAAGTAATCTACTTATCTTAAAATTCTAGCCAAAGGCACCTCCTTTGTTATGAGTTCCAGTTGCACTAATTTTTTTTGAACCCGTGAAACTTCCGTAGAAGTGAGCTGTTGCTGGCTCCATTGTGTTAACGAAAGCCACTGCTGTACGTCTTCCAGTTTTTGTTGGTAGCGGTTGCTTATCATCCTGTCAATACTTGGGATGTCCTTAAATTCTGCGGTTGTTCTGTTAATAATCTCCAGTATGGTATTAATACTAAGCGCATCTTCCTGCAACACCTTATCGCGCACTGCAATCACAAAACATGGCCAGGGCGTAGGGCATTCTCCCACACGTCTAAACGGACCATCGTCTACATAGGGTTTGGTGGTAAATTTTTCCCACATAAAGTAATCTCCATTACCTTTTGGTAGTTCTTCTAGCGCACCTTCAAGACTTTTAATTACTTCAAAATTCAGGTCTTTTTCAAGATCCCAGCCTTCATTCTCGGCATTTACATAGGCCATTAAGTGAGAACCAGATCCATACCTGCTAATAGCACAGGCTGTTCCTTTTAAATGATCGATAGTTTGATACGCTGAATTTTCGGCCACATGAATTCCCCAAATTAATGGCGACTGTATAAAACCCTGCACAATTTTGGAGGGGTTTCCATTTACAATATCCCTAATTATTCCTTCTGTAAGGATTACAGCCATGTCTATTTCTCCCTCGCGTAATGCCTTACACATGTCACCTGTGCCTCCGTGGTAATCTATCCAACGTAAGTTTATACCTTCCTGCTGGTACTCCTTATTTTTAAGAGTAATATACCAGGGTAAGTTGAAATGTTCCGGCACGCCGCCAATTTTAAAATTTTTCATGAACAAGCAGTTCTAATGTTTTTGAAATAAGTTTATCTATCGTGTCTTTAGGATTTTTGCTGAAATCTCCACGGGTTCTATTTGCTAAAATAGCATTTAAAGATACAGCTCGATGTCCCAATAATCTTGCCATACCGTACATCCCAGAGGTTTCCATTTCTAAATTGGTAATAACTGCATTGTTGTACTGAAAGCTTTGCAGTTTAGCATTTAACATTTCATCTTGCAGCGCCAACCGAAGTTTTCGTCCTTGGGGTCCATAAAATCCTACGTTGGTAGCGGTGATTCCTGTTTTAAAACTATTGCTTGAAAAAAAGGAATGTAAAGCTTCATCTGCCGCAACCACATAAGGAGTAGATTTGTGAGAGTTCCAGTTACTGTGGTTTACAAAAGCTTCAGCAAATTGGGTATCTAAAAATTCTGTATCCTTATAAAAATGCAGCAAATTATCAAATCCGATAGCTATTTCAGAAACCAAAAAACTATCCATTTCAATTTCAGGCTGGATGGCACCCGAAGTCCCTATACGTATAAAGGTAAGCTGGGTAAAATTGTTTTTTACTGTTCTGGTATTTAAATCGATATTCACCAACGCATCCAATTCATTAAAAACAATATCAATATTATCGGTTCCAATCCCTGTTGAAATCACAGTAAGCCGTTTGCCTTTATAGGTGCCGGTTTGCGTTTTAAACTCCCGCTTCTGGACAGTAGCTTCAATGGTGTCAAAATATTGTGTCACATCCGCTACACGATCAGGGTCGCCCACAGTAATAATAGTAGTGGCTATATCCTCTGGCTTTAGATTTAAGTGATAGATGCTCCCGTCATCATTTAGGATAAGTTCGCTTTTCGGAATCAATTTGTTATTCAAAGTTTAAATTCAAGATTATTAATGCTATAAACTGGTATTGCTATTAATTTCATCCACCAACCCGCTTGGTCTTAAAACCTTTCTCCTTTAAAAACTCCATAATTTGTTTCCGGTAATCACCCTGGATAATAATTTGCTCATTTTTAAAGCTGCCTCCCACGCCCAGCATGGTTTTAAGCTCTTTAGCGAGTTGTTTAAAATCACTTTGAGCCCCGGTATAGCCGTCAATTATAGTAATGGGTTTGCCTTTTCGTTTTTCGTATTTACAGAGCAAAGGGTCGTCCTGCAACCACACAGTAGACTCTTCTTCCTTTTGAGGAGATTCCTGTGGTTCGTGATCTGGGAATAAGTTTTTAAGTTGATCTTGTAAGTCCATTTCTCAATAATAAAGTTTGAAAGCTGAATTCAGCATACTATTTTTCTGAATTCATAATTCTGCATTCTAAATTATTTTTTAATAAGCCCAATTTCCACCAGTCGCTGGTGTAAAAAAGCTCCAGCAGTAATATCTTTAAAGGCTTTTGGGTGTGCCTCATCTACACACTCCGGCATACAGCTTAAATCCATATCGCTTCTTGGGTGCATAAAAAATGGAATAGAATACCGCGGATTGCCCCATTCTTCTTTTGGCGGATTTACAACACGGTGAATTGTGGAGCGTAGCTTATTATTGGTAAGTCGTTCCAGCATATCGCCAACATTAATCACAAGTTCATCTTCTTCCGGGATAGCGTCAATCCATTCGCCATCTTTTCGTAATACCTGCAGTCCTCCAGTAGAAGCTCCCATTAATAACGTAATGAGATTGATATCGCCATGAGCTCCCGCGCGCACAGCTCCCTTGGGTTCTTCGGTGATAGGAGGGTAGTGGATAGGCCGCAGAATACTGTTACCGTTAGAGGCCCAGTGATCAAAATAATGTTCGTCTACACCTATATATAGTGCTAAAGCTCTTAGAACATAAATCCCTGTTTTTTCAAGCATTCGGTAGGCTTCCATCCCTGTTTTGTTGAAATCGGGCAGTTCTGTTACTTCTACGTTTTCTGGATACTCATCTATTAAATCTGCTTCGGCATCTGGCTCCTGTCCAAAGTGCCAGAATTCTTTTAAATCCCCTTCTTTTTTTCCTTTAGCGTGTTCTTTTCCGAAAGATACATAGCCTCGCTGTCCTCCCAAACCTTCAATTTCATAGGTGCGTTTGGTTTCTAAAGGGAGTGCAAAAAATGCTTTTATCTCTTTGTATAACTCCTGTACCAGACCATCGCTTAAAAAATGATTTTTTA